>NZ_JBIAGA010000012.1:0-213013 GCF_042869555.1 Nocardiopsis sp. NPDC006938 | reverse complement strand
CAAGAAACAATCACTCTTCCCGTACAAGCGCCAGAGTCTGAACTCTGTCTGCTCTTCCGGAGAAGGCTTCTGCTTTTCCGCCGCTTTCGCGGCGTGTCCGCTTTATTGTGTCTTTACTTTATCAGGTGTTCCGCGCCCCGCCAAATCGGCGTTTTCGCTTTCCAGCTGATCCGGGGAAAGAATTCCCGGTGCTTTTCCTGGCCCGTGTTTCAGTGGGCCTTTCGAAGCAACTCCCTGAGCTTACCTGCTCCGAGCGACTGCTCGAACCACGATGCTGTGGAGAGGGTGTCGATGGTCGCGGCCCGGTTCCGAGTCGAGGCCTGGGCCCCGCTCGCCGTCCCGCAGCGACTCGGTGAGTCTAGGTAACTGGTCGGGAGACGTCAAATCGGCCCGGTCCCGGGGTCAGACCCGTGTGGTCCGGGCGTTCCGCGCGGTCGTGGAAGCCCCTGGTCTCGGGGTCTTCCTGCCTGCGCGGGACGGCGTCCATGTCCGTACAACGGTGATCGTGCCCGGGACGCCTGGGTTCAAACACGGGTCGCGGAACTTCCTGGAGGTACGTCCCCGTCGCGACCGGGGCGGGTACGGGAGATCCCGTACCCGCCCCGGTCGCGGTCTCCGCTAGACCATCTCCGCGAGTTCCTTCGCGAGCTGTCGGAAGGCGATCCCCCGGTGGCTGATCACGTTCTTCTCCTGGGGGGTCAGCTCCGCCGCCGTGCGGCTCTCCCCCTCGGGGACGAAGACCGGGTCGTAGCCGAACCCGTTCGTGCCCCGGCGCTCACCGACCAGGCGACCGCGCAGGATGCCTTCGGCGACCGCCTCGGTCCCGTCGGGCATCACGAGGACCGCGGCGCACACGAACTCCGCACCCCTGCGGTCCGGCGGCGTGTCCGCGAGCTGGTCCAGCACCAGGTCGAGGTTGGCCCGGTCCTGGTCCCCCTCACCGAAGCGCCCCGCCCAGCGGGCGGAGAGCACCCCGGGCATCCCCCGGAGTTCGTCCACGCTCAGGCCGGAGTCGTCCGCGACGGCGGGCAGACCCGTGTGTTCGGCGATGGCCCGGGCCTTGAGCAGCGCGTTGCCGATGAAGGAGGGCTCGGTCTCGGGCACCTCGGGCGCGTCCGGGAACGCGTCCAGGGCGAGGACCTCGGCCGTCACCCCGGCCTCGGCCAGGATCGCCCGCATCTCCGGCACCTTCTTCGCGTTGCGCGTCGCGAGGACGATCCTCACCGCGTCCGCGCCGCTCATTCCGACAGGGCCTTCTTCTGGAGGGCGGCCAGTTCCTCGCACCCGCCGGTGGCGAGGTCGAGCAGCTTGTCCAGCAGTTCGCGGTCGAAGGCGGCGCCCTGCCCCTCCGCAGTGCCCTGCACCTCCACGAACTTGCCGTCCCCGGTGAGCACGACGTTCATGTCGGTGTCGGCGACCGAGTCCTCCAGGTAGTTCAGGTCGAGCCGGGGCTGGCCCTGCACCACGCCGACGCTGACCGCCGCGACCGATCCGGTGAGCGGGTTGTTCTTGAGCTTGCGCCGCTTGCGCAGGTGCTTCATCGCGTCGGCCAGGGCCACGTACGCGCCGGTGACCGCCGCGGTGCGGGTGCCGCCGTCGGCCTGGAGCACGTCGCAGTCGAGGGTGATGGTGTGTTCGCCCATCGCCTTGAAGTCGACGACGGCGCGCAGGGAGCGGCCGATGAGGCGGGAGATCTCGTGGGTGCGGCCGCCGATCTTGCCGCGCACGGACTCGCGGGCGCCCCGGGTGTCCGTGGAGCGCGGGAGCATCGCGTACTCGGCGGTGACCCAGCCCTCGCCGGTACCCCGACGCCAGCGGGGCACACCGTCCTCGACGGTGGCCGCGCAGAGCACGCGGGTGTCCCCGAACTCGATGAGGGCGGAGCCCTCCGCGTGGCGGAGCCAGTTGCGGTGGATGTTCACAGGGCGGAGTTGGGTCGGAACGCGTCCGTCAGGTCGAGCCATGGACACGAGCGTATATCGGCGGGGTGTTCCCCGGTGCTGGAGTCCGGACCTACCGCACGTGGTGGGACCGGCACCACACGCGGCCCGCTGCCACGCACCGGTGAGGCCCCCGCGTCCCCCGGGCACCGTCCGTCCCGTGGTGGCACGGCCGCGATGGGTCACCCAGCGTGTCCGTGACCCGGCGTGTTTCGGACGGGGACGACCCTCAGATCTCCCGGACCTCGCCGCCCCGGGCCAACTCGATGGGGCCGTCGTAGGTGCTGCGGGCCTCGGCCATGGTGACCCCGTCGTCGTTCCACGGCACCAGGTGGGTCAGGAGCAGTTTGCGCGCCTTGGCCCTGGTGGCGTGGTCGCCCGCCTCGCTTCCCGTGAGGTGCATGTCCTTGGGGTGCTCGACGTGGTCGTGGAAGGCGGCCTCGCACAGGAACACGTCGGTGTCGCGGGCCAGGTCGACGAGGGAGTCGCAGGAGCCGGTGTCGCCGGAGTAGGCGAGACTCGACCCGCCGTGCTCCAGGCGGATGCCGAAGGCGTCGACGGGGTGGTTGACGCGGTCCACGCGCGCGGTCATGGGACCGATCCGGAACTCACCCGGGACGAGCTCGTGGAAGTCGAAGACCTCGGTCATGCCGGGGTCGGGGTCCAGACCGTAGATCTCCGCGAGCCGGTCCGCCACTCCCGGGGGGCCGTAGACGGGGATGGGCGACTTGGCTCCTCCGGGCGGGTACATCCGGGCGACCCAGTAGGCGCACATGTCCGCGCAGTGGTCGGTGTGCAGGTGGCTGAGGTAGACGGCGTCGACGGAGTACAGGTCGGCGTGGCGCTGGAGGGCGCCGAGGGCGCCGTTGCCGAGATCCAGCAGGAGCCGGAAGCCGTCCGCCTCCACCAGGTAACAGGAGGCCGGACTGTCCGGCCCGGGGAAGCTCCCGGAGGACCCGATAATCGTGAGTCGCACGTCGTCGTCGCCTTTTCGATCGGCCGCACTGCTTCCGTGGCCCCTTGGTGACGTGTGCGGGGTGAGCGGTGGGCGGCTGGTTCTGCGGATGTCCCGTTGTTACGGGTGTACCCCAATGGCCGCCCGGGTGGTACAAAATGTGTCCCGCATCTCAGGCGACGTGCATCACGTGTGAATTTTTCACACCGATTGACCAGATATGACCGTTTCACCGCTCCGGAGTTCGGGACAGGATCTGACCTGCGCCCGACCGCGCACGCGGAAGGCGGGACCGAGGGCGGGCGGACCGGAGGCCGGTCCCCCAGGGAACCGGCCTCCGCCAGACGACGCGGCCCCGCGCCCCGGGAACACGTCCCGGGGACGGGCTCACGCCCAGAGCTGACCGTCCAGGCGCTCCTCCGCCTCCTCCAAGGTGCCGTCGTAGGCTCCGGTGGAGAGGTACTTCCACCCGGCGTCGGCGATCACGAACGCGATGTCCGCGCGCTCCCCCGCCTGCTCCGCCTTGCGCGCCATACCGAGAGCGGCGTGGAGCGCGCCGCCGGTGGAGATACCGGCGAAGATGCCCTCCTTGTTGAGCAGCTCGCGGGTCCGGCGCAGCGCGGCGTCCGAGGGGACGGAGAACCGCGTGGTGAGCACGGACTCGTCGTAGAGCTCCGGGACGAAACCCTCGTCGAGGTTGCGCAACCCGTAGACCAGCTCGCCGTACCTCGGCTCGGCCGCCACGATCCGCACATCGGGCCTGTGCTCACGCAGGTACCGGCCCACCCCCATGAGGGTCCCGGTCGTGCCGAGCCCCGCCACGAAATGGGTGATCCCGGGGAGGTCCGCCAGCAGCTCGGGCCCGGTGGTCTCGTAGTGGGCCCGGGCGTTGGCGTGGTTGCCGTACTGGTACAGCATCACCCAGTCGGGGTGGGCCGCGGCCATCTCCTTGGCGACGCGCACCGCCTCGTTGGAGCCGCCCGCCGCGTCCGAGTAGTGAACCTCGGCCCCCCACATCGCGAGCAGCTTCTTGCGTTCCTCGGAGGTGTTCTCCGGCATGACGCAGACCATGCGGTAGCCGCGCAGCTTGGCGACCATGGCCAGCGAGATACCGGTGTTCCCCGACGTCGGCTCAAGGATGGTGCACCCCGGGGAGAGCAGCCCGTCCTTCTCGGCCTGCTCGATCATGAAGAACGCGGCGCGGTCCTTGATCGAGCCGGTGGGGTTGCGGTCCTCCAGCTTCGCCCACAGCCGGACCTCCGGCGAGGGCGAGAGCCGAGGCAGGCCGACCAGCGGCGTGCCTCCGAGGGAGTCGAGCAGGGAGTCGTAGCGCATGGCTTCCTCAGCGAGAGCCGCCCGCGACGGCGGGCAGAACGGTCACGTTGTCGCCGTCCGAGAGCTCGGCTTCGAGGCCGCCGACGAAACGGACGTCCTCGTCGTTCAGGTAGACGTTGATGAACCGGCGCAGCTTGCCGCCGTCGACCAGGCGCTCCGCGATGCCGGGGTACTGCTGGTCCAGGTCGGCGACCAGGGCGCTGAGGGTGTCGCCGGACCCCTGGACGACCTTCGCGTCGTTGGTCAGGTTGCGCAGGATGGTGGGGATGCGGACCTCGATGGCCATGAAGGTGACTCCGTAAACGGTCGTTGGTTGTGCGTTCAGGTCCAACAGGCGGTCCGGCGTCGGCATTCCGCGGACCGCCGTGCCCGGGCTCCCCGGGCGACGGCCACGGAGACGTCGTCCGTGACCGTGACGCGGGGGTTCCTACCGGTCGGTGCCGGCGCCGACGATCTCGACGGGTTCCTCGGTGACCTCGCCGTCAATGATGCGGAAGGACCGGAACTCGGCGGTGTCGGGCTCCCGGGTGGACACCAGGACGTAGTGCGCCTGCGGCCACTGGGCGTACGTGATGTCAGTACGCGACGGGTAGGCCTCGGTCGCGGTGTGGGAGTGGTAGATCACGACGAACTCCTCGTCGCGGTCCCACAGTTCGTCGTAGACCTTCTTGTACTCGGTCGAGTCGAACTCGTAGAACGTGGGCGAGCGCGCCGCGTTCAGCATCTCGATGACCCGCTCCGGACGGTCGGAGCCCTCGGGGCCCGCGACGACGCCACACGCCTCGTCGGGGTGGTCGCGGCGCGCGTGGGCGACGATCTGGTCGTGGATGGAGCGGTCGATCCTCAGCATGGCTCCAGGGTACCCATAACCGCTTCTCTACCAACCAAGTGGGTATTCATGCGTTCAACGTCACTCCGGACACCGCCCCGACGCAGGTGGGGCGCCCGTACCGGGACGGATCGGAACACGTAGGCTCGCCCCTATGAGCGAGGACAGCAGCAGCGCGCTGCTCACCGACCACTACGAACTGACGATGCTCCAGGGAGCCCTGCACAGCGGGGCCGCCGCACGCCGGTCGGTGTTCGAGATGTTCGCCCGGCGCCTGCCGGAGGGACGCCGCTACGGGATCGTCGCGGGGACCGGTCGTTTCCTGGACCTGCTGGAACGCTTCCGCTTCGGCGGCGCCGAACTGGACTTCCTCTCCGATCACGGTGTGGTGGACGAGACGACCCTGAACTGGCTCTCGGAGTACCGCTTCTCCGGGAACGTGTGGGGCTACGGCGAGGGAGAGGCCTACTTCCCGGGGTCGCCGATCCTGGTCGTGGAGGGCACCTTCGCCGAGTCCGTGATCCTGGAGACGCTCGCGCTGTCGGTGTACAACCACGACAGCGCGATCGCCTCCGCCGCGACCCGGATGACCGTGGCCGCCGGTGACCGGCCCCTCATCGAGATGGGCTCCCGGCGCACCCACGAGCGTTCCGCGGTCGCCGCGGCCCGCGCCGCCTACGTGGCGGGGTTCGCCACCTCCTCCAACCTGGAGGCGGGCCGCACCTACGGGGTGCCCACCGGCGGGACCGCCGCGCACGCGTTCACCCTGCTGCACGACAGCGAGCGGCAGGCCTTCCAGGCCCAGCTGGAGTCCATGGGACGGGGGACGACGCTCCTGGTCGACACCTTCGAGGTGGAGCGAGCCGTGCGCCACGCGGTGGAGCTCGCCGGTCCCGAGCTGGGGGCCGTCCGGATCGACTCCGGCGACCTGGGAGCGACCGCGGCGCGGGTGCGCGCGCAGCTGGACTCCCTCGGTGCCACCGAGACCCGCATCGTGGTCACCGGGGACCTGGACGAACACTCGATCCAGGCGCTGGCGGTGGCCCCGGTGGACGGGTACGGAGTGGGTACGTCCCTGGTGACGGGGTCGGGCGCGCCGACCGTGTCACTGGTGTACAAGCTGGTGGCGCGGGCGCGGGGCCTCGAACCGGACGCTCCGTTGGAGCCGGTCGCCAAGCGCTCGGTCGGCAAGCCGAGCCGAGGCGGCCGCAAGTGGGCGGTACGGCGGTTGGACGACAAGGGAATCGCGGTGGCCGAGGAGGTCTATCCGCACGAGCCGGTCGACCGGGTCGGCGTGCGGCCGCTGCTGCGGCCGCTGGTCACCGACGGCGAGGTGGTGGGGCACGAGAGCGTGCACGAGGCACGGGCCCGCAACCGCGCGACCGTGGCCGAGCTGCCCGAGCAGGCCCTGAGGATGTCCCGGGGGGACGTGGCACTGGCCACGGTCTTCCACTGACAGCGACCGGTTCGACCGGTCCGGGTGCGCGGCTCCCGTCCCGCGGAGGACCACCGAGCACCGTCCCGACGACAAGGAAGCGAGGTGCCGACGACATGACCAGGGCACTCATCGTGGTGGACCTGCAGAACGACTTCTGCGAGGGCGGCAGTCTGGGCGTGGACGGAGGGGCCCGTACGGCGGCCGCCGTCACCGAGCACGCTCGGGCGGGCGGCTACGACCACGTGGTGGCCACGCGTGACCACCACATCGACCCGGGAGCGCACTTCTCGGACACTCCCGACTTCGTGGACAGCTGGCCCCGGCACTGTGTGGCGGGGACGCCCGGCGCGGAGTTCCACCCCGGCTTCGACGCCTCCGTGGCGGAGGAGGTCTTCAGCAAGGGCCAGTACACCGCCGCCTACAGCGGTTTCGAGGGCACGGCCGGGGACGGGGAGACGACCCTGGCCTCCTGGCTGCGCGAGCGGAACGTGGACGAGGTGGACGTGGTGGGCATCGCCACCGACCACTGCGTGCGCGCGACCGCCCTCGACGCGGTCGGCGAGGGTTTCCGTACCCGGGTGCTGCTCGCTCTGACCGCCGGGGTGTCCGAGCCGACCGTCGACACGGCGGTGGAGCGGCTGCGCGAGGCCGGTGTGGCGTTGGAGGGCCGACCGGTCAGCGGCTGAGCCCGGTGTCCGCCCATGGCGGGCCGGAGCACGACGGCGGGGGCGGTGGTGACCTGGTCACCGCCGCCCCCGTACGTACGCGTCCGTGCCGGGTGGTCGCCCGGCGCGGGCACCCCTAGTCGATGCCGATCGCCGCGCGGACGTCGGCCAGGACCCTGCGAGCGCGCGAACGGGCGCGTTCGAGACCGGAGTCCAGGATCTCGTCGAGTTCGGTCTCCGAGGCCATGAGTTCCTCGTAGCGCTCGCGTTTGGGGCCGAGCTCGGTGTTGACCGCCTCGAAGAGCTCCTTCTTCAGGTCGCCCCAGCCCATGCCGCCCGCCTCCAGGCGCTGGCGCACGTCGGCCACCTTCTCGGCGTCGGCGAAGTGGGTGAGGAGCTGGAAGGGGATCGAGGAGTCCGGGTCCTTGGGGTCCTCGACCGGTGTGGAGTCCGTGGGGATGCGGTTGATCGCCTTGCGGAGCTTCTTCTCCGGCAGGAAGAGGGGGATGTGGTTGTCGTAGGACTTGCTCATCTTGCGGCCGTCGGTCCCCGGGAGGATGCTGGCCTCGCTGTCGTCGATGACGCCCTTGGGGAGAGGGAAGCTGTAGCGGTCCCCGTACCGGTGGTTGAAGTACCCGGCGATGTCGGCGGTGTACTCGATGTGCTGCGACTGGTCGCGGCCGACCGGCACCCGGTCGGCCGCCATGACGAGGATGTCGGCGGCCATCAGCACGGGGTAGTTGTACAGCCCCATGTTGACCCCGGCGTCGAGCTCGGTGAGGCCCGCCTCGCTGTTGCGGTCGCGCGCGGCCTTGTAGGCGTGCGCGCGGTTCATGAGCCCCTTGGGGGTGAGGGTGCTCAGGATCGTGGTGAGCTCGAAGGTCTCGGGGATGCTGGACTGCCGGTAGAAGACCGTGCGCTCGGGGTCCAGACCGCAGGCCAGCCAGGTGGCAGCGCCCGACCGGATGCTCTGGCGGAGCTCGTCCGCGTCCTTGATGATGTTGAGCGCGTGGTAGTCCGCGATGAAGTAGTAGGTGTCGTAGACCTCGGTCGCGGCGAGGGCGGGTTTGATCGCCCCGATGTAGTTGCCCAGGTGGAAGTCACCGGTGGGCTTGATCCCGGTCAGATAGGTGTTCGCTGCCATGCCCCCAGCCTATCGACGCACGGCACCCGGCGACCGTCCGCCGGAAGGACGGGGACGGCGCCCCGCGGGGCGGGGCGCCGTGTACACGGGAGCGGGTCAGACCCGGGCGGAGCCGCCCCGGAAGGCGTTCCAGTGCTCCACCATGCGCCGCGCCTGACCCTGAGTGAAGTGGGTCATGCAGGCGTCGTCGCTGTAGTTCATGAAGTTGGTGACGGGGTCGCGTCCGGGACGCTCGGGACAGGTGTCCCGGCCCTTGGGACAGCCCGCGGCGGCCTCGCGCTCGTACGGGGTGTCGTCCACGTAGTCCCCCGGTGGCTGGCAGCCGTTCTGGAAGGTGTGGAACAGGCCCAGCCAGTGCCCGACCTCGTGGGTGCCGGTGTGGCCCTCGTTGAAGCGTTCGCGCCCACCGCCGGGGAGGGCGTCGTAGGCGATGACGACACCGTCCCGTTCGGGGTCGTCCTGGTAGTCCTGGGGGAAGGTCGAGTAGCCGAGCAGACCGGAGTCGAGTTCGGTGGTGTAGACGTTCAGGGTCTCGGGTCCGCCCTGGCGCAGCTGCGACCGGATGGCGTCGCCGTGGCGGTTGAAGTCGTCGAACCAGGCGTCGTCGGCGCTGCGGGTGACGTCGGAGAGTTCGAACCGGAAGCCGGTGTCGGTCCCCTCGGAGCCGAGCGCGTAGTCGCCCTGGTAGGCCCGGTTGAGGACGTCGACCTGGTCACGGATCTGTTGGTCGGACACCGCCCCCCGGCCATCCGTGGCGGAGATCACGTGCACGGCCACCGGCACGGTGTACGGCGGAGCGAGTTCGCGGCCGCGTTGGGAGACCAGGGCGTCTCGGAGGCGTTCCTCGTACTCCGCGGCCTGTTCCGGGGTGATCTCCACCCCGGCGTCGGCCTGCGCCCCCGGGTCGGAGACCCGGGTCCCCGCGGCTCGGGCCGCGCTGTCGACCCCGGGGTCCCACCCGGGCGGGCAGTACGCGTCGGCGGCGGAGGGGGTCACCCCGCTCCGCTGTGGTTCGGGTTGGTCGGGCTCCGGCAGCGAACTCGCCACCAGACCGGTCATCGCGAGTGCGCACAGGGCCAGGCCGGACCAGGTCGCGGCTGAGCCTCCGCGCGGGCTTCGTCCCATCACCTCACGGACTGTAGCGACCCGTTTTCACAGTGTTGTGTGGACTTGCCCGACCTTGCGAAGTGTTTGCCCTCGCCGACCACGCGAGGGCCTCCCCCGAACCGCTACTTCTGGCCCACCGCCCAGGCCCTCAGCTTGGCGATGCGCTCACGGATCTGGGGCGGGGTCGCCTGTGCGACCGGCGGCCCCCCGCAGGCGCGGCGCAGCTCGTTGTGGATCACCCCGTGCGGCTTCCCGGTCCGGTGATGCCAGGCCCCCACCAGGTTGCTGAGGTCCTTGCGCAGTTCGGCGAGGACCTCGTGGGTGACCCCCTCATCCGGTTCGGCCCTCTCCTTGGCCTTGCGCTGGCTGGCGTGGATGTCGGCCTTGCGCTTGCGCAGCAGCTGGGAGACCTGGTCGGGGTCGAGCAGCCCGGGCAGCCCGAGGAAGTCCTCCTCCTCGCTGGACCCCGCCACGCCGCCGCCGTACTCCAGACCGTCGTACAGCGCCCGGTCGAACTCGGCGGCGGACTCCATCGTCTCGAAGGGGAGTTCCTCCCCCGCGTCGGGTGTGTCCTTCTTCCGGTTGGCCTCCTTGAGGAGGTCCTCCTCCGGGTACTCGTCGTCCGAGGGCTGCTTGTCCAGGACGTGGTCGCGCTCGCGCTCCATCTCCCCCGCGTACTCCAGCAGGGTCGGCACTGAGGGCAGGAACACCGACGCGACCTCGCCGCGCTTGCGGACCCGCACGAAGCGGCCGATGGCCTGCGCGAAGAACAGCGGGGTGCTGGTGGAGGTCGCGTACACGCCCACCATCAGCCGCGGCACGTCCACCCCCTCCGAGACCATCCGCACCGCGACCATCCACCGGTCGTCTCCCTTGGCGAACCGGGTGATCTTCTTGGACGCGGTCGGGTCGTCGGAGAGCACCACGGTGGCGCCCTTGCCGGTGATCTGGCGCAGGATGCGCGAGTAGGCGCGGGCGTTCTCGTGGTCGCTCGCGATGACCAGTCCGCCCGCGTCAGGGTGGGTCTTGCGCACCTCGGTCAGGCGGCGGTCCGCCGCCTGGAGGACCTTCTTGATCCAGTCGCCCTTGGGGTCGAGAGCGGCCCGCCACGCCTGCGACAGCGCGTCCTTGGTGAGGGGTTCGCCAAGCCGCGCGGCGAGCTCGTCGCCCGCCCGCGTACGCCAGCGCATCTCGCCGGAGTAGGCCATGAAGATGACCGGGCGGACCACCCCGTCCTCCAGGGCGGGGGCGTAACCGTAGCTGTAGTCCCACGAACAGCGGCGCACGCCCGCCCCGTCCTGGACGTAGTCCACGAACGGGATGGGGTTGATGTCCGAGCGGAAGGGGGTCCCGGTGAGCGAGAGCCGCCGTGTGGCCGGGTCGAAGGACTCCCGGACGGCGTCTCCCCACGACAGGGCGTCGCCCGCGTGGTGGACCTCGTCGAAGATGACCAGGGTCTTGCGCGCCTCGGTGCGGTTGCGGTGCAGCATCGGGTGCGCGGCCACCTGAGCGTAGGTGACGGCCACTCCGACGTACTGGCGGCCCAGCGCGCCCTGCCCGTTCCTGAAGTCGGGGTCGATGGCGATGCCGAACCGGGCGGCCGACTCGGCCCACTGCTTCTTGAGGTGCTCGGTGGGGCAGACGATGGTGACCGCTCGTACCACGTGCCGCTGGATGAGCTCGCTGGCCAGGGTGAGAGCGAAGGTGGTCTTGCCCGCACCGGGTGTGGCCACCGCGAGGAAGTCGCGTGGCTGCCTGCGGAAGTACTCCTCGAAGGCCTCTCGCTGCCAGGCGCGGAGGCCGCTCAGGCGGCTCTCCGTCGTGGTCTGCGTCACCGTCATTCGTTCCGTCCCCCGTTACTCACCTGCTTGAGGTTAGCGGCCGCCGGAGACCGTATCGGGAGCCCCGGCGGTGGCGCCGGGCACAGCGGGCACCCCGGGCGTGTCCGGCCCGGACCGGGACACCGCCCCGCGGACCGTGTCTCCCACGACGGAGCGGCACGGTGCTCGCCGCACCGCGCCGCTCCGTCCTTCGGTCCCCTACCGGCTCCCGAGCGGGCTACGAGCCCTCGTCGGCCTCGGCCGGTTCCTCCGGGGCGCCCTCGGCGCCGGACTCGGCGTCACCGGATGCCGGGGCCTCGGCGCCGATCCCGGTCGTGTCGACCGCGCCGTCGTTGAACGGCATGTGCGGTGAGAGCTCCGGGAACGCGTAGAACCACAGCAGGGCCGCGGCCCCCGCCAGCAGCCCCAGCGACAGGATGAACTTCGATACCCAGGGGCCGGGCAGGACACGCCAGATCAGACCGTACATTCGTGTGTCCCCTCTCCTAGGCGTCCGGTGCCATGTGGGCGATGCTGTCGGGCATGCCCTCGGACTTGGGTGTGGTCTCGGTCAGCTCGGCCCAGACGATGAGCCGGTGCGTGTTGTTGAGTTTGGGAGCGCACGTGGTGAGGGTGAGCAGCGCCCGGCCCGGCTCCTCCTCGGAGGCCTCCTCGAAGGGGTCCGGGTTGACCACCCAGAAGTCCTCGGGCAGAACGGTCTCCTCACGGAAGACCTCGTAGGTGTAGAAGTTCTCCCCGTCCTCCAGCACCATGACGTCGCCGTCGTCGAGCAGGTCCAGGTCCCAGAAGAGACCGGGGGTGCGGTGCGCGGCGACACCGTAGTTGCCGAGTTCGCCGGGCGAGCTGTCGTACTCCGTGTAGCGGCCGGGGCTGTAGCGGATGTCGTCGGGGGTGGTGCCGTTGACCACCACCCACTCCAGGTCCAGGCTCGGCACGTACAGACGGCTGTCGGCGCTGCCCGGGAGCGGCTCGGAGTCCGGTCCCCGTTCCTCCGCCGCGGCCCATGCGTCGTCCAGGCCGTCGGCCAGGCCCTGCTGCTCGCGGTCGGTCTCCCACTGGGAGCCGTACACCTCGTAGGCGGCGTAGAAGAGCATCAGCAGACCCGCCGTCAGGAGGATCTCGCCGAAGAGGCGGACGACGCCCCGGACCACGTCGCCGGGGGTGGTCCGGGGGCGCGCGCGGCGTCTGCGACCGCGTGCGCGCCGTTCGCGACCCCCGTCGGAGGGGTACGGCTCATCGTGGGACTGCCGTTCAGTTGTGGACACCAATACGACCTACTCCTGTGGACGCTTTCGTGTGCACCCGGGCGGCCGGAGGGGGACGACGAGCGGGACCCCCGTACGCGGATGCGGCAGAACTTCGACCTCGTGTCGGTACACAGCGCTGAGGAGCGACGAGCTGAACACGTCTGCGGGGGTTCCCCGCGCGGCGACCTGTCCTCCGGAGAGTACCGCCACACGATGGGCGTAGGCGGCCGCAAGCCCCAAATCGTGCAGGACCACGATAACCGCCCCACCGAGGGACGCGAGGTCACGCGCGACGGACAGCACGAGTTCCTGGTGGCGGATGTCCAGTGCCGCGGTCGGCTCGTCGAGGAGCAGCAGGCGGGTGTCCTGCGCGAGGACCCGGGCGAACATGACGCGGGCCCTCTCCCCACCCGAGAGCGTGGGGAAACGGCGGTGGGCCAGGTGCGCCACCCCCGTCCTCTCCATGGCGGCCCGGACGAGGCACTCGTCCTGGTCCGGGGTGCTCAGCCCGGCCCAGGGGGCGCGCCCCATCGCGACGAGTTCGGTGACGGAGAACGGGAAGCTGACGGCCGCCTCCTGCGGCAGGACGGCGCGGCGTAGGGCCAGTTCGGGCGGGCTCCACTCCGAAAGGGCACGACCGAGCAGGCGCACCGTCCCGGAGTCGCGGTCGCCCCGGGACTCCCCCGCGACGACGTCACCCGACAGCGCGGAGAGCAGGGTCGACTTGCCCGCTCCGTTCGGGCCGACCAGGGCCAGGAGCTCACCGGCACGGACGGTGAGGTCGATCCCGTCGAGCAGGGAGCGCCCGCCCCGGCGGACGGTGAGGCCCTCCGCGCGCACGACCACGGAGCCGGGTTCGGACGGTGCGGGTGAAGCCGGTGCGCGAGTGAGGGGGGCGACGGCCGCCGCCCAGCCCCGCGCGAGGACCGAACGCCGTGGGGCGTGCCCGGAGGGGGTGGCGGCACTGGTGCCGGGGGGACGCGTGGTGTCGGCGGTCACGACCACCCTCCCTGCTTGGCGCGGGTGCGGTAGAGGAGGAAGAAGAAGAACGGGCCGCCCAGGGCTGCGGTGACCACGCCGAGCGGGATCTCGGCGGGCGCGGCGACCGTGCGGGCCAGCAGGTCGGCCGCGAGCAGCAGCAGTCCGCCGCCGAGCGCGGAGGCGGGCAGCAGCACCCGGTGGCCGGGTCCGGTCATCATGCGGATGATGTGCGGGACCACGAGCCCCACGAAGGCGACGACACCGGCGAAGGCGACCGCCGCCGACGTGAGCAGCGCCATGGCGCCGATGAGCACCAGGCGCATCCGTTCGACGTCCACGCCCAGGTGGCGGGCGGGGCCCTCCCCGAGGGCGAGCAGGTCCAGGCGGCGGGCGTAGACCGGGATCACCGACAGTCCGAGGAGCAGGCAGGGCGTGATCGCCGCGACCTTGGACCAGGTGGCGGTGGAGACGCTGCCCAGCTGCCAGAACGTGATGGTCTGGATCTCGGAGTCCTGCGAGAAGTTGGTCATCAGACCGATCGCGGCACCGGCGATGGCGTTGACCGCGATACCGGTGAGCAGGAGGGTGACCACCTCGGTCCGGCCGTGTGAGCGCGCGAAGACGTACACGAACAGGGTCGTGGCCAGGCCGAACACGAAGGACGAGGCGATGACGGTCCAGTGGCCGAGCACGGTGGCGCCGGTGAAGATGACGACGATCGCGCCGACCGCCGCGCCGGCGGAGACACCGATCACCCCCGGTTCCGCGAGGGGGTTGCCGAAGACACCCTGCATGATGGCGCCCGCGCTGCCCAGGGCCGCGCCGACCATGACGGCGAGGGCGACGCGGGGCAGTCGCACGTCCCACAGGACGGTGTGGGCGATCTGGTCGGGTTCGGGACCGACGTCGAGACCGACCTCCTGGAGGAGTGACGCCGCCACCTGGACCGCTGGGATGGGGTAGGCGCCGATCCCGGCGGCCACGACGGTGACGGTCACGAGCGTGGCGGCGAGGACGCCGAGGAGGAGCCCGGAGCGCAGTCTGCGGGGGGCCAGGCCGCCGCCGTCCGACGGGCTCCCGGTCGCGGTGGCGGGTCGTCGGCCGAGCGCGGTCACGCGGTGCCCCCGTCGTCGGGGATCGCGGCCAGTTCCTCGGCCAGGGCCACGATGACCTGGGGGGTGCGCGGCCCGAAGTTGAGCAGGACGCCGTCCTCGAAGTCGATGACGGCCCCGTTCCGTCCGGCCGGGGTCTGGGCGACGCCGGGGATCTCGACCAGGCCCTCCACACCGCCCACCGACTCCAGGCCCTTGGTCATGACGAGCAGGACGTCCGGCTGGGCCTCAATGAGCGCTTCGGTCGTGATGGGTGTGAAGGGTGTGGTCAGACCCATCTCGACCCCGGCGTCCCGGGCCCCGATCTCGGAGAGCATGGCGTCCGCGCCCGATCCGGGCCCGCCGAGCAGGTAGACCCCGGCGGTGCCGCGCAGGTAGAGGAAGGCGACCAGGGGGTCGCCGCTGGCCTCCAGGGAGGTCTCGCGCACCCCGTCCATCTGCTCCCGAGTGCGTTCGACCAGTCGGGAACCGGCGGCGGGGACGCCGAGCGCCTCCGCGACCCGCTCGAAGCGGGGGTACATCTCGTCGAAGGACCAGGCCTCCTCGACGATGACGACGGGGACCCCGCTGCGCTGGACCTGTTCGATCACCTCGGGCGGTCCGGTCTGGGTGTCGGCCAGGACCACCGTGGGCCTCAGTGCGAGGACGGACTCGGCGGAGACGTCGTGGCCCTCGCTGACCACGGGCAGGTCGGCGGCCTCGTCGAAGGTGGCGGCGACGTCGCGGCCGACCACCCGGTCACCGAGGCCGAGGGTGAAGACGATCTCCGCGAGGCTCCCGGTGAGCGGGAGGACGCGGCTGGCGTCGGTGACCTCGACCTCCTCGTACTCCAGGGGGTCGGCGCTGGTGCGGTAGGGGTCGAGGACGACCGAGTCGACGGTGACGGGGAGTTCGGGGTCGGGGACGTCCGCCAGCATCTGGAGCCGGTTCTCCGCGAGTGCCGAGATGTCCTCGCCCGCCGACGCGTCCTCGGGGGCGGGGGACCCGGTACAGGAGGTCAGGGCGAGGGCGCAGGCCACGGCGAGCAGGACGGCGGCCGGTCCTGTTCCAGGGTGTCCGCGCAGGGGGAATCGGGGGACGGCGTGAGGCATGGCGGTCGCTTTCGATGTGATCCGTGTGCCGGGTGTCGCCGGGGAGCGGGGAAGCGACACGGCACTTTTCACGACAGGTCGTCATCTTCTTGACAACCATGGCGGCGTGGTGTTCCACTGTTCCAGCGCGGGATCAAGTTAGGTAAGGCTCACTTTGCCAAGGTAAGCATAACCTTAACTCCATTCCCCAGGACCCGCGGGCGCCGGACACCGTCCGACCGCCCGCACGAACGCGAAGGCCCCCGATGCAAGCAGCGGTATCCCTCCGTGGGTTCCTCCCCGCCCTGGCCGCCGTCGCCGCCGCGACGGTGCTGTCCACCGCCCTGCCCGCGACGGCGCTCACCGCCCCGTCCGAAGAACCCGTCCCGCCCCGGACCACCGCCGTCGACCGCACCGAGGGGCTCGATCCCCTGGGCGACTCCGTCACGGTGACCGGGATCGGGCACGACCCCGGCAGCCGGATCGAGATCACCACCCGGGCCGTGCCCGCCGAGGCCGCACCGGCCGCGGACTCCGACGAGAACGCCGTCCTGGACGACGAGAACGCGGTCCTGGTCGAGGTCGACGAGCACGGTCTGTTCGGCACGGATCTCGCGATCACGGCCGCGTTCGCCGCCGAGGCCGGACTCGACACGGCCGAGGACGCCTTCGAGATCGTCCTGACCGAGGTCGCCGGTGCTCCCACTCCCGAGGTGACCGCCCCGGAGGCACCCGCACCCTCCGCTCCCGGCTCCCCGGAACCCGGGGACGACACCGCCCCGGACACCCGGGACGTGGAGGGGACCGAGGTCGTCTCGGCGCGGCCCCGGAGCGCCCCCGTCATCGGTGTGGTCCCCGTAAGCTTCGCCGCGCCCGCCGCACCGTCGGCACCGCGCACCCCGCCCCAGGCTCCGGCTCCCGCCTCGGTCCCGGCGCCCGCGGCCCCCCAGGCCCAGTCCGCACCGCGGACCCTGCCCCGGACCCCGGGCAGCCCGACCCTGACGGTCTCCAGGACCAGCGGGCTCGATCCCTCCGGTGAGAAGGTGACCGTGACCGGTACGGGCTACGACACCTCCAAGGGCGTCTACGTCGCCCTGTGCGACACCGCGAACGCCAGCTCCACCCAGGCGCCCAGCCCGTGTATCGGCGGCGTGGACATGGAGGGCGAGGGCGGCTCCTCAGCCTGGGTCTCCAGCAACCCGCCGCCCTACGGCGAGGGCCTGGCCACCCCCTACACCGGTAGCGGTACCGACGGCGGGTTCACCGTCGAACTCACGGTCAAGGGGTCGGACGAGCACACCGACTGCCTCTCCGCAGCAACGGACTGCGCCGTCGTGACCCGCAACGACCACACCCGCTCCAGCGACCGGGGACAGGACGTCTTCGTCCCCGTGACGTTCGACGGCCAGACCGGCGACCCCGGAGCGACCGGCGGGAACGGCGGGAACGGCGGCGCGTCCGGAGACGGCGCGACCGGCCCCGGGAGCACCGGCGGCGGAACCGCGTCCTCCGGCTCCGGCGGCGCGGGGTCCGGTGGTGCCGCGGGAGGCGCCGGCGGTCCGCTCGCCACGACCGGCTCCTCCCTCGCAGGCCTGGTCCTGGCCGCCGCCGTGGCCGTCCTGGCCGGTGCGGTGGCGCTGTTCGCCGCGCGCCGCCGTGGCACCACCCCGGCCCCGCTCCCGACGACCACCTAGGCACGCTCCGGGTCGGGATCGGCCACCCGGCCTCCTCGGCCCGACCGACCACGTTTTCCCTCAGCGGTCCCACCAGCACCCGCTCAGCCCTCGGGCCCGCTGCCCCACTCCCCGCCCGGAACCGGTGCGCGACCGGAACCGGCACCCGTCCATCCCCCGAGTCGACAGGAACAGTCACCCATGAGCACAACCTCCACGAGAGCGGGAGGGACGGACGGGCTCCGTCGTTGCCTGCGCTCCCTCGTCTCCCTCACGGGAGCGGCCGCCCTCGGCGCCTCGCTCACCCTGGCGGCGGCACCGGCGCTGGCCGACGAGTCCCCCGTCTCCGTCACCCAGGGCTCCGCCACCTGGGGCGTCAAGCAGTCCTTCCGCAACTACGTGTCCAGTCCCATCGCCCACGGCGGCTACGAGGCGGTCGACGGCGCCACCCGCAACACCGACGGCACCCTGGACTTCCCCACCATCGGCGGCACCGTCTCCAAGGAGGACTCCTCCGGCGAGGTGAGCTTCTCCGGCGGTGTGGTCTTCACCGGCCACGACTACGGCCAGGGGCCCGTCCTGGAGATCCGCGTGGCAGATCCCCGCGTGGAGTTCGACGGCCAGGGCGCGGCCACCGTCCACGCGGACGTCACCAGCCGCGCGTTCGCGGGCGCCGACCCGTCACTGCCCCCGGGCGACCTCGTCGAGTACGGGGAGGTCGCGGTGGCGGAGCTGACCGGCGCCGAGATCGGTGTCGACGGTGACGTGATCACCTTCACCTCCGAGGCCGGGACCCTGCACGCCGACGCCGTGAAGCCCTTCGCCAGCTTCTACGCGGCGGGCGACCCCATGGACCCGCTGTCCTTCACCTCCGAGGTGGTCGAGGCCACCGACCCGACCGACCCCGAGGGGCCCGAGGAGCCCGTCCTCGACCCCGAGGTACGGGTCAGCCCGACCAGTGACCTCGACCCCGAGGGTCAGACCGTCCGCGTGGACGGCACCGGCTTCCGCCCCGGGGCGGGCGTGTACGTGGCGCTGACCGGCATCGCTCGGTCGGACACCGCGTATCCGCAGCACTGGTACGGGAGCGGCGTGTGGCTGCGTGAGGGAACCGCGCCCGACGCGGACGGCGCGTTCGGCACCGACCTCGACGTCGTCGGCGCCTTCGAGAAGGGCGGCACCGCCTACGACTGCCTGGAGGTCCAGTGCTACGTCGCGGTGTTCAACGACCGCAACGACCTGGACAACCGCGACCAGGACGTGTGGACCCCCGTCTCCTTCGCCACCGGTGACGACGGCGGGGGCGATGACGGCGACGACGGCGGCGAGACCCCCCAGGGTGACCTGACCGTGTACAACGGCCGCGCCGACTGGGGTGTGAAGGAGTCCTTCCGCACCTACATCGAGGGGAACATCGCCAAGGGCACCATCCGCACCGAGGACGGGGCCACCCGCAACGAGGACGACACGTTCGCCTTCACCGACGGCACGGGCAGCGTGAACCTGGAGGAGGAGGTCGCGGAGATCGACTTCGCCGGCAGCGTGCTGTTCGAGGGCCACGTCTACGGCGGCGCCGATCCGCTGCTGCACATGACCGTCACCGACCCCCGGGTGGAGATCGACGGTGACACGGGGACCCTCTACGCGGACGTGGTGAGCAAGTCCCTCACGGACGAGGAGCTCGTCACCTACGACGACGTGGCCTTCGCCGACCTGGACCTGTCCGGCGTCGGACACGAGCTGGACGAGGGCGTGCTGTCCTGGGGCCCGATCCCGGCCACCCTGACCGCCGACGGCGTCCCCGCTTTCGCCGACTTCTACGGCGCGGGCGAGGCGCTCGACCCGATCACCCTCACCGTGAGCGTCGACAAGGACGTGACCGTCCCCGGCGGCGGTAACGGGGGCGGCGTACCGGAGCCGACCCCGAACCCCACCCCCGGGCCCGGTGAGGGCGGCGGCAAGCCGGGCCTGCCCAACACCGGTGTGGCCCTGACCGGTCTCCTGGTCGCGGCCGTCGTCGCGACGGCCGCGGGCGGCACCGCGCTGGTCGCCACCCGCCGTCGGGCGGGCGCAGCGGCCTGATCCACGGGGGCTCCCGCCCCCCGGACGGCACGAAGGGCCCTGGCTCACCCCATGGGGGTGGGTCAGGGCCCTTCCGCGTACCGGCCACGAAGGGCCGTCACTTCATCATGTCCTCGTACGCCTTCTTGCAGTCGGGGCACACGGGGAACTTCTTCGGGTCCCGGTTGGGCACCCAGACCTTGCCGCACAGCGCGATCACCGGGTCGCCGGTCACCGCGCTCTGGGTGATCTTGTCCTTCTGCACGTAGTGGGCGAACCGTTCCCGGTCCCCGTCGTCGTGCGAGATGTCCGGCCTGGTCTCGCTGTCCGGCAGAACCTTGTTCAGGACATCCATCGACATCGTCCTCACACCTTTCAACGTCCGTCTACCACGGTATCGGGTGACGCGCCCCACTTCGAAGCCCTGGGAAAACCGGTCAGTTCAGGGTCGGATCGTCAGGATAGGTGGACAACAGGGCCAACCGGCCGCCCTGCCGGCGCAGCACCCGCGACCACAGGGTCTCGGGTTCGTCCCCGAAGAGGTCGCGGGCGTGGGCGTCCACCACGTACCACGCGCCCTCCTCGACCTCCCCCGCCAGCTGACCGGCGCCCCAGCCCGCGTATCCGGCGAACACACGCAGGGCTCCCAGCTCCATGCCCAGGTCGTCGGTGGGGGCCTCCAGGTCCACCATCCCGACCCCGGCCAGCTCCGGTCCGGTTCCCACCCCCTCCAAGGGGGTCCATCCCGACACCGCCAGCTCCGGGGACGCGATCCCGAGAGCGATCCCCGAGTCGGTGCCCACCGGCCCGCCGGAGAACATCACCGAGGGGGAGCTCGTGTAGGGCCCCCAGTCCGTCACCACCTCGTCCACGGGGAGGCCGAGGGGGCGGTTGAGGATCACTCCCAGGCTGCCGTCCGCGGCGTCGTCCACGACGAACACCACCGAACGGCGGAAGGAGTCCTCCTGGAGGAGGGGGGCGGCCACCAGCAGGCGCCCGGTCAGAGTCGACTGGTCCATGGTCCACACCTACCCGGAAAACCGGCCCCGTGGTCGCCCCTCGCCGGATGGAGCGAACCGCTACTCGGCGGCGCCGCGCTGGGCGACCTCGCGCACGGCGGTGGCCACGTGGGTGGACAGGTCCGAGTGGAACACGCTCGGAATGATGTAGTTCGGGCCCAGCTCGTCCTCGCTGACCACGTCGGCGAGGGCCTCGGCGGCGGCGACCATCATGTCGGAGGTGACGTGGTGGCTCTGGGCGTCCAGCAGCCCCCGGAAGAAGCCGGGAAAGACCAGGACGTTGTTGATCTGGTTCGGGTAGTCGCTGCGGCCGGTGGCCACCACGCCCGCGTGCAGGTGCGCGACCTCGGGGTCGACCTCGGGGTCGGGGTTGGCCAGCGCGAAGATGATCGAGTCCTCGTTCATCTCGGCGATGTCCTCGCCACCGAGCAGGTTGGGGGCGGAGACGCCGATGAAGACGTCGGCCCCGGCCACGGAGCCCTTGAGGTCGCCGCTGTAGCCGTCCTGGTTGGTGTTCTCCGCGATCCAGCGCAGGTTGCTGTCCAGGTTGTCACGGCCCGCGTGCACGGCCCCGTGGACGTCGCTGACGATGATGTCGCGCGCGCCGGCGTGCATGAGCAGCTTGAGGATGGCGGTACCGGCCGCGCCCGCGCCGGACATGGCGATACGGACCTCGGAGAGCTTCTTGTCGACGACGCGCAGCGCGTTGCGCAGGGCCGCCAGGACGACGATCGCGGTGCCGTGCTGGTCGTCGTGGAAGACGGGGATGTCGAGGAGCTCGCGCAGGCGGGCCTCGACCTCGAAACAGCGCGGCGCGGAGATGTCCTCCAGGTTGATGCCGCCGAAGCCGGGGGCGAGCAGCTGGACGGTGCGGACGATCTCGTCGACGTCCTGGGTGTCCAGGGCGATGGGCCACGCGTCGATGTCGGCGAAGCGTTTGAACAGGGCGGCCTTGCCCTCCATGACGGGCATGGCGGCCTCGGGGCCGATGTTGCCCAGGCCGAGCACGGCCGAGCCGTCGGTGACCACGGCGACGCTGTTGCGCTTGATGGTCAGGCGGCGGGCGTCGTCCTTGTTGGCGGCGATGGCCTGGGAGACGCGGGCGACACCGGGGGTGTAGGCCATGGAGAGCTCGTCGCGGTTGCGCAGCGGCACCTTGGACTTCATCTCGATCTTGCCGCCGAGGTGCATGAGGAAGGTGCGGTCGCTCACCTTGTGGACCACGACGCCCTCGACGCCGCCGAGGGCGTCGACGATGGCCTGGGCGTGATCGGTGTCGCGGGCGGCGCAGGTGACGTCGATGCGGATGCGCTCGTGCCCAGCGGCCGCCACGTCCAGGGCGGTGATCATGCCGCCGACCTGCTCCACCGCGTTGGTGAGGCTGCCGACCGCGCTGCCTCCGGCGTCCAGTTCGAGGCGGACGGTGATGGAGTACGAAACGCTGGGAAGGGTGGCCACGTATTGCTCCTTGGCTTTTGCTGATGTCATGCGTCCGCGGGGCACACCGGCGGCCCCTCCCGTGGACGTACGGACCGACGTCGGGTCTCCTCCACCGGGGGTCGGGCGAACGGCCTGCACTCCGTGGCCGGCCCGGTGAGGGCTCGTCGGCGCCTGCGCGCCGACGGACACTGGTCCGTGACGGTTGCGCGTCCCGCCGTGGAACACCCGGTCATCGGGCGTCCGCGCGGGTCTCGGCTGCCGGGCGGGGGCGGTACATGGAAGCCCGCAACCGAGTCGCCTCACCTTACCCGAGTCAAGCGGGTAACGTCAGCACAAGGCGACAATTAACGCCTTCGGAAAAAATCGCATTAATTCCGACCTTCCGCGGGGCGCCTTCCCCGTGAACGCCGCCCTACCCCCGGGCGCGGTCGGTCGCGGCGCGCACCACCACGTCCGCGCAGGCGTCGGTGGACAGGGCCGTGGAGTCGACCACCAGGTGGTAGAGACCGGGGTCGGCCGGATCGGTCCGGTAGAAGCGGCGCACGTAGGCGGCACGGGCCCGGTCGTTGTCGTCCAACAGGCGGAGCGTGGGCGCGTCGGGCCCCCAGCCGCGACCGCCGAACTCCCCCCGGTCGCCGGTCTCCCACAGACTCCTCGCCCGGCTCAGACGCGCCTCGCGGTCGCCGTCCAACCGCACGTGGAGTGCTCCCGGATGACCGGCCAGGACCACGGCGGCGGCACGCCCCAGCACCACGCCCCCCGTGCGGGCGACGTCGCGGATGACGCGTTCGGTCTGTTCCACGAACTCGTGGTCGTAGAGGAGGCGCCCCTCCCCGTTGGTGGTCCCGACGAAGCCGGAGTCCACGCTGCCGAGCGTGACCGTGGGCAGGCGCGCGGCGCTGGCGAGGAGCCGCTCGAAACCTCCGGGGGCGCGGTCGTCGCGCTGGAGCGCCTCGTCCAGGGAACAGCCGATCTCGGCCGCCACCGCGCTGGGCACCGCCCGGTCCAGGAAGGGAACGTGGAGGCGGGCGGCGACGGCGGGGCCGATCACGCTGCCGCCCGCGCCGAAGGTCGCCGAGACCGTGACCACCGGGGCCGCGTCGTTGGTCGCCATGGGACACCTGCCGCACGTCGGACGGAAGTTCTCCCCAGCTTCTACCCCGTGACCGGCGGGCTATCCCGCCGTCTTCACCTCAGCAAATATGCACCATTTTGCCGCTCCTTGTGACACACCGGGAGAAAACACACCAAAAGGAAAATCGGCCCCGGATCGACGGGGGTGTCCGTCGATCCGGGGCCGGTCCTGGTGGTCTAGAACAGCGCCGAGGTGAGCTTGCGGCGGGCCGCGTTCACCCGGGGGTCGCCCGCGGGGAGGATGTCGAACAGGGAGAGCAGGTGCGCGCGCACCCGGTTCCGGTCCTCGTCCGAGGTGCGCCGGACCGTCTCCACGAGCCGGTCGAAGGCGGCCTCGTAGTCGCCGCCGTACAGGTCGATGTCGGCCACGGTGATCTGGGCGTCCACGTTCGAGGGGTCGGAGTCCGCTGTCTCCCGCACGGCGGGGCCGTCCACGTCCTGGAGGCGTCCGACCAGCCTGATCTGGGCGATCTGGGCCTTGAGGTCGGCGTTCCTCGGGTCCTCCTCCAAGGCCTTCTCGAAGACACCGGCCGCGCCCTCGAAGTCGCCCCGGTCCAGGAACTCCCTGGCCCGCGCGGCGACCGGGTCCGACGCCGGAGCCTCCTCCTCGGGCTCTTCCTCCCGCACCGCGGAGGGATCGCCGTCCACCGTGCCGGGGTGGTCGGGCGGCAGCATCCCCTGCTGGGCGAGCGCGCCGAACACCTGGGTCAGGGCGTCGCGCAGCTGCTCCTCGGTGGCCGGACCCTGCATCAGGGGCATGACCTGCCCCTGGACCGCGATGATGATCGTGGGGGTGCCGGACACGCGGAGCGCCTGCACCAGCTGCGGGCTGGCGTCGCTGTCGATCTTGGCCAGGAGCCAGTTCCCGCCGGAGCCCAGGGAGAGCCGGTCGAGGACCGCCTCGACCTGCTTGGACTGCTCGGACCAGCTCGCCAGCACCGCCATCACGACCGGGGCGTCCAGTGACCGCTCCAGCACCTGCTGGAAGTTGGACTCGTCGGCGTTGACGGAGTAGGGGTTGGTTCGACCGGCCGACTCGTCGGCGCGCTGCTTGGCCTCACGCTCCAAGGCCGCCTTGCGCGCCCCGAGGTCAACCGCACTGTTCGGTGAAAAGTCCGAAGGCTGCATGTTCCCTATCCTGCCGTATCCCGGAGCGCTCCGAGGACTCCCCGCCCCACCCGGGGACGGGGAGGGAACAGGCGCGGTCAGAACTGCGGGTCCTCCGTGTAGTCCCCGAACTCCTCCCCCATCGTGGCGCAGATCTCGCCCAGGGTGGCCTCGGCACGGGCGGCGTCCATGATCAGCGGGACGAGGTTGCCGTCCTCGGCCCGGACGCCCTCCAGGAGACGGGCGAGGGCGCGGTCGACGGCGGTCTGGTCGCGGGCGGCGCGGCGTTCGGCGAGGGCGCGCTTCTGCTCGTGTTCGACCTCGTGGCTGATCTTGAGGATGTCGAGTTCGCCGGAGACGGTGTCGGTGTGGCAGTTGACGCCGACGATGCGCTTGTCGCCCTTCTCCAGGGCCTGCTGGTACTGGAAGGCGGACTCGGCGATCTCGGAGCTGAAGTAGCCGTTGCCGATCCCGGCGAGGATGCCCGAGGTCATCGGTCCGATGGCGTGCTCGGCGTCCTCTCCCCCGCCCATGCGGAGGATCTGCTCGAAGATCCGTTCGGCCTCGGCCTCGATCTCGTCGGTGAGGGCCTCCACGTACCAGGAGCCGCCGAGCGGGTCGGCGACGTTGACGACACCGGTCTCCTCCATGAGGACCTGTTGGGTGCGCAGGGCGATCTCGGCGGACTGCTCGGTGGGCAGGGCCAGGGTCTCGTCGAGGGCGTTGGTGTGCAGCGAGTTGGTGCCGCCGAGCACCGCGGAGAGCGCCTCGACGGCGGTGCGCACCACGTTGTTGTAGGGCTGCTGCGCGGTGAGGGACACCCCCGCGGTCTGGGTGTGGAAGCGCAGCCACTGGGCCTTCTCGGTCTTCGCGCCGTAGGTGTCGCGAATCCAGCGGGCCCAGATGCGGCGGGCCGCGCGGAACTTGGCGATCTCCTCGAAGAAGTCGATGTGGGCGTCGAAGAAGAAGGACAGCCCGGGGGCGAAGCGGTCGATGTCCAGGCCCCTGGAGAGCCCCAGTTCCACGTAGCCGAACCCGTCGGCCAGCGTGTAGGCGAGCTCCTGCGCGGCCGTGGCTCCGGCCTCGCGGATGTGGTAGCCGGAGACGGAGAGCGGTTTGAAGGCGGGGATGTGCTCCGCGCAGTACTCCATCAGGTCGCCGATGAGGCGCAGGTGGGGTTCGGGCGGGTACAGCCACTCCTTCTGGGCGATGTACTCCTTGAAGATGTCGGTCTGGAGCGTGCCGTTGAGGCCGCCGATGTCGACGCCCTGGCGTTCGGCCGCGACGAGGTACATGCAGAAGGCGGGGACGGCGGGGCCGCTGATGGTCATGGACGTGGTGGTCTCGCCGAGGGGGATGCCGTCGAAGAGCAGGTCCATGTCGGCGACGGAGTCGACGGCCACGCCGCAGTGCCCGACCTCGCCGAGGGCGTGCGGTGAGTCGGAGTCGTGCCCCATCAGGGTGGGCATGTCGAAGGCGACCGAGAGGCCCCCGCCGCCCTGGGCGAGGATCATCTTGTAGCGCTCGTTGGTCTGGGTGGCGTTGCCGAACCCGGCGAACTGGCGGATGGTCCAGGCGCGGCCCCGGTAGCCGGTCGGGTAGAGCCCGCGGGTGTAGGGGTACTCTCCGGGCCAGCCGACGCGCTCGAAGCCGGGGACCTCGGCGCCGGGCCGGGGTCCGTAGACGGGTTCCAGGGGCCGTCCGGACAGCGAGGTGAAGTCGGCGTCGCGCTTGCGTGCGGAGTCGTAGCGGCGCTGCCAGCGGTCGCGTCCGGCCTCGATCTCCTGGGCCCCGCCGTCGGTGGGGCCTCCTGTGGTGTTCGCCATACGCAAATAGTAGGACGTCCAACTAAATATGTACAGACGGGGCGCCCGCGGCGCGCGGCGTCGGACGCGACGGCCCGTCAGTGCCGCTCGGCCGCCCCCGCGACCGGAGCCGGGAAGTCACCGAAGTCCACGCGGAGCCGGGTGAGCAGCTGGTGCACGCCCCACAGTTCCTCGTCGGAGTAGCAGCCGAGCCCGAAGTCCATGGCGAGGAGCGCCCGCGTGGCCTCCTCGGTGACCTCGCGACCGGACTCGGTGATCTCCGCCAGCACGCCCCGGCCGTCGCTCGGGTTGGGGCGGCGGAGCACCAGGCCCTGCCCCTCCAGCCGGTCGATGGTGTTGGTGACACTGGTGGGGTGCACCATCAGACGCTCACCGATCTTGCCCAGCGGCAGTGAACCGGTGGCGCTGAAGGTGAGCAGGACCAGCGCCTCGTAGCGGGCGAAGGTCAGACCGAACGGCTTGAGCGTGCCGTCCAGCTCGCCGATGAGGATCTGCTGCGCGCGCATGAGGGAGGTGACCGCCGCCATGGCGGGCGAGGCACCCCACCTCTGACTCCAGTTGTCGTGAGCGCGCTCGATCGGGTCGAACGGAAGGTTCAAAGGGTTTCCCACGCCGTCACTCTAGGCCGTACACCACGCCCCTCCGACCCCCGCGAAGGCGCCGGGCCCACCGGTGCGGAACCCCGCGCCGCACACCTCGCACCCGGACGGCCCACGACCGACGGGAAAGGACAAGGGGGGTTACCTGACCGGAACGGGACACGCGGACCGCTCGGCACTGGTCCGGTACCCCAACTTGGAAAAGCCGGTCGGCGGCGAGGAGAACGCGCCCTCCCGCCACGAGAGGCGAAAGGAGTCCGCGCACTCTCATTGACTCCGCGAAAACCATTAGTTAACTTTCCTAAAAAATGGTTTCCCCACCTCAGAGGCGCTATGGCCCGTTCGCCACCGTCCATGGAACCACCGCTCGAACTCGACACGCCCCTCCGCAAGGACTCCCTTCTCCAACGGAGCCCCGCCCCCGCGGTCCTCCGGCCTCCCCCTCCCCCCAAGAGGAGACCCCTCCGTGAGAACACCTCTGAGAAACCGGCTCGCCGCGTTGGCCGCGGCTCTGCTGGTCGCGCCCCTCGCCCTCTCCCCCGCACCGGCGGCCGCCGCCCCGGGGGACGTGACCGTCACCTACGTCGAGACGTCCCGGTGGGACAGCGGCTACGGCGGACAGATCACCATCCAGAACGAGACCGCGAGCGACCTCACCGACTGGACCGTCGGCTTCGACACCCCGGCCGGGGTCCGGATCACCAGCGTGTGGAACGCCGTCCACACCGTGAACGGCGACACGCACACCCTCACCCCGCCGTCCTGGGGTGCCACGATCCCCGCGAACGGCTCCTACCAGATCGGCTTCAACGGCACTCACGGCGGCGGCGGGACCGCACCCGTCAACTGCACGGTGAACGGCGCCCCCTGTTCCGGCGGAGGTGCCGAGCCCGACACGGAGCCGCCCTCCGCACCGGGCGGCCTCACCGTCGGCGAGGTCACCTCGAACACCGTCGTCCTCTCCTGGGACGCGGCCACGGACGACGTCGCCGTCGCGGGCTACGAGATCCTCTCCGACGGTCAGGTCGTGCGCTCGGTCGGGGCCGAGTCCCTCACCGCCACGGTCGGCGGCCTCACTCCCCTGACCCGGTACGACTTCACCGTCCGGGCCTTCGACACCTCCAACAACCGCGGCCCGGAGAGCGCGGCGGTCACCGCCACCACGGTGGAGGGGTCGGGCACCTCGCCGACCGGTGAGCGCCGCGTCGCCTACTTCACCCAGTGGGGCATCTACGACCGGGGCTATCTGGTGCGCAACCTGGAGACCTCCGGCACGGCCGAGAACCTCACCCACATCAACTACTCGTTCGGCAACGTCAACGCCAACGGCGAGTGCTTCATGGCGAACCAGCTCGGTCAGGGCGACGCCTGGGCCGACTACGGCCGCTCGTTCCGCGCGGACGAGAGCGTGGACGGCGTCGCCGACACCTGGGACCAGGACCTGCGGGGCAACTTCAACCAGCTGCGCAAGCTCAAGGAGCGGTACCCCGACCTCAAGGTGCACATCTCCCTCGGTGGCTGGACCTGGTCCGAGCACTTCTCCGACGCGGCCCTGACCCCCGAATCGCGGGAGCGGATGGTCAGCTCCTGCGTCGACCAGTTCCTGCGCGGCAACCTGCCCCTGTTCGACGGGGCGGGCGGGCCGGGCGCGGCGGCCGGCGTCTTCGACGGCATCGACCTCGACTGGGAGTGGCCCGGCAGCGAGGGCCACGAGCACAACGTCGTGCGGCCCGAGGACCGGGAGAACTTCACCGCCCTCGTCCGGGAGTTCCGCGACCAGCTCGACACCCTGGGGACCGAGACCGGGCGGCACTACGAGTTGACCGCGTTCCTGCCCGCCGACCCGGAGAAGGTCGAGGCGGGGTTCCAGATGGACCTGCTCATGCCCGACTTCGACTTCGTCACGGTGCAGGGGTACGACTTCCACGGCGCCTGGGAGAACGCCACCGCGCACCAGTCCAACACGGTGTTCGACACCGACGACCCGAGCCCGCGTCGGTTCTCCAGCGAGATCGCCGTCCAGGAGTACGTCAGTCGGGGGGTCGACCCGGCCGACATGGTCCTCGGGCTGCCCTTCTACAGCCGTGGCTGGACGGGCGTCGCCCCCGGGCCGAACGGGGACGGTCTCTTCCAGAGCGCGACGGGTCCGGCACCGGGTACCTACGAGCAGGGCATCGACGACTGGAAGGTGATCAAGGACCTGCCGGGCTTCACCCTGCACAGGGACGACGCGCTGGGCACGGCCTGGCTCTACGACGGCACCACCTTCTGGACCTACGACGACGAGATCGCACTGGCCCAGAAGACCGACTGGGCCCAGGCCCAGGGCTTGGGCGGGGTGATGATCTGGTCCATCGACGGTGACGACGCGAACGGCTCGCTGATGGCGGCGGTGGACGCCGCGCTGACCTCGTAGCCCCTTCGTCGCGCCCCTCCGCCCACAGCGGAACCAGGAGCCCCGGCCACCCCCGGCCGGGGCTCTTTCTCATTTCGCGCACCCGGTGTCAAGGCATGCGCGTGGCCACAAGGGGACACTTCCCGTCTCCTGCGACTGGTCCGGCCCGCCAGCTCGACAGATCCGCCGATCGGGCCGGTCGCGACCGCCGGAATCCGGAGCCGGTCCGCGAAAACTTGGCGACAGGGCGTTGACTCGGCCCGTAATTATTAGTTAAGTTTCCTAAAAATTTATCCCCCCACGTCAGGGCCGCGGGAAGTCCTCCACACCCTGACACCCTCCCCCCAGGAGACCTCGCGACGTGAGCTCACGACGACTCAGAAGCCACCTCACCGTGGCGGCCGCCGCCGCGCTGGTGGCGCCACTCGCTCTCTTCGTCCCACCCGCGTCCGCCGAACCGGCCGGACAGGCCCACCCCTCGGACCTTCGGGTGACCTACGTCGAGTCGGCCCGGTGGAACACCGGCTACACCGGTGAGATCACCGTCCACAACACCTCCGGGGCGGACCTGACCGACTGGACCCTGGAGTTCGACCTCCCCGAGGGCAGCGACGTCCACCAGCTGTGGAACGCCACGCTCACGGGCTCCGCCAGCACCGGGTACACCGTGACACCGCCGCACTGGGGCGCGGCGATCCCGGCTGGCGGCACCTACCAGTTCGGGTTCAACGGCGTTCACACCGGCGGCAACAGCCACCTCCTCGACTGCACCGTCAACGGGTCGCCCTGCGCCGGAGAACCCGACGAGGGCCCCCGGCACGGCGACCTCAGCGTCGCCTACTTCACCCAGTGGGGGGTCGAGGAACGCGACTACCCGGTGCGCGCCCTCGTGGACTCCGGCAGCGCCGGAAGGCTCACCCACATCAACTACGCGTTCGGCAACGTCGGCCCCGACGGCGAGTGCTTCATGACCAACGAGCCCGAACAGGGCGACGCGCGCGCCGACTACGGACGGGCGGTCCCCGCCTCCGAGAGCGTCGACGGCGCCGCGGACGGACCCCAGCAGCCCCTGCGCGGCAACTTCAACCAGCTGCGCAAGCTCAAGGAGCAGTACCCCAACCTCGCCATCAACATCTCCCTCGGCGGATGGAACTGGTCCCGGCACTTCTCGGACGCCGCGCTCACCCCCGAGTCCCGCGAACGGCTCGTCAGCTCCTGCGTCGACCTGTACCTGAGGGGGAACCTCCCCGTCATCGACGGCGCGGGCGGCGAGGGAGTCGGCTACGGCGTCTTCGACGGCATCGACCTCGACTGGGAGTGGCCCGCCTCCGACGGCAACCCGCACAACGTCGTGCGGCCCGAGGACCGGGAGAACTTCACCGCCCTCGTCCAGGAGTTCCGCGACCAGCTCGACGAGCTCGGCGCGGAGACCGGCCGCCACTACGAGATCAGCTCGTTCATGCCCGCCGGACCCTGGCGCATCGACACCGGCTTCGAGCTGGACGAGATCATGCCCAACATGGACTTCATCACCGTCCAGGGCTACGACTACCACGGCACCTGGGAGTCGGTCACCAACCACCAGTCCAACCTGGCCCCGGACCCGCGCGACCCGGGTGACGTCATCTCCACCCAGACCACCGTCCAGGCCTACCTCGACCGGGGCGTCGACCCCGGGAAGATCGTCCTGGGCGTGCCCTTCTACGGGCAGGGCTGGACCGGCGTGGAACCCGGCCCCGAGGGCGACGGGCTCTTCCAACCCGCCGCGGGCCCGGCGCCCGGCACCTACGCCGACGGCACCGAGGAGTACCGCAACCTCAAGGAGCTGCCCGGGTACGAGCTGTTCCGCGACGACGACCTCGGAACGGCCTGGCTCTATGACGGCGAGACCTTCTGGACGTTCGACGACGAGACCTCCATGACCCAGAAGACCGACTGGGTGACGGAGAACGGGCTCGGCGGCGTCATGATCTGGTCCATCGACGGCGACGATGCCGAGGGCGGCCTCATGGCCGCCATCGACGCGGCGCTCGGCGGGTAGGACCGAAGGCCCCCGCCTCCGGCCCCGGCCGGAGGCGGGCACCAGCGGCGTCGGTGCTCTGATCCGGGGAGCACCGCCGCCAGGCCGGGGCAGACCGACGTGCGACGGTCCGCCCCGGCCGCTCCCCTTCCGGGGCGGCCGCTACCCGCCCCGCCGGAAACGGTCGGGCCGGGCTCCCGTACTCCCCCGAGGAGAACCACGGGAACCGGCGACGGCGCGGGCCGTTCGGCGCGGACGGCCGCTACCCGCCCGCGCCGATCTGCGCCATCAGCAGGTCGGCGGCGGCGTACGGGTCGCGTTCACCGTCCGCCACCTGCCGGGCCAGCTCCTCCAGCCCGTGCTCGGAACCCACCCCGCCCATCCGGGCGCGCAGCAGGTCCAGCACGATCGCCTCCACCTCGTCCCGGGCACGCCGGCGCCGACGCGCCCCCAGTTCCCCGGACTTCTCCAGGTGCGCGCTGTGCTCCTCCACCCGCCCCCAGAGCTCGTCGACGCCCTCGTCCCGGGCCGCCACCGTCATGGCGATCGGCGGCTTCCACTCGTCGTCGGAGCGGTCCTTCATCGCGACCATCTGGCGGAGCTCGCGCAGGGTCGCCTTGGCGCCGTCGCGGTCGGCCTTGTTCACCGCGAACACGTCCGCGACCTCGAGGACACCGGCCTTGGCGGCCTGGACCCCGTCACCCATGCCGGGGGCGCTCAGCACCACCGTCGTGTCCGCCAGACCGGCGATCTCCACCTCGGCCTGCCCCACACCGACCGTCTCCACCAGGATCACGTCGAACCCGGCCGCGTCGAGCACCCGCAGCGCGTGCGGGGTCGCCCACGACAACCCGCCCAGGTGCCCCCGGTTGGCCATCGAGCGGATGTACACGCCCGGGTCGGTGGCGTGCTCCTGCATCCGCACCCGGTCACCCAGCAGCGCGCCCCCGGTGAACGGCGACGAGGGGTCCACCGCCAGGACCGCGACCGTCAGGTCCCGGGCCCGCACCGCGCGCACCACCGCGTTGGTGGTGGTGGACTTGCCGACCCCGGGGGAACCGGTGAACCCGACCACGCGGGCCCGGCCGGTGTGGGGGGCCAACCCCGCCATGACCTCGCGCAGTCCCGGAGCACCGTTCTCGACCAGGGTGATGGCGCGGGCCAGCGCCCGGCGGTCACCCCCGCGAACCCGTTCGACCAGCTGGGGGGCGTTCATACGACTCCTCGACTTCGACCAGCGGACGTGTGTGGGGGCGGGGGCCCGACGCCCCCGCCCCGTACGATCTCACCCTGGTCCGGTCCGCGCACGGACCGGACGCGCGCTCTCGCTACTCCCCGGGCACCGTGAACAGGAGGGCGTCGCCCTGGCCGCCGCCACCGCACAGGGCGGCCGCGCCGAGCCCGCCGCCGCGACGACGCAGCTCGTGGACCAGGTGTAGGGCGATGCGGGCACCGGAGGCACCGATCGGGTGGCCGAGCGCGATGGCGCCGCCGTTGACGTTGACGATGTCCTCGGAGACGCCGAGGTCCTTGGTGGACTGGATACCGACCGCGGCGAAGGCCTCGTTGATCTCGACCAGGTCGAGGTCGGCGACCTCCTTGCCCGCCTTGGCCAGGGCGTGCCTGATGGCGTTGGAGGGCTGCGAGTGCAGGGAGTTGTCCGGACCGGCGACGTTCCCGTGCGCGCCGATCTCGGCGAGGATCGGGACACCGAGCTCCTCCGCCTTGGCGCGGCTCATGACGACCACCGCGGCGGCGCCGTCGGAGATCTGGGAGGAGGAACCCGCCGTGATGGTGCCGTCGCTGTCGAAGGCCGGACGCAGACGGCCCAGGCTCTCGACGGTCGTGTCGGCCCGGACGCCCTCGTCGTGCCGGAAGACGACCGGGTCGCCCTTGCGCTGCGGGATCTCGACCGGGACGATCTCCGCGTCGAACAGGCCCTGCTCGGCGGCGGCGGCCGCGCGCTGGTGGGAACGGGCCGCGAAGGCGTCCTGCTCGGGGCGCTCGATCCCGAGTTTGCCGTTGTGGCGCTCGGTGGAGGCCCCCATCGAGTCACCCTCGAAGGCGTCGGTCAGACCGTCGTGCGCGGTGGCGTCCAACACCTCCACGGAGCCGTACTTGTAGCCCTTTCGGGACTTGGGCAGGAGGTGGGGGGCGTTGGTCATCGATTCCATGCCGCCCGCGACCACGACGTCGAACTCGCCCGCGCGGATCAGCTGGTCCGCAAGGGCGATGGCGTCCAGCCCGGAGAGGCAGACCTTGTTGATGGTCACGGACGGGACGTCCATGGGGATGCCCGCCTTGACGGCGGCCTGCCGCGAGGGGATCTGGCCGGCGCCCGCCTGGAGCACCTGCCCCATGACCACGTACTCGACCTGGTCGCCGCCGATCCCCGCGCGCTCCAGCGCGGCCTTGATCGCGAGGCCGCCCAGGTCGACGGCGGAGAATCCGGCGAGGGAGCCGAGGAGACGGCCGGTCGGGGTGCGGGCCCCACCGACGATGACGGAACCGGGCATCTTAAACGGCCTCCAAGTGATGGGCGTCGCAGCTGGTCTGCAACGATACCCACACAGGTCCCAGCGACGTTCGGGAGGTTCGCCAGTGAGTGACGCACCCAGCCCCACCGGCCCGTTCTCAGGTCTGACCCGGTTGGACCACGTGGGGATCGCGTGCCGCGACCTCGACGCGTCCGTCGAGTTCTACCGGACCACCTACGGCTTCGAGGTGGAGCACGAGGAGGTCAACGAGGAGCAGGGCGTCCGCGAGGCGATGCTCCGGATCAACGGCACGGACGACGGCGGCGCCACCTATCTGCAACTCCTGGAACCGACCCGGGCGGACTCCCCCGTGGCGCGGTTCCTGGAGCGCAACGGTGAGGGCGTGCACCACGTCGCGTTCGGTACCGGGGACGTGGCGCGGAGCGCGGAGGGGATCGGCGGACGCGGGGTGCGCGTCCTGGACCCCGAGCCGCGCGCCGGAACCGCCGGGTCGCGCATCGTGTTCCTCCACCCGAAGGACTGCGGCGGCGTCCTCACCGAGTTGGTGCAGAGCGCCCACTAGCGTCATGCTGAGGGAGACGGGCGGTCGATTCACGTCACGGGGAAGTTCCGGTCTCATCACGTCTTGGGACCCCGTGGCGCGGTTGACCTGAGCCCCCACCGGAAGTTACCCGAAACCCCCTTCCCAGCGGTGCCACGCTTGATAAAGTCGGCTAGCTGCCGGATGTGCTTTTCTTCCGGCGTTGGTCCACCTCTTGCAGTCCGGTCGGTGAACCGGGACGGTCGTGACCGGGAGCGCACCGCACCCGGACGTCCGTCGGAGGCGGTCGGGGTCACTGCGGGAGCTCGGGTACCCGCCGCACCGGTCCGTCCGCGTCCCGGATTCACGCGCCCCGGGCGACAACCCGTCCACCGGGGGCACACAGCAGCCGCCCTCCCGCCGCCCCCGGCAGTTTGCACGTAGCCGTCTCGCACCCGTTCAGGATTCCGCCACATGTCGTCAAACAACATTGACACCCAGCTCAACAACATCTTCGACGAGGACAACACCCCGCCAGAGTTCGACGTGGTGCTGCGTGGCTTCGACCGTAACCAGGTGCAGGACTACCTGGACGGGCTGCGCAACGAGGTCAAGCAGTCCAACAAGCAGCTCGAAAAGGCCAAGTCCGAGCTGAACGCGAAGAACCGCCAGCTCCAGGAGCGCGAGCGCCCCTCCTACTCGGGCCTGGGCTCGCGGATCGAGGAACTGCTGCGCCTGGCCGAGGAACAGGCCAACGAGCTGGTCCAGAGCGCCCAGATCGACGCCAACGACATCCGCTCGGCCGCCCAGATCGAGGCCGCCGAGATGCGCGCCGCCGCCGAGTCCGAGGCCACCGAGGTCCGCACGCTGGCCCAGCGCGAGGCCGACGAGCAGCGCCAGGCCGCCGAGTCCGAGGCCGAGGAGATCAGCACCACCGCCCGCCGCGAGGCCGACGAGCTGGCCTCGACCACCGAGCGCGAGGTGCAGAAGAAGCGTTCGGCCGTCGACCACGAGATCGCCGAGAAGCGCGCCACCTTCGAGGGTGAGATCGCCAAGCTGCGCACCACCACCGAGCGTGAGTGCGCCCAGGCCCGCGCCGCCGCCAAGCGGGAGCGCGACGAGACGATCCAGTCGGCCAAGAGCCAGGCCGAGGAGCTGCGCAAGAACGCCGAGCGGGCCTACGCCGAGTCCGAGGCGCGTCGTACCGAGACCGAGGACCAGTTCGAGCTCCAGCTGGCCGACCGCCGCGCCGAGGCCGAGCGCCAGGACGCCGAGCGCCTGGCGGCCGCCCAGGCCGCCACGCAGAAGATGGTCAACGAGGCCGAGGAGCGCGCCTCCAGCGCCGAGCAGCGGGCCACCAAGGCCAGCCAGCAGGCCGAGCAGACCCGCCGTGACGCCGAGAACCACGCCAAGCAGCTGGTCAGCAACGCGAAGAAGAACGCAGGCCAGATCGAGGCCGAGGCCAAGTCGAAGGCCGAGCACCAGCTCAGCGACGCCAAGTCCGAGGCCAACCGGATCATGACGGCCGCCAGGAAGGAGGTCGACGAGCTCAACCGCCAGCGGGACAGCATCCAGTCGCACCTCCAGCAGCTGCGTCAGCTGCTCGGTGGCGGCGGTGCCCCCGCGGCTCCGGCCGCTCCGGCCGCGCCCGCCCCCGCCGCGATCCCGCAGGAGGCCGCCCCGGCCGCCCCCGTGGCCGAGGAGCCGAAGCAGCCCGCCCACTCCGGCAAGGGCTCCGACGACGAGGACTGGTGGCAGGAGTAACGACCGGCCCCGGCCGCGTCGTCACGTAGCGACGAAGGGCCCGGTCCCGGGGGTTCACCCCCCGGGGCCGGGCCCTCAGTCGTTCGGGCGCCGACGAGGACGAAGAACAACCGGCCACCCGGGCACCCGAACACACACCGAAACGAAGCCGAAGCCCGAACCACCACCCCCCACCACAAGGGGGGTGCGGTCGTTCGGACGCCGCCAGGGTTCTGCAAGACGAGACAAGCCGCCAGCGAGGAACGAGCCAGGCGCCGACGAGGATGAAGAACAGCTGGCTACTCGGGCCCCCGAACACGGGCCGAAGCGAAGCGGAGGCCCAAAGGAATACCGCGGCCCAAAACTACACAGCGTCCTTCTCCCACGGCCCGTCCCATTCGGTGGGCAGCGGGTACGCGGCGGGGTTGACGCGCTTGACGATCTCGTCGAGGACGCGACGCACGTAGGGTTCGCCAACCCACAGGTGCTTGGCGCCGTCGACTCCGATGATCTCGGCCTGGGTGAGGGGGGCGAAGCGTGCTCGCGCCTCGTCGGGGCGCAGGTAGTCGTCGTGTTCGGGAACCAGGGCGACGACGGGTTTGCCGGACTCCGCCCACACGCGCATGTCGGACTCGTCGGCGCGGTGCAGGGGCGGCGACAGCAGCAGTGTGCCCCGCACCTGGGGGTCGCATCCCCACTTGAGGGCGAGCTCGGTGCCGAACGACCAGCCGAGCAGCCAGGGGGCGGGCAGGTCCTCGAACTCGGTGAACTCGATGGCGGCCATCACGTCGTGCCGTTCGGTCTCGCCCTCACCGAACACGCCTTCGCTGGTCCCGTGGCGGGAGGTGGTGCCGCGTGTGTTGAAGCGCAGCACGGCGACGTCGGCCAGGGCGGGCAACCGGAAGGACGCCTTGCGCAGGACGTGGCTGTCCATCATGCCCTCGGCGGTGGGCAGGGGGTGCAGGCAGACGAGGGTGGCGACGGGCCTGCGCCTCTCGGGGGGCAGGGCCAGTTCGCCGACCAGCTCCAGACCGTCGGCGGTGTGCAGGGCGATGGGCCGACGGGCGGCGGGCAGCACCGTGGTGGCGCGGATCTGCATGGGTCCTCTTCGTGAGTTCAGTGTCTGGGGGCCCGGGGCGAGCGTCGCGAGCGCCGGTCCCAGCAGGAGGAGTGCCAGTGCCGCCGGTCGTCACCGTCGCCGTAGGGGCGCCAGGCGACGACGTGGGGCATCCCGGCGGGGATCTCCTGGGCGCAGCCGGGGCAGCGGTAGACCTTGGTCGCGGCCGCCCCGCTGATCCGACGGGTGACCCACTCGCCGTCGGGGCCGGTCTCCCGGCGCTGTCCGCCGGTGACGCGCAGCATGAGGGCGTCCTCGTCCGGGGGACCTCCGGGGTCGCTCTTGCCCCGGGCGGTCTTTCGGCGGGGGGTGTTACGGCGCGGGCTCACCCTTCCAGGGTAGAAGAGGACACGCAGTGGCCGCCGTCACACCCGTGGCGTGACGGCGGCCGGTGGAACCGGGGACCCTGCGGCGGTCGCCCCTAGTGGCAGGCGCAGCCGCCGTGCGAGGGGCCCTCCTCGGCGTCGGGCAGCAGGTCCATGAGGAGCGGCGCGGGCACCGCGATGGTGGTGAGCCCGTACTCCGCCATGGCCACGAGGGTGGTGATGACGGACTCCGCGCCGCGCTCCTCCAGGAGCTCGGTGGGGCCCTTCGGGTAGCCGCAGCCGAACCGCATCGCGGTGTCGACGTCCTTGGCGGAGGCGTAGCCGTCGCCGACCATGCGCATGGCGTCGTCGATCTGCGGCGCGAGGAGCATCTCGCCGAGGTCGAGGGTCTCCTCCTCGCGGACCATCTCGGCGAGGCGGCTGGTCCGGGGACGCTCGGGCGTCTGGTCGCCGGAAGAGTAGAAGCCCTCACCGGCCTTGCGGCCGAGGCGGCCCGCCGCGACCATGCGGCGCAGGAGCGGGGCGGCGGCGTACCGAGGGTCGCGGAACTCGTCCCACAGGACGTCCATGACGGCCAGGCACACGTCCAGACCGACGAGGTCGGCGAGGGTGAGCGGCCCCATGGGCAGGCCGGCGGCCTTCTTGACGGACTCGTCGATCTCCTCGCGGGTGGCGACTCCCCGCTCGTAGAGCCGTACGGCGTCGTTGATGTAGGGCACCAACAGGGCGTTGGCGACGAACCCGGCGCGGTCGGCGACCGCGACCGGGGTCTTGCCGACGCGCTTGGCGACCTCGGTGACGACGTCGACGGTCTCGGGGCTGGTGGAGACGGTGGTGACGACCTCGGCCAGCTTCATGACCGGGGCAGGGTTGAAGAAGTGCAGTCCGACGACCTTCTCGGGCCGGTCGGTGAGCGCGGCGATCTCGGTGACCGACAGCGAGGAGGTGTTGGTCGCCAGGATCGTGCCGGGCGGGCAGATCCGGTCGAGGTCGCCGAACACGTCACGCTTGACGCCCATGCGTTCGGGGACGGCCTCGACGACGAAGTCGGCGTCCGAGAGGTCCTCCCGGGACGTACTGAAGGTAAGGCGCGCGTCGATCTCCGCGCGCTCCTCCTCGGTGATCTTGTCCTTGCTCACCGCGCGTGAGAGGGACCTGTCCACGTGGCCGCGGCCGCGGTCGAGGGCGGCCTGGTCGATCTCGACCCCGACGACGTTGAACCCGGCTCTGGCGAACACCTCAGCGATGCCCGCACCCATCGTGCCCAGTCCTACGACGCCGACCTTGTCAAATTCCTGCACCATGGGCCCCACCCTAGACCTCCGGGGTGCCCCGTCCGCGCAGGGGGACCAGAACTTTACTACCGCCGAGTAACGCCACCTGGCCGGACCGGCACCACGGCGATGGCCAGCGCCGAGAAGACGGCGCTGACCGCGAACACGGAGGGGAGTCCGGCGAACGTGATCACCGCCGCCATCAACACGGGGGTGAGGGTGGTGCTCACCGACTGGAGCCAGTTCTGCACGGCCAGCGCCCGACCCGCCCAGGCTGTTCCGGCGATCTCGGCGACCGACAGGAAGGTGAGGCCGTTGTGCCACATGGTGAGGACGAGGCAGAGCAGGACGAGCGGGACCGCCGCCTCGGCCCACAGGTTCGGCAGCGCGGTCAGCAGGACGAGCGCCACCCCGGAGACCACCGCCAGCCACCGGACCGGGCGGGTGCGGTCGCCGGTCCGGTCCGACCGGGCCCCGAGCAGCAACCGCCCGACCGCGCCGGGGATCTGCGCGGCCGCGACCACCGCTCCCGCGGCGGGCGGGCTCCACCCCTGTTCCTGGACCAGGTAGATGACGGTGTACACCATGAGGGTGACCTGCGGGACCCCCAGGAGCATGCTCGCGCCGTGCACCCGCCAGATGTCCCACCTGCGGTAGGGGGACTCCGCCCGGGCCGGTTCGGCGGGGGTGATCGCGCCATCGTCGGGCACGGGTGCGCCCGGTCCCGCCGGCGGGTCGCGCCGCGCCGGACCGCCCGGGGGCGCGGAGGCCATCGACAGCACCAGCGGCACGGCGACCAGCGCGAGTGCGGCCGGAAGCGTCATCGCCCCGACGAACCCCCACGCGTCCGCCGCCCGGGGCAGCACCAGAGCCGCCAGGCCCACGCCCAGGGGCAGCGCGGACTGCCTGACGCCCATGGCCAGTCCGCGTTCGGCGGGCGCGAACCAGGTCATGACCAGGCGCCCGCTGGCCGCGTTGACCGGACCGCCGACCGCTCCGGCCAGCAGCAGGACCGCGGCCGCGCCCCACAGGCCCGTCACCGTCCACAACAGCCCGAGCGCGCCCGCCGTGAGGAGCAGGCTCAGCGCCATCGTCACCCGCTCCCCCGCGCGGTCGATCACCACCCCCCAGACCAGGAGGGTCAGCAACAGACCGAACGAGGGCAGCCCGGCCAGCATCCCGGCCTGGGCGGTGGAGACTCCGAACGCCTCACGGAGCTGCGGCAGCACGACCGGCACGCCGAACATCACCGAGACACTGGCCACCTGGGCCACCATGCTGACGGACAGGATCACCCAACGGTTGCGCACGAGCATCCCGCCAGCCTAGGGAGTCCCGTCGCCGCCCCCGCTCCCGCTCCGCTCCCGAAGCGGGTTCGCGAACGCGGCGAAGGCGGTAACGTGACGTCCCGTGCGTCTCGTCATCGCGCGGTGCAGCGTCGACTACGTCGGCCGACTCACCGCCCACCTGCCCATGGCTCCCCGCCTGATCCTCATCAAGGCCGACGGGAGCGTGTCCATCCACGCCGACGACCGGGCGTTCAAACCCCTGAACTGGATGAACCCTCCGTGCAAGCTCCGCGAGGAGCCGGTCGAGGACGGTCCCGACGTGTGGACGGTCACGCACAGCAAGTCCGGTGAGAAGCTCGTGCTGACCATCGAGGAGGTCCTGCACGACTCCTCGCACGAGCTCGGCAAGGACCCCGGGCTCCAGAAGGACGGCGTGGAGGCCCACCTCCAGGAACTGCTCGCCGAGCACATCACCACGCTGGGCGAGGGCTACACGCTGATCCGCCGCGAGTACCCCACCGCCATCGGCCCCGTGGACATCCTCTGCCGCGACGGGCGGAGCAACACCGTCGCGGTGGAGCTCAAGCGGCGTGGGGACATCGACGGCGTGGAGCAGCTGACCCGCTACCTCGAACTCCTCAACCGGGACCCGTCCCTGGCTCCGGTGACCGGTGTGTTCGCCGCCCAGGAGATCAAGCCCCAGGCCAAGGTGCTGGCCGAGGACCGGGGCATCTCCTGCGTGGTCCTCGACTACGACGAGCTGCGCGGCATCGAGCCCGACACCCTCCGACTGTTCTGACGCCTCGGACCGTCCGCTGTCCTCCGTTCGGAGGACAGCGGACGGTCCCTCCGGCGGACACCCCGCGCGCCGCGTCCGCGCGAGGCTGGGGGCATGAGCGGAACAGTCATCGAGGTCGAGGGCCTCACCAAACGGTACGGCGACAACCACGCCGTCGCGGGGATCGACCTGAGCGTGCCCCGAGGGGAGGTCTTCTCCCTGCTCGGGCCGAACGGCGCGGGCAAGACCACGACGGTGGAGATCCTGGAGGGCTTCCGCGCCCGTGGCGGAGGCTCCGTCCGCGTGCTCGGCGAGGACCCGGGCCGTGCGGGCCGGTCCTGGCGCTCGCGGATCGGGATCGTGTGGCAGAAGGAGACCATGATCCCCAAGCTGCCGGTGCGCGAGGTCGTCCGGCACTTCGCGGGCTACTACCCCAGCGCCGTGGGCGCCGACGAACTCCTGGAGAGGGTCGGTCTCGCGGAGAAGGCGAGGGCCCTGCCGGACTCGCTTTCGGGGGGCCAACGCCGCCGTCTCGACGTCGCGCTGGGCATCGTGGGCCGTCCTGAGCTGCTCTTCCTCGACGAGCCCACCACCGGGTTCGACCCCCGGGCGCGCCGCGAGTTCTGGGACCTCATCCTCGACCTGGCCCGGCAGGGCACCACCATCGTGCTCACCACGCACTACCTGGAGGAGGCCGAGTTCCTGGCCGACCGGGTGTGCGTGATCGCGGGCGGCCGCGTCCGCGCCCTGGACGCCCCCGCCCGGTTGGGCGGCCGCGCCACCGCCCAGGCCACCGTCTCCTGGCTGGAGGACGGGCACCGCCGCGAGAAGCGCACCACAGCGCCCACCCGCCTGGTGTCGGAGCTGGCCGCGCGCTTCTCCGGGGAGGTCCCCGAGCTGAGCGTGCACCGTCCCACGCTGGAGGACGTCTACCTCGACATGATCAGGGACGACCAGGCCGCCGAGGAGGTCACCGCATGAGCACCGACACCCTGGGAACGACGACCACTCCCTCTCCCGGCGAGTCTTCGCGGCGCCCGCCGGGCGCCCTGCGCGTGGGCCTGTCGCGGGGGTGGCTGGAGATCCGCACCTTCTCCCGGGAGTGGGAGAGCCTGGTCTTCACGTTCACGCTTCCCGCGCTCATCCTCACCATGTTCGCGTCGATCTTCGACGGCATGTTCGACATGGAGATGGCGGCGGTCGACTACTACCTGCCGGGGCTCATCGCGATGGGTCTGATGTCGGTGAGCTTCCAGACCCTGGGCATCGCGATCGCCGTCGAACGCGACCACGGAACGCTGCGCCGACTGCGGGGCACGCCCATGCCGCCCAGCGCCTACTTCGTCGGCAAGACGATCCTCGTGCTCTTCCTCGCGGTGGGCCAGGTGGCGCTCCTGCTCGGTGTGGCGGGACTGTTCTTCGGCGGGACCATGCCCTCCACCCTGGCAGCGTGGTCCACCATCGCCTGGGTGTTCGTGCTGGGGACGGTCGGCTGCTCGCTACTGGGTATCGCGATGAGCTCGCTGGCCCGCACCGCGCAGACCGCGTCAGCGGTGGTCGTCGTCCCGTTCCTGCTGCTCCAGTTCACCTCCGGGATCTTCGTCCCGGTGCACTTCATGCCGGACTGGATTCTGGCCGGCGCCTCCCTCTTCCCCCTGCTGTGGATGGCGCAGGGCATGCGGGCCGCGTTCTTCCCCGACGAGATGGCCGTCATGGAGGCGACCGGGGCGTGGGACCTGCCCATGGTGGCCCTGGTCCTGGGCGGCTGGTGTGTGGTGGGCTTGGTGCTGACCCTCGTGACGTTCCGCTGGAAGACCCGCAAGGACGGATGACCATGACGACGGACCGGGCCCCGGGGCCGGACTCGACGGCGCCCGGGGCCGCCGACCCCGGCCGCCCCGCCGATCCCGGCGACCCCGGCGACCCCGGCGGTCCGACGACGTCGACGGCCTCCCCCGAACGGGACGAGCGGCACGCGTGGAGCATGGGCTCCCGGTGGCACGTGGCCTTCTCGGTCGCCATGGCGGCGATGGTCGCGCTGGCGCTGGTCACCGGCCCCGAGGAGTGGCGCTGGCTCACCGCCGCGTTGATGTGCGCGGTGGTGGCCGTGTACCTGTTCGGCGCCCGGCCGTTGATCAGCCCGGAGAAGGGCTTCCTCGACACCACCCGGGCGCTCGTCCTGATGGCCCTGTTCCTGCTGCCCACGGTGCCCGCCGTCATCCTCAACCCGGTTCTCGTGTTCGCGCTGATCGCGATCGCCCCGGTCTGCTTCATGACCGTCGGCAGCGTGCTGGCCGTGTCCACGGTGGGTGTGATCCTGGTCGTGCCCACGCTGTGGGGCGGCCTGGTCGGCGAGCAGGACTGGCCGTCGGTCGGCGTGCACCTGCTCGTCAACGGAGCCGTCCTGGGCTACGCCCTGTGGTTCGGGACCTGGGTCGAACGGATCGTGGTGCAGAGCGCGGAACGCTACCAGCTCATCGAGGCGCTGCGGCGCAGCCGCGAGGAGGTGGCCCTGCTGTCCGAGGAGGCCGGAGCGCTGGCCGAGCGCGAACACCTGGCCCGCGAGATGCACGACACGCTCGCCCAGGGGTTCACCAGCATCATCACCCTGACCCAGGCGGTGGAGTCGGAGCTGGACAGCGACCCGGTGACCGCCCGCCGTCACCTGGCGCTCATGCGGGAGACGGCGGCGGAGAACCTGGCGGAGACCCGTGCCATGGTGGCCGCCCGGCAGTCGTTCCGGCTGGACGACGAGGGCCTGGACTCCTCCGTCCGGCGGATCGGCGAGCGGCTCGGCCGCGAACTGGGCATCAGCGTGGACGCCGAGGTGACCGGGGTACCGGAGGACCTCCCCAACGACCTCCAGATCTGTCTGCTGCGCACCGCCCAGGAGGCGCTGGCCAACGTCCGCAAGCACGCCGGAGCCCGCAACGCCAGGGTCGTCCTCGCCTACACCGACGTCGGCGTGCGCCTGACCGTGGCCGACGACGGGCTCGGCTTCGACCCCGCGCGGCCCGCCCACGGCAACGGACTGGCCAACATGCGCCACCGGGCCGCGTCGGTGGGCGGGCTGCTGGACATGGAGAGCTCCCCGGGCGGGGGCACCACCGTCCGCCTGTTCATCCCGCACGACGACGCGGACGAGTGAACCGTCCCGGAGAGGAAGACCGCCCCATGATCCGTGTCCTGCTGGTCGACGACCACCCCGTGGTCCGCGAGGGCATCCGCGGCATGCTCAGCGCCGAGCACGACCTGGACATCGTCGGAGACGCAGGCTCGGGTCCGGAGGCGGTGGCCAGGGTCGCGGCCCTGCTCCCCGACGTGGTCCTGATGGACCTGCGCATGCCCGGCGGCGACGGGGCCGAGGCGACCGAGCGCATCCGCGCCGACCACCCGGGCGTGCACGTCCTGGTGCTCACCACCTACGACACCGACACCGACATTCTGCGCGCGGTCGAGGCGGGCGCCACCGGCTACCTGCTCAAGGACACGCCGCGCTCCGAGCTGGCCGAGGCCGTGCGCTCGGCGGCCCGGGGCGAGACGGTACTCAGCGGCCGCCTGGTGGGCAAGCTGCTCACCGGGGTGCGGCAGCGGACCGAACCGGAGGGGCCCGCGCTCTCCCCGCGCGAGGTGGAGGTGCTGCGGCTCGCGTCGGACGGGCTCACCAACGCCGCCATCGGCCGGGCCCTGCACATCAGCGCCACGACGGTGAAGACCCACCTGATGCGGGTCTACGAGAAGCTGGGCGTGGGCGACCGCACCTCGGCGGTCTCCCAGGCGATGCGCAGGGGTCTGCTTCCCGAGCGGTAGGCACCTCGCAGCCCCGATCTCAGGGTCGTCTCCGGGGCCTCCCCCGATACGCGGGGACTCCGTGTCGGACAGAATCGGCATATGGTGGAACAGATGAGCCAACTCACCCCCCGCGAGGACGGCGACGGTCGTATGCGCGCCTCCGACGCCGACCGCGACGCCGTCGCGCACCTGCTCCGGGAGGCCCTCGCGGAGGGCCGTCTGGACCCCGACGAACACAGCGACCGGCTGGACGCGGTGTACCGCGCCAAGACCGTCGGAGAACTCGTCCCCCTCACCGAGGACCTGCCGGCCACCGGCGCCTCGGCCCGGCTCCCCGCACCGTCGGACTTTCGCTCCCCGCGCCCGGTGTACGGCGCGACGCGGGTCGTCGACCAGCCCGCCACCAGCCACAGCGCGATCGCCCTGCTGGGCGGCGCGGACCGTTCGGGCAACTGGGTGGTCCCGCGCCGTTTCGTGACCGTCGCGGCCATGGGCGGCGTCGAGCTCGACCTGCGCGAGGCCCGGTTCACGCACCGCGAGACCACCGTGTGGATCGGCACGGTCATGGGCGGTGTCGGCATCATCGTGCCCGACGACATCCAGGTGCGCGTGCACGGGCTGCCGATCATGGGCGGGTTCGGGGTCGAGGGCGACACACCCAGCGTGGTGGAGCCCGACGCCCCGATCGTGCACATCCGGGGCATCGCCCTGATGGGCGGGGTCGGGGTCAGCTACCGGGCGCGCAAGCACCAGGAGGACGAGGACTGACCGCGGCGCGCCCGCGCCCTCCGCCCCCGGCCTCTGCCCGGGCCGCCGTGCGTCCAGGACGGTCCGGACGTCGCGGACCGTCCATCCAACCACAGGGCACACCCGCTCGTAAGGTCTGTGGCTGATTGTGGCAATGTCTCGCGCCATGTCTTGCCGTGACCGGAACCTCCTGCGAGGCTTCTTCGGTACCTCGTCCACCCCAGGCGTCCATCCCCCACCCCGAGGCACGATGGACCCCCGTGAACCGGAGGAAATCCGTGCATCCGACCACCCCCGGGAAGCCGCGCGGCAGAGCGTCCGCGCCCTCCGCCCCCGGACGGCGCACCGCCACCACCGCCGGACTGGCCGCCCTCGTGATGACCGCGGGCGCCCTGGCGGGCACACCGGCCCACGCCGACCAGGCCGCGCTCCCCGACCTCGTGACCACCGAGGCGATCGAGGCCCACCTGAACAACCTCGACACCATCGCCCGCTACAACGGCGGTAACCGCGCCAGCGGCACCCCGGGCTACGACGTGGCCGCGCTGTACGTCGAGGACCAGCTGAAGCGGGCCGGGTACCAGCCCTACCGCCACGAGTACGAGTACGAGGCCTGGCGCGAGAACTCGCCCGCCGTACTGGCGCAGACGGCGCCGAAGCACCACCCGTACGAGCTCGACCAGGACTTCGTCACCATGAGCTACTCCGGCCCGGGTGACGTCACCGCCCCGGCCGTCGCGGTCGCCCCCGACAGCGCGGCCAGTGGCTGCTCGGCGGACGACTTCGCCGACTTCCCGGAAGGCGCCGTCGCCATCACCGTGCGCGGCAGCTGCTCGTTCGAGGAGAAGGTGACCAACTCCGCCGAAGCGGGGGCCTCGGCCGCACTGGTGGTCAACAACGAGGACGAGGTCTTCCTCGGCACCGTGGGCGAGCAGTCCGCCATCCCCGCCGTCGGCGTGTCCGGCCTGGCCGGGGCCGACCTGCTGTCGATCCCCGACCTGGAACTCCAGGTCGCGGTGGACTCCGAGGTCTCACAGGAGCGGTCCTTCAGCGTGCTCGCCGAGACCTCCGGCGGCCGTGACGACAACGTGGTGGTCGTGGGCGCGCACCTGGACGGTGTCGAGGAGGGTCCGGCCGTCAACGACAACGGCAGCGGGGTGGCCTTCCTGCTGGAGACCGCCATCCGGTTGGCCGAGCAGCCCGACCCGAACAACCAGGTGCGCTTCGCGTTCTGGGGCACCGAGGAGTCCGGCCTGGTCGGCTCCAACGAGTACGTGGCGGGCCTGGACGAGCAGGAGCTCGACGACGTCGCGCTGTACCTGAACTTCGACATGATCGGCTCGCACAACTACGGCCGGTTCGTGCTCGACGGCCGGATGGAGCTGCCGGAGTCCGGCGGCGCCCCCTCCGGCTCGGGCGCGATCGCCAAGGTCTTCGAGGACTACTTCGAGGAGCAGGGCCAGGTCAGTGAGCCGGGCGTGCTCAGCGGCCGCAGCGACTACCTCGCGTTCATGCAGGCGGGCGTGCCCTCCGGCGGGCTGTTCAGCGGCGCGGACGGCGTGAAGTCGCCGGAGCAGGCCGAATGGTACGGAGGCACCGCGGGCGACACGTTCGACCCGTACTACCACACGGCCGACGACACCCTGGAGAACATCAACTGGGACTCGGTGGCCGAGCTGTCGGCCGCGGGGGCGCACGGTGTGGAGTTCTTCGCGGAGAGCACCCTGCCGGTCAACGGTGTGCTGTCGATGTCCGCGGTGACCGTCGACCTGCCCCGCGTGGGCGACGCCTGGGTTCGCTAGGGCCCTGAGTCCCGTCGGTGACGTCGGTGAGGGCGGGTGGCGTGAACCCCCCGGTTCCACGCCGCCCGCCCCTCGCGATGCCTCCCCCTCGCGCGGCGGTCCGGGCGACCCCCCTCAGTCCCGCCCGGGTGTCCGCGCGCGGACATCGCCGGAAACTACGGTGAGTAGCTCCCTCGTGCCTCAAGGTATCAGTGAGCCAGGTCACCTTCACCCCCCGAGACTGAACAGTTATCCTCAGTGACCCTGCCGTGCCCGGCTGCCTCGACCCCGCGTGCCGCACCGCCCTCCCCTAGGCTGAGGGCCATGAGCACAAGGGACACGGACACACCGGTCGTACTGTCGAAGATCTACACGCGTACCGGCGACACCGGCACGACGGCCCTCGGCGACATGAGCAGGACCTCCAAGAACGACACCCGCCTGGTCGGCTACGCCGACACCGAGGAGGCCAACGCCGCCATCGGCGTGGCCCTGGCCCTGGGAGAGCTCCCCGACGACGTGCGCACCCTGCTGATGCGCGTCCAGAACGAGCTCTTCGACCTCGGAGCGGACCTGGCCACCCCGATCGTGCCCGACCCCGAGTACCCGCCCCTGCGCGTGCTCCCGGAGTACGTCACCCGGCTGGAGGAGGCCTGCGACACCTACAACGCGGACCTGCCGACCCTGCGGAGCTTCATCCTGCCCGGCGGCTCCCCCACCGTCGCACTGGTCCACACCGCACGCATCGTCGTGCGGCGCGCCGAGCGCTCCGTGTGGGCCGCCATCGACGAACACGGTGACAGCGTCAACCCGCTCACCGCGCGGTACCTGAACCGTCTCTCGGACCTGTTGTTCATCCTGGGCCGCCACGTCGCCGGGGACGGCGACGAGGTCCTGTGGAAGCCCGGCGGCGAACGCTAGGGACCGGCCCCGGCGCCCGCCGACGAGCGCACCGAGTTCAGGCGGGGTCGCCGAGTTCGCGCTCGACGGCCTCCACCTTGCTGTGCAGGCCGTCGGTCACACCCTCGCGGATGTCCGCCTTCAGGGTCAGGCTCACCCGCCCGGCCCCCTCGCCGGCCGCCGCGACAGCGCGCTTGACGACGTCCATGACCTCGTCCCACTCCCCCTCCACGGAGGTGAACATGGCCGAGGTCTCGTTGGGCAACCCGCTCTCGCGCACGACCCTGACCGCACGGGCCACGGCCGGGGCGACGGACTCGCCCTCACCGAGCGGGGACACTGAGAAAGCCACGATGGTACTCATGGGCCCATGCAAACACACGGGCACCGCCCCTGTGAACCACGAGGCGGCACCGGGAGGGGCGTGGCGTCAGGCCTGCCACTGCGTCCCGGGCGGCATCGACTCGATCCACGACAGGAACCCGGTGAGCGCGCTCTCCCCCATCGCGACCTCCAGGGTCGCCTCGCTCGGGTCGCCGCCGTCCGGACCCGCCCAACCGATCTCCAGGACCGTCACGTCGGCGGGCAGCGGCGCGTCGCCCTCTCCGGGGGCACGACGCCCCACAACGACGAGACCGCGGCGCGACAGTCGCACTGTCGGCCGCGGTCTGAGGGAGAGGACGGGGAACCACCCGAGGTCGCCCGAGCCGTACCGGCCGAAGCCGATCCGCCAGGAACCCCGGCGCCCCTTCTCCCCGCGCGCGCGCAGGTAACACTCGACGGCCCCGCCGCTGCGCAGCAGCACGAACCGTCGCATCCAGCCGGTGCCGAGCACCAGCGCGACCACCAGGACGACGGCGAGGGCCGCCCACCCCAAGGACTCCAACCACGGTGTTCCCTGAAGCGGTGCCACACCCACGTCTCGTCGCCTCCCGGCTTCGCTAGGCGACTTCCTCGCCAGCAGCGCGCAGACGGCTGCGGGCACGGGCGGCGGCCAGGTTGTCACCCGACTCGCCCGCGTCCTTCAGCGCCTGGCGCGCACGGTCCACATCGATGTCCTCGGCGAGCTCGGCGGTCTCGGCGAGGATCGAGATACGGCCCTCACCCGAAACCGAGACGAACCCACCGTGCGCGGCGGCCCGGATCTCACCGGTCTCACGCGCGCCCAGAACGCGAACGACCGCGTCCTCGGCCAGAAGCGACAGCACCGGGACGTGCCCGGGCTGGACGCCGATCTCGCCCTCGACGGTCTTCGCGATGACCATGTCGCCCTCGCCCGCCCAGACCTCGCGGTCCGGAGAGACGATCTCGACGAAAAGCTTCTTCGACACTGCCACAAACTCCTCGGCTAGCGGGTGGGTTCGGCGGGGCCGAGTTCGCATCGATACTCGGCCCCGCCTCGGGTCTAGCCCCGCCCGTCGCCCTCCGCCACGAAGGCGGGGGGACACTGACGCGCAGTACTAGCCTTCCTGCAGCTTCTTCGCCTTCTCCACGACCATGTCGATGTTGCCGACGTCGAGGAAGGCCTGCTCGGGAAGGTGGTCGTACTCGCCGTCACACAGACCCTTGAAGGACGCGATGGTCTCCTCAAGCGGCACGAACACACCCGGGGTGCCGGTGAACTTCTCCGCCACGAACATGTTCTGCGACAGGAAGCGCTCCAGGCGACGGGCCCGGTTCACGATGATCTTGTCCTCTTCGGACAGCTCGTCCATACCGAGGATGGCGATCTGGTCCTGGAGGTCGTTGTTGCGCTGGAGGATCTCCTTGACGCGCTGGGCCACCTGGTAGTGCTCCTCGCCCACGTACTGCGGGTCCAGGATGCGGGAGGTGGAGGCCAGCGGGTCGACCGCCGGGTAGATGCCCTTCTGCGAGATCGGGCGGGAGAGCTCGGTCGTCGCGTCCAGGTGGGCGAAGGTGGTCGCCGGCGCCGGGTCGGTGTAGTCGTCCGCGGGGACGTAGATCGCCTGCATCGAGGTGATCGAGTGACCGCGCGTCGAGGTGATCCGCTCCTGGAGCTGACCCATCTCGTCCGCCAGGTTGGGCTGGTAACCCACGGCCGAGGGCATACGGCCCAGCAGCGTGGAGACCTCCATACCCGCCTGGGTGAAACGGAAGATGTTGTCGATGAAGAGCAGCACGTCCTGGTTCTGGACGTCACGGAAGTACTCCGCCATCGTCAGAGCCGAGAGCGCCACGCGCAGACGGGTGCCCGGGGGCTCGTCCATCTGGCCGAAGACGAGCGCGGTGTCCGGGAGGACGCCCATCTCGTCCATCTCCAGGAAGAGGTCCGTACCCTCACGGGTGCGCTCACCGACACCGGCGAACACGGACACACCACCGAAGTTACGGGCGATACGGGTGATCATCTCCTGGATGAGCACCGTCTTGCCCACACCCGCGCCACCGAAGAGGCCGATCTTCCCACCGCGCACGTACGGGGTGAGGAGGTCGATCACCTTGATGCCCGTGACCATCATCTCGGTCTTGGACTCGAGCTGGTCGAACGAGGGGGCCTTGCGGTGGATCGGCCAGCGCTCGGTCACGCCGAGCTCGGCGGTGGGCACGTCCATGGACTCGCCCAGGGTGTTGAACACGTGGCCCTTGACGACGTCGCCGACGGGCACGCTGATGGGCGCGCCGGTGTCGCGCACCTCGGCGCCACGGACCATGCCGTCCTGCGGGGCGAGGGAGATCGCGCGGACCAGGTTGTCACCCAGGTGCTGGGCGACCTCCAGGGTGACGACCTTCTCCTTGCCACCGATGCTCACATCGGTGTGCAGGGCGTTGTAGATGCCGGGCAGGGAGCCGACGGGGAACTCCACGTCGACGACCGGGCCGGTGACCCGGGCGATGCGGCCGGTGGCGGTGCCAGCGCCGGCCGTACCTTCAACTGTCGCAGTCACTTCTGTTACTCACTTCCCGCGCTGGACCCAGAGAGCGCATCGGCACCGCCGACAATCTCACTGATCTCATTGGTGATCTCGGCCTGACGAGCCTGGTTGGCCAGGCTGGTCAGGTTCTTGACGAGTTCTTCCGCGTTGTCGGTCGCGGCCTTCATGGCCGCCCGACGGGACGCCTGCTGGGAGGCGGCCGACTCCAGGAGGGACGCGTAGATCCGGTTGACCACGTACTGCGGAAGCAGCTGGTCCAGGACCTCCTCCGCGGAGGGCTCGAACTCGTAGAGCGGCAGCGCCTGGCCACCGATGCTCTCCTCGAGCTCCTCGGCCTCGACCTCTTCCACCTCCAGCGGAAGGGCGCGGACCGCCCCGGCCCGCTGGGTCAGCATCGACACGAACTCCGTGGAGACCACGTGGATCTCGTCGACACCACCCTCGGCGGTGTCCTGGGAGAACCTCTCCATGAGAGTGGAGCCGATCTCCTGGGCGTGCGCGTAGGTCACCCGCTCGGTGAAGCCTTCCCAGGACTCCTCGACCTCACGGCCGCGGAACTTGTAGAAGGCGGCACCCTTGCGGCCCACCATGTACGTGAGGACCTCCTTGCCCTGCTCCTTGAGGAGCTGGGTGAGGGACTCGGCCTCCTTGATGACGTTGCTCGAGAAGGCGCCGGCCAGACCCTTGTCGCTGGTGACGACCAGGACGGCAGCACGGGTGGGGTTCTCGGCCTCGGTCAGCAGCGGGTGATCCGTCACCCGGCTGGCGAGAGCCGACACCGCCCGCGTGATCTCCCGTGCGTAGGGTCCGGCAGCCTCGGCCGCGCGCTGCGCCTTGGTGATGCGCGTGGCGGCGATGAGCTCCATCGCGCGGGTGATCTTCGCCATCGACTTCGTCGAGCGAATCCTCCGGCGATAGACGCGAAGCTGTGCACCCATGGGTTACTTCCCGCCCTTGGCGACCTTGATGGTCTCCTGGCCGACCTTCTCCTCGGCGAGCGCCTCGGCCTCGGCCTCGGTGCCCAGGAGGGTACCGGCGGAGGTCTGGAAGCTCTGCTTGAACTTCTCGATCGCGGCCTGGAGGGTCTTCTGGCTGTCGTCCTCGAACTTGCCGGTGTCCCGGATGGTGTCCAGGACGTCCTTGTGCTCGCGGTCCAGGAAGGACAGCAGGTCCTCCTCGAAGCGGCGCACGTCCTCGACCGGAACCTCGTCGATCAGGCCGGTGTTACCCATCCAGATCGAGACGACCGTCTTCTCCATGGAGAAGGGCGAGTACTGCCCCTGCTTGAGGAGCTCCATCATCCGGGCACCGCGCGCGAGCTGCTGCTTGGAGACGGCGTCCAGGTCGGAACCGAAGGCGGAGAACGCCTCGAGCTCGCGGTACTGGGCCAGGCCCAGACGCAGCGTGCCGGAGACCTTCTTGGTGGCCTTGGTCTGGGCGGCGCCACCGACTCGGGAGACGGAGACACCGACGTCGATCGCCGGACGCTGGCCCTGGTTGAACAGGTCCGAGTCCAGGAACACCTGACCGTCGGTGATCGAGATGACGTTGGTGGGGATGTACGCCGAGACGTCGCCCGCCTTGGTCTCGATGATCGGCAGGGCCGTCATCGAACCGGCGCCCAGCTCGTCGGAGAGCTTGGCGCAGCGCTCCAGGAGACGGGAGTGGAGGTAGAAGACGTCACCCGGGTAGGCCTCACGGCCCGGCGGGCGGCGCAGCAGGAGGGACACGGCGCGGTAGGCCTCGGCCTGCTTCGTCAGGTCGTCGAAGACGATCAGGACGTGCTTGCCCTCGTACATCCAGTGCTGGCCCAGGGCCGAACCGGTGTACGGGGAGAGGTACTTGAAGCCGGCCGGGTCGGACGCCGGGGAGGCCACGATGGTGGTGTACTCCATCGCGCCGGCCTCTTCGAGGGCGCCGCGCACGCTGGCGATGGTCGAGCCCTTCTGACCCACCGCGACGTAGATGCAGCGCACCTGCTTCGTGGGGTCGCCGGTCTCCCAGTTCGCCTTCTGGTTGATGATCGCGTCGATACCGATCGCGGTCTTACCGGTCTGCCGGTCGCCGATGACCAGCTGGCGCTGGCCGCGACCGACGGGGGTCATGGTGTCGATCGACTTGATGCCGGTCTGCAGCGGCTCGCCGACCGGCTGGCGCTCCATGACCGTCGCGGCCTGGAGCTCCAGCTCGCGCGTCTCGCTCGACTCGATCTCACCCTTGCCGTCGATGGGGTTACCCAGGGGGTCCACCACGCGGCCGAGGAAGTCGTCACCCACCGGGACCGAGAGGAGCTTGCCGGTGCGACGCACCCTCTGCCCCTCCTCGATGCCGGTGAAGTCACCCAGCACCACGACACCGATCTCGCCGATCTCAAGGTTCTGGGCCATGCCCAGTGTGCCGTCCTCGAACTCCAGCAGCTCGTTCGCCATCGCCGAGGGAAGGCCACCGACGCGGGCGATGCCGTCACCGGAGTAGGTGACGGTACCGACCTCTTCAGCGCGGGTGGCGTCAGGCTCGTACGACTGGACGAAGCGCTGTAGCGCGTCCCGGATCTCATCCGGCCGGATCGTCAGCTCCGCCATCTCTACGTTGTCCTTGCTCTCAAATGGCGCCGGGCCGGCGCCGTGCGTGCTTGCTTGTCTTCGCGTCAGCCGGCCAGGCGGCGCTGGACCTCAGCGATGCGCCCGGCGATCGTGCCGTCGATGACCTCGTCGCCCACCTGGATGGAGAGTCCACCCAGGATGTCCGGGGCGACCTCGATGTTCAGGTGGATCTCGCGGCCGTGCTTGCGGCTCAGCAGGGTGCGCAGGCGCGTCTGCTGGGTCTCGCTCAGCGCGTGGGCGGTACGGACCACGGCGATGTAGCGCTGCGCGCGCTCGGCCACCAGTTGTCCGAAGTTGTCGAGGGCCTGCTCCAGGGTACGACCCCGGGGGTGGGTGACCGCCTGGCCGACCAGGGCCAGCGTCGCGGAGCTCACCTTGCCCGAGAGCAGGTTCTCGACCAGCGCGCGCAGGTGCTCGTCGGCCACGCCCTCACGGGTGAGGGCCGAACGCAGTTCCGGCTCGGCGACGACGATCCGCTGGAAGCGGAACAGCTCGTCCTCGAGCTCGTCCAGGCGGGTGCCCTTGACGGAGGCGACGGTCGCGTAGACCGCCGTCCGCTCCAGGGCGTCCAGCATGTCGCGCCCGGTGGACCACGGCTGGGAGACCACGTCGCTGACCACGATGACCGTGGACGGCGAGACCTTGCCCTCGAGGATCTGACCGATCAGGGCGGTCTTCTTCTCGGGGTCGTTGGCCGGGTCCGCCAGCCAGCGGCGGAGCGAGTGCTCGCCGCTGATCAGGGCGACGACCTCGAAGAGCTCGCCACCCAGCGAGACCGCCTGCTCGGCGCTGGCCGACGCCAGGACGTTCTCGTCCAGGCGCCGGATCGCCTCAGCCAGGGAGCTACGGCTGATACCACGCATCAGCGCACCCCGGCTTGCTTCGCGCTCTCGTCCTGGTCCAGCTCCTCCAGGAACCGGTCCACCACACGGGTCTGAGCGGCGCTGTCACTGAGCGTCTCACCGACGATGCGGCTCGCGAGCTCCGTGGACAGGGTGCCGATCTCGCCGCGCAGCTGGACGAAGGCCTGCTGCCGGTCCGCCTCGATCTGCGCCTTGGCGGCGTCGATGATGCGCTGGGCCTCGACCTGGGCCTCCTCGCGAGCCTCGGCGATGATCGCCGCACGCTGCTCCTTGGCCTTCTCGAGCTCCTGCGCGTACTCGCGGTGCGACTCTTCGAGCTTCTCGCGGTACTGCTGACGGATCTCCTCGGCCTCGGCCTCGGCTCGCTTGGCGCGCTCGATGCCGCCCTCGATGGCGTCGTGACGCTCATCGAGGACCTTCATCACCTTCGGGACCGACTTGCGGACCACAAAGATGTAGACCACGGCGAGCGCGATCGCGCCGAAGGTGAACTTCACCCAGTCGATCCGCAGAATGTTTGGTTCGGCTGCCAACTCCAACAGCATGGTCAGCCCTCCTTCGCGTCAGTTGCCATCAGGAAACGGTTGACGGTTCCGACTTACGGGGCCGCGAAGGCGAGGACGAAGCCGAGGATGGCCAGGGCCTCGATGAGGGCGAAGCCGAGGTAGATGTTGGTCTGGAGCGGGCCGCGGGCCTCGGGCTGGCGGGCGATGGCCTGCATGCCGAGACCGAAGACGATACCGACACCGATACCGGCGCCGATGACGCTGATGCCGTAACCGATGGTGTTGATGTTGCCGGTGATCGCAGCGATGTCCATGGTGTTTCCCTTTACTCGACGTCCGGCGTCGCGTTCCGCGATTGGTCAGTTCGCCGGTGTGGACGGGTCAGAAGCTCTCCGCGCCCTGGTCCGATCACGGGATCGGGGGAACGTGGAGGGGGTCTTTTAGTGAGCCGCTTCGAGCGACTGGTTGAGGTACAGGCTCGCGAGCAGCGTGAACACGAAGGCCTGGATCAGCATGATCGCGATCTCGAAGACGAAGAAGGCGACGTAGCCGATCAGGGCGGCTCCGGAGTAGAGCACGGAGACCGCGGCGAGCATCGGCTCGGCCGTCAGGTTGAGCATGTACCAGCCGCCGTAGGCGAACACGGCCAGCAGCAGGCTGCCCGCGAACATGGTCGCGAACAGACGCAGGGCGTGCGTTACCGGGCGGATGAGGAAGACCGAGAGGATCTCGATCGGGGTGACCAGGACGTAGATCCACTTGGGCATGCCCGGGGGGAAGATCTGGTTCCGGAAGTAACCCCAGCCACCCTGGTGCCTGATGCCGATCACGATCGTCATCACGTAGATGGTGAGCGCGAACATCACCGTGAAGGCGAGGTTGCTGTTGACCGGGAGCATGCCGGGGATGAGTCCGGTGAAGTTCATCGCCAGGATGAGGGTGAAGACACCCGTCATGAACGGGATGAACTTGTCACCCTTCTCACCCATGGTCGGCCGGGTGATGTTGTCCCGGATGAACAGGATGAGCATTTCGCCGACGCTCTGCCTGCGGCCGGGGACGAGGCTCAGCTTCTTGCTGAACCACGACCACAGGAGCAGGACCGCGCCGAGCGCGACGAGCAACAGAACCAGGTACAGGTCGATGCCCGCGCTGCCGGGGATGTTGGCGACCCACGGCTCCGGGAAGAACATCTTGATGGTGGGAGCCTCGAACGCGCAACCGCTGTCGCCGAGATGGCAACCCGGGTCGGCCGCGAGAATGCGCACGTCAGCACTCACGGCGAATCCTTTCGTCGTGACGCAAGAAAGCCTCGTTGATGGTTGTGACTGCTAGCGTCGTCGCGAGATGGGCGACGCGGAACTGCGGGGAGCTCAGAGGTGGCGTGTCTTGGCGACGATCAGATAGATCGCACCGACCATGCCGAGAACGGCCCCGATGGGCAGGAAGAGAGCCTGGAATCCCAGGAGCCTGTCCGCTCCCCAGCCGATCGCGCTCCACACGAGCACACCCGCGAGCAGAGTGGAGAAGAGCGCCCAGCCGTCGGACTCGCGTGGCGCCGGGGGCGCGCTGGGGTCCTTCTTCCTGGCTGGTTCGCTGCTCATCTCGCTCCGGAATATAGCATGTGGGGCTTGACTGGACCGTGGCCGTCCGCCCGCCGTGGAACAGGGTATTACGCCCGTTTCGACGGCTCGCGGCGGGGCACCCCATCACGTGTTCTCCGAGCTCTCGCTCGGGTCCACGTGAAGGATCTTCGCCCGGGAGGTGGCCCAGGTCTGCCCGCCCAGCCAGGCCAGTACGACGGCCAGCGCGCTGTAGACGAAGGCGTTGCTACTGAGGTCCGTGACGAGGGGGCTCCGGCCCAGGGTCACCAACAGAATGCCCAGCAGCGCCATCTTGACGACGAAACCGAGCAGGTTCGCGGCGAGGAACAGGTCCTTGTTCCTCCGGGTGACCATCATGACCGCCCACTGCCCCAGGCCGAAACAGGCGAGGATGATACCGACCGCCAAGGCCGAACTGAGAGCTCCGGCCGTTCCCGCGAGAAGGGCCGAGACCGCGATGGCCAGGACCCCGCACGCGGCGCTCGGAAGCGCGGCGCCGCGGAGAATCCGGGCGTCGTGTTCCTGCATGACGAAGCTCCGTGGGGTTCAGTGAGTACCTGCTCGTGAAAGCTATCACAAGGTTTTTGGTGCCAAATCCAGGGTGCCCTTAACGCGGCCTTAACGCCTCGCGAAAGCCCCGATCCACGGCCACTTCGGGCCTTGTGTCACCTTGACCACACTCGCCGCGAGCTTCACACCAGCGCACATTCGGCACACCCTGTGGGACCTCCGTCCCGAACGTGACGCGGCGTTTATCCATCGGTTGAACGATGGTGATCTGCCTTCTCCGCGACCCGGTTTCCCCGGTTCCACGGCAGCAGCCCACGCCGCCGCAGCCGGGGCAGGGCGATGAGACCGACCGCACAGGTGGCCACCAGCACCGTGACCGTCAGGACGATGAGGGCGGAGTCGAAGATGGACAGCGACACGGCGGCGAAGGCGACGATCCCCGCCCACAGGTACATGAGCAGTACCGCCCGGGTGTGCGTGTGCCCCATGTCGAGGAGCCGGTGGTGCAGGTGACCTCGGTCCGGGGCGAACGGCGACTTGCCCGCGAGGGTCCGGCGCAGCACCGCCAGCACCAGGTCCGCCAGGGGCAGCGCGATGACCAGCAGCGGCAGCGCGATCGGCAGGAAGACGACCAGTCCGGAGGAGTTGAACTCCTCCCGGGCGGTGTTGGCGTCGAACTGCCCGGTGACCGTGATCGTGATGGAGGTCAACAGCAGACCCAGCAGCATCGAACCGGTGTCGCCCATGAACACCCGCGCCGGGTGGAAGTTGTGGAAGAGGAAGCCCACACAGGTTCCGGCCAGGATGATCGCGATCATCGCCGGATAGGACTGGCGGACGAACCCCTGCTCCACCGCGACCACGTAGTAGTACGCGAAGAACGCCAACGACGAGATACCGACGATGCCCGCCGCGAGGCCGTCCAGGCCGTCGGCGAAGTTGACCGCGTTGATGGTCACCACGATGAGCAGGATGGAGATCATCGCCCCCAGCCAGGGCCCCAGTGACAGTTGGGTCCCGGGCAGCGGCAGCCACAGCAGCTGCACGCCCTGCCACACGAGGATGCCCGCGGCCGCCACCTGACCGGCCAGCTTGCTGAGCGCGTCCATCCCCCAGCGGTCGTCGACGACGCCGATGACCGTGATGAGTCCGCCCGCCAGCAACAGGCCGATCCACGTCTTGGCGACGAACACGTTCTGGAGGTGCGGCAGCTGCGCCGAGATGAGCAGCGCCGCCGCGAACCCCCCGTAGATCGCCAGCCCGCCCAGGCGCGGGATGGGCTCGGTGTGCACGTCGCGGTCGCGGACCGGCGGAGCCGCCCCGAAGGCGATCGCCAACCGGCGCACCAGCGGGACGAGCAGGTAGGTCACCGCGGCGGCGATGACGAAGGTGAGCGCGTACTCCCGCACTGCCTGATCCCTCTAGCTCTCGGAGCGGTCGGTGTCCCGGGACCCGTCGGTCTCCGGCCCCGCGGCCCCGGGCGCGGACGCCTCCGGTGTCCCGGGCTCCCCGGAGGCCGTCCCGGTGTCGGGTTCGTCCTCCTCCTGCGCCTTCTTCGGCTTGGTCCGGCCCTTGCGCAGCTCGCCGATCACCGTGCCGCACACCGAGCGCAACTGCTCGATGGAGATCGCCCCGGAACGCAGCACCCGGGGCACCGCGTACGTGAGGTCCACGATGGTGGAGGCGACCGGGCTCTCGGCCGTACCGCCGTCCAGGTAGACCGCGACGTCGTCACCGAGCTGTTCGATGGCCTCCCCCGCGGTGGTCGCGGCGGGCTGACCGGACTTGTTGGCACTGCTCACCGCCATCGGACCGGTCTCCTTGAGCAGTTCCAGGGCGACCGGGTCCATCGGCATGCGCACGGCCACGGTGCCCTTGGTGTCGCCCAGGTCCCAGGACAGGCTGGGGGTGGCGGTGCACACCAGGGTGAGCGGTCCGGGCCAGAACTCCTCCATGAGGTCCCGGCCGTGGTTGCCCAGGTCCTCGATGAGCGCGGTCGCGGCACGCATGGAACCCACCAGCACCGGCGGCGGCATGTCCCGGCCACGGCCCTTGGCCTCCAGAAGGCTGGCCACCGCCTTCGGGCTGAAGGCGTCGGTGCCGATGCCGTACACGGTGTCCGTGGGCAGCACCACGAGGTCACCTCGGCGTACCGCCGACGCGGCGTCGGCGACGCCGTCCCTGCGGGCGCTCTCGTCCGCGCAGTCGTAGATGCGGCTCACCTGCGTTCACCTCAATCTCGGTCGACCGGGCTCGGTTGCCGGTCCTGCGGTGGGGATGGGGGTGCGGCTCGGCGGGCACGGGCCCCTAACCGTCGCCGTCGGCGCGGCGCATGACCACGAAACGGTCGCGCCGGGCCATGTCCTTGCGGTTGAGGACGTCGCGCCAACCCCGGTCCTCGGGGAACAACCGGGGGATGTCGATGCCCTGGCCGTCGTGGTGTTCGATCGCCATGGCCCCGCCGGGGCGGAGCAGCCTGCGGCCGACCGCCTCCAGCGCGCGGATCATGTCCAGCCCGTCCTCACCGGACCACAGGGCGGGCGCGGGGTCGTAGTCGCGCACCTCGGGCGGGATGACCGCGGCCTCCCGGGTCGGCACGTAGGGGGGGTTGCTGATCAGCAGGTCGACGCGGCCGTTGAGCTCGGGCAGGGCGGTACGCATGTCGCCCTCGTGGGAGGTGACGCGGTCGGCGTGTCCGGTGAACGCGATGTTGCGGCGGGTCCACTCCAGCGCTCCGGGGTCGACCTCGACCGTGTGCACCCGGGAGCGGGGGACCTCCTGGGCGATGGAGATCGCGATGGCTCCGGAGCCGGAACCCAGGTCGACCACGAGCGGGTCGGCCACGTCCATGGCGCGCAGGGTCTCGATCGCCCAGTCCACCATGATCTCGGTCTCCGGCCGGGGCACGAAGACGCCCGGCCCGACCTGGAGTTCCAGATACCGGAAGTAGGCGCGGCCGGTGATGTGCTGGAGCGGTTCGCGTGCCTCACGGCGGGAGACGCACTCCCAGTAGCGTGCGTCGAAGTCGGCGTCGGCGACGGCGTGGAGTTCCCCTCGACGGACACCGTGCACGAACGCCGCGAGCTCCTCGGCGTCCGTACGGGGTGAGGCCACGCCCGCCTCAGCGAGCCTGAGTGTGGCGCGGGCGACCTCGTCGAGCAGGAAGTTCATGACTGGGCGGCTTCGAGCCTCTCCTTGGTGTCCGCGTCCACGAGGGCCTTGACGACGCCGTCCAGCTCCCCGTCGAGGACCTGGTCCAGGTTGTAGGCCTTGTAGCCGACCCGGTGGTCGGAGATGCGGTTCTCCGGGAAATTGTAGGTGCGCACGCGCTCGGAGCGGTCCACGGTGCGGACCTGGCTCTTGCGCTCCGCGGAGGCCTCGGCGTCGGCGCTCGCCTGGGCCTCGGCGTAGATGCGGGCACGCAGGATGCGCATGGCCTGCTCCTTGTTCTGGAGCTGGCTCTTCTCGTTCTGGCAGGAGGCCACGATGCCGGTGGGCAGGTGGGTGATCCGGACGGCGGAGTCGGTCGTGTTGACGCTCTGCCCGCCGGGCCCGGAGGAGCGGTAGACGTCGACGCGCAGATCCTTCTCGTGGATCTCGATCTCGATCTCCTCGGCCTCGGGGACCACGAGGACACCGGCGGCGGAGGTGTGGATGCGCCCCTGCGACTCGGTGACCGGGACGCGCTGGACCCGGTGGACACCGCCCTCGAACTTGAGCATGGGCCACACGCCGGAACCGGGCTCGGGGGTGCCCCGGTTCTTGAAGGCGATGGTGATGTCCTTGTACCCGCCGAGGTCGGAGTGGGTGGCGTCGATGACCTCGGTCTTCCAGCCCTGGCGCTCCGCGTAGCGCAGGTACATGCGGACCAGGTCGCCCGCGAACAGTGCGGACTCCTCGCCGCCCTCGCCGGCCTTGACCTCCATGATGAGGTTCTTGTCGTCGGCGGGGTCGCGCGGGACGAGCAGGACGCGCAGGCGCTCGGTGAGCTGCTCCGCCTCCTCGGTCAGGCGGTCGGCCTCCTCGGCGAAGGAGGCGTCCTCGGCGGCCAGCTCACGGGCGGCGTCGATGTCGTTCTCGACCTCCTTGAGCTGACGGTAGGCCTCGATGATCGGGGTGAGCTGTGAGTAGCGCTTGCCCAGCGTGCGCGCCTTGGTCTGGTTGGCGTGCACCTCGGGGTCGGCGAGCTGCTGTTCCAGCTCGTAGTACTCCCCAAGAAGGTCGTCCAGCTTCACTTTCCCACGTTCCCGTCTTGTCGCTCGCCCTGTCCGTCTCCCCCGTGCGGGGGACCGCCTGGATGCCCGGTGGTGCCGCCCGCTCTCGCGGGGGGCGGCGCCACCGGACGACGGGCAGCGCTACTTGCGCTTGCCGAAGCGCTTCTCGAAGCGGGCGACCCGGCCACCGGTGTCCAGGATCTTCTGCTTGCCGGTGTAGAAGGGGTGGCACGCGGAGCACACGTCGGCGCGGATCTTGCCCTCGGGCACCGTGCTGCGCGTCACGAACTGCGCCCCGCAGGTGCAGGTCACCTCGGTCGGGACGTACTCGGGGTGGATGTCGGCCTGCATGTGTGTCTCCTTGCTAGTGCGCGACCGCCGGACGCATGACGACCGCACCACCGTGGGAGGTGGGGCGGTGTTCGTTGACCATGCGCGAACCGGTGTCGCGGCGATCCAGGTAAGAGGGCGGCGTGCTCTCCCCCGGGGAGGAGGGCCGTTCCCTGATACCAGTTTGCCAGACCATCAACCATGCCGGGACCAGTACCTATTCCCCGCCTCCCCTCGGCCCTCCCGGGCGGTGCGCCGTCGCGGCCGGGGACGTGCGCCGGTCCCGGTGCCGCAGCCACGCCAGGGTGGCGGCGGCGGCCCCGAGGGTGAGGCAGAGCATGAGGAGCCCGGCGTTGGCGCCCGGACCGTGGATGAACAGGTACGCCAGCGAACCGGCCGTGAGCAGGTAGTAGGTCAGCGGGAAGACCGTCTGGCGGAGGATGTCGCCCTCCCGGCCCGCGAGGCCGACCACGGCGGAGGCCGCGACCACGTTGTGCACGGTGATCATGTTGCCCGCAGCGCCACCGGCGGCCTGGGCCGCCACGACCTTCTCGGGCGGGACCCCGATGCGTTCGGCGGTGGAGTGCTGGAACAGGGAGAACATCAGGTTGGAGACGGTGTTGGACCCGGCCACGAAAGCGCCGAGCGCCCCGATCCAGGGCGCCAGCAGGGGCCACTGGTGGCCACCGAGTTCGGCGGCCCCGGTGGCCAGGGTGAGCGGCATGCTCTCCAGGGAGGTCGCCCCGAACTCCCCGCCGGTGTTGATGAAGACCCGCACCAGCGGGACGGCGAAGAGCAGGGCCACGGCGGCCCCGGCCAGCTGGGACCCGGCCATCCGCCAGGAGTCGAGGATCTCCCTGGGCCGCATGCGGTGCAGCCCGTAGGTGACGAGGCAGATCAGGATGAAGGTGGCCCCGGGCGAGTAGAGCGGGGCCACGGAGTCCCCGATCGACGTGCCGAGGATGTCGGTGGCGCCCACGGTGACACCGGAGAGCCAGTCCTTGACCGGCTCGGCGGTACGGGTGGCCACGAGCAGGGCGGCGACCAGGAGGTAGGGGGCCCACGCGTTGAGGAAGCCGACGCGGCGGCCGGTGTCGGCCGTCTGGTCCGCGCTGCCGGACTCGATCCGGCCGGTCCAGCGGGACAGCCAGTCCTCGCGCGGGGGGAAGTCCCAGACCCGCTTCGGCATGAGGAAGCCCCGTCTGGCGGCGAGGACGACGATGACCAGACCGGTGAGTCCGCCGAGGAGGCTGGTGAACTCGACGCCGAGGAAGTAGTTGTACAGGAGCGAGGGAACCGTCAGTGCCAGCCCGCTGAAGAGCGCGAACCGCCACACTTCGAGGCCCTCGGAGAAGCGCCTTCGCCCACCGTAGAAGCCGCAGAGCAGGCAGCAGATCAGCAGGGGGACGAGCGTCCCGGTGATCGAGTGCAGCAGGACGGTCTGGAAGCCGATCTCGGTGACGTACTCGGGGAAGCTCATCCCGAGTTCGGAGGCGCGCGCCGCCACCCCTCCCCCGCCGTCCAGTCCGCCGCCGACGCCGACGAGGATCGGGGTGCCGACCGCGCCGAAGCTGACCGAGGTGCTCTGGATGACCATCCCGACCATGACGGCGGCCATGGCGGGGAAGCCGAGGGCGAGCATGAGGGGCGCGACGACGGCGGCGGGGGTGCCGAACCCCGAGGCGCCCTCGATGAAGCTGCCGAACAACCAACCGATGATGATCGCCTGGACGCGGCGGTCCGGGCTGATATCGGTGAACGTGCGGCGGATGGTGGCGACGGCCCCGCTCCTGGTGAGGGTGGAGAGCAGGAGCAGCGCGCCGAAGATGATGTAGAGCAGGCCCGCGGCGAGGATCAGGCCCTGGAGGGTGGAGGCGACGACGGTCGTCGGGTCGGTCCCCCAGACGAGGACGGCGATCGTGACCACGACCACGTAGCCGGCGGGCATCGCGTACATGGCGGGGAGGCGGAATCCGACGAGCAGGACTCCGACGACCAGGATCGGGGTGAGCGCGAGAAGACTGAGCAGGGCGAGGTTGTCCATCCAGGTGGCTCCCTGGTAGGGGGGTGTGCACTCCGGCCCGCGTGACCCTACGTTCACGGGCGACCACCCACCAGCCCCCCTGTGTGATCCGAGACACATCAGTGATCATCGGCTTCCACGTTCCGGAAACCGCCTCCACTGACCCCACCCCGCACACGCGAGGCCCCCTCCCCGAACCCGGGAAGGGGGCCTCGCGAGACGGAGCGCGGAGCGGTCTAGGAGCGCTCGGGGCCCACCGTGGTCTTCTGGATCTGCATGAGGAACTCGGCGTTGCTCTTGGACTCCTTCATCTTGTCCAGGAGCAGCTCGATCGCCTGCTGCGTGTCCAGGGCGTGCAGCACCCGGCGGAGCTTCCAGACGACGTTCAGCTCCTCCGGCGACATCAGGATCTCCTCCTTACGGGTGCTGGAGGCGTCCACGTCCACGGCCGGGAAGATCCGCTTGTCCGCCAGGGACCGGTTGAGCTTGAGCTCCATGTTGCCGGTGCCCTTGAACTCCTCGAAGATCACCTCGTCGGCGCGCGAACCGGTCTCGACCAGCGCGGTCGCCAGGATGGTCAGCGAGCCGCCGCCCTCGATGTTGCGGGCCGCGCCGAAGAACCGCTTCGGCGGGTAGAGGGCGGTGGAGTCCACACCACCGGACATGATGCGTCCGCTGGCGGGGGCCGCCAGGTTGTAGGCACGGCCCAGGCGGGTGATGGAGTCGAGCAGGACGACCACGTCCATGCCCATCTCGACGAGTCGCTTGGCCCGCTCGATCGCCAGGTCGGCGACGACCGTGTGGTCCTCGGCCGGGCGGTCGAAGGTCGAGTGGATGACCTCGCCCTTGACCGTGCGCTGCATGTCGGTGACTTCCTCGGGACGCTCGTCCACGAGGATGACCATCAGGTAGCACTCGGGGTTGTTCTCGGTGATCGCGTTGGCGATCGACTGCATCACCATCGTCTTACCGGCCTTGGGCGGCGAGACGATCAGGCCGCGCTGGCCCTTGCCGATGGGCGCGACCAGGTCGATGATGCGCGTGGTCAGGATGTTGGGCTCGGTCTCCAGGCGCAGACGCTCCTGGGGGTAGAGCGGAACGAGCTTGGAGAACTCCTGACGGCCTCGGGCCTGGTCCGGCGACATGCCGTTGACCGAGTCCAGGCGCACCAGGGCGTTGAACTTCTCCCGGCGCTCGCCGTCCTTGGGCTGGCGGACCGCACCGATGATGTGGTCGCCCTTGCGCAGACCGTGCTTGCGCACCTGGGCCAGGGAGACGTAGACGTCGCTCTGCCCGGGCAGGTAGCCGGTGGTGCGGACGAAGGCGTAGTTGTCCAGGATGTCCAGGATGCCCGCGACCGGCAGGAGGACGTCGTCCTCGCCGATGACCGGCTCCGGCTCCTGGCCGCCCCCGCGCCCGCCTCGGCGGTCCCTGCGGTCGCGGCGGCGCCCGCGGCGGCGGCCACCGCCGAAGTCGTCGTCGTCGTTGTTACCGCCGCCGCCACGGCCCTGGTTCTGGCCGCCACCGCCGCCGCCCTGCTGGCGGTCGGCGCCGTTGTTGGCGTTCTGGTCGTCACCGCCGCGGTTGCGGTTGCGACGGTTGCGCTGGCGCTCGCGACCCTGCCCGGACCTGGTGTCACGGTCCTCGGAGTCGGGGCCGTTCTTCTGGGGGGTGCTGGATGTCTTGGTCACGCTGCTCGCGGAGGTAGAGGAGTCGGTGCCGTCCACCGAGCGGGCCTGGTCACCGGACTCGTCACCGCGCCTGCGGGACGACCGGCGGTTACGGGAGGGCTTGTCGCCCCGCCCGCCCTGGGTCTCGGTCACGGCCTGGTCGGACGACCGCTCACCGGCGCTCTTGCGCGGTGCCTCGTCCGTGCCCGACTTGGCGGGAGACTGGGCTTCGGCCGGGCCGTCAGTAGCCTCGACCTTACCCGCCTTGGCGGTGGTGTCGGCTTTCTTTGCGGATTTGGCCGTCGTGGGACCGCCGACCGGGCCGCCCTGCTTGGCCTCGATCGCGGCGATGACGTCGCTCTTACGCATGCGCCCCGTGCCGGTGATGCCCATGCTCGACGCGAGCTTCTGGAGCTCGGGGAGCTTCTGGGCGGCGAGCCCGGTGCCGCGCGAGGCGGTGCGAGACCGCGTGGTCGTGGCCTCTCCGGCCTCCGAGGAGGCGTCGGTGCTCTTCTTGCTGTCGACCGCCGCGTCCGTTCGGAGTTCGGTGGTGTCGCTCACTAAGGGTCCTTCCCAAGGAGCGGGCTTCGGCCGTCAGCGGAGTGCTTGAGCGGCCGGCCCGGTGGTGCGAACCGGCAGGGGCCGGGTAGGGCGTGCCCCACGTGGATGTCGGAACCGGCGAAGACGGTCCCCTACCCAATCGCGGCGGGCTCTGGGTACAGCCAGACGTCGGGGCGGGTGGCTCGGAGGTGTTGCCTGTCTGCCCCGAGGGCACACCCGACCATGACGGAGGAGCGTACTCGGGAGACGTGGGCACAGCGGGAAATCCGCTGGATCGACACTTGGGCCACCGCTTCCAACAGGTCGAGAGATCGGACCGCCGGAGTATGGGACGCGGAAGCCGTTGTGGCGGATGAGCACACGCCCCGCAACGGGGCATCTGGTGCTTCACCAAGCCTAACATCACCAGAGGCCACGGCTATTCCTCGACACAGATGCTACGGATGGGGAGATGGGGTCCGCACCCCCACCGGCTCGATGTGCAGGGGGCGTATGACCCAATCATTACCCGCCCTCAGACGAATCGAATCAACCTGCCGGGTGATTTCCGGCGAATCCTCCCGCGCCCGGCCCTCCGTCACGGAACACAGAACGAGCACCGTCGGACCGGCGCCCGAGACCACCGCCGGGAGGTTCTCGCGTCCCCGCAGGTCACGGACGAGTTCGAGCGTACGCGGCATGGCCGGGGCCCGGTACGCCTCGTGTAGCCGATCCTCCGTGGCCGCGTACAGGGATTCGGTCTGGCCACAAACGGCCGCCGTCATCAGCGCGGCGCGCCCCGCGTTGAAGGCCGCGTCCGCGTGCGGGACCGACTCCGGCAACAGGCCCCGAGCGCGCTCCGTCGACAACCGCCACCCCGGCACACACAGCACCGGCAGCAGCCGCTCGTCCGGAGACAACCGCGCCGCCCCCCAGGACGAACCGTCGCGGAAGGCCACCGTGTAACCGCCGAAGACACACGGCGCCACGTTGTCCGGGTGCCCCTCGATGTCCGCCGCGACCTGGTACACCCACTCCCGGTCCGGGCCGCCGCCGGGAGCCGACCGGCCCAGGAGGGCCGCGGCCGCCGCCACCCCGCCGACGATCGCCGACGAGGAGGACCCCAGCCCCCGCGCGTGCGGAATCCCGTTCACACAGTGCAGATCCAGCCCGGGGAGCTTCTCCCCCGACCGCTCGAAGGCCTCCCTCATCGCACGGACCACCAGGTGGCGCCCGTCGAGCGGGACCTCGCCCGCGCCCTCCCCCTCCACACGCACACGGAGCTCACCGTCCGCACGCACGGCCACGTGGAATTCGTTGAACAACTGGACGGCCAGGCCCAGGGCGTCGAATCCCGGCCCCAGGTTGGCGCTCGTGGCCGGGGCACGGACCAGGACACGGTCGGGGCGTGGTGGGGTCATTCCTGCTCGTTTCTCGTTCTCTGGGGCCGGGCGCACGCGGGCGCGGCACGGGGCCGGACTCCGTGGCCGGAGTCGGCCACCCTTGTCCCCTTCCGGCCCGGCGGGGCGGAAGGGGAGGCGGCGACGTCCGGGCGTGTCGTGGTCAGGCGAGGCCGAGGGCGCGGGCGGCGGCCTGCGCGTCCACCGGCACGGTGGTGGCGGAGGAGGCTCCGGCCAGCGCCCAGTCCGGGTCCTTGAGGCCGTTGCCGGTCACCGTGCACACGACGCGGCTGCCCTTGGGGACCAGTCCGGCCCGGGAGGCCTGGAGGAGTCCGGCCACGCTGGCGGCCGAGGCGAGCTCGACGAACACGCCCTCCTCCGCGGCCAGGAGCTTGTAGGCGGCCATGATCTGGCGGTCGGTGACCTTGTCGATGAGGCCCCCCGACTCGTCACGGGCCTGCTCGGCGAGCTTCCAGGAGGCCGGGTTGCCGATCCGGATGGCGGTGGCGATGGTGCTCGGGCTGGTCACCGGCGCACCGTCGACGATGGGAGCCGAACCACTGGCCTGGAAACCGAACATGCGCGGTGCCCGGGTGGAGACGCCGTCCTTGGCGTACTCGGTGTACCCCATCCAGTAGGCGGTGATGTTGCCCGCGTTGCCGACCGGGATGCAGTGGATGTCCGGGGCGTCGCCCAGGGCGTCCACGATCTCGAAGGCGGCGGTCTTCTGCCCCTGGAGGCGGTAGGGGTTGACCGAGTTCACCAGGGCGACCGGGTAGTCGACGCTGAGTTTGCGGGCCAGTTCCAGGCAGTCGTCGAAGTTGCCGTCGACCTGGAGCAGGCGGGCGCCGTGCACGAGGGCCTGGGCGAGCTTGCCCATGGCGATCTTGCCCTGGGGCACCAGGACCGCGCAGGTCATCCCCGCGCGGATGGCGTAGGCGGCGGCGCTGGCGCTGGTGTTACCGGTGGAGGCGCAGATGACGGCCTTGGCGCCGTCCTCGGCGGCCTTGGTGATGGCCATGGTCATACCCCGGTCCTTGAAGGAACCGGTGGGGTTGAGGCCCTCGACCTTGAGGAGGACCTCGCATCCGGTGAGCTCGGATACGCGCGTGGCGGGCAGCAGCGGAGTGCCGCCCTCCTGGAGGGTGACGACGGGGGTGTTCTCGTTGACGGGAAGGCGGTCGCGGTACTCCTCGACGACGCCTCGCCACGCCCGTGCCATGCTCACGACGGTGTCCCTTTCGGGTGGGTGCGGTTGCGCTGGACGCGCGGCCGGACTCGGCGCGCGTGGGAAAGCGGGTGGGTGTCGCGGAGAGATCCTCCCCCACCAGCCACGAGTCTATGACCCCGCCCGAGTCGTCTTGCATCCCGGGCAGGTTTCTCACGATGTGGACGCATTGGGTGGTGTCCGGGGCCGCGAGCGGCGACCCCGGCCCCCTACTCCTGGAAGGTCTCCACACGCATCACGCTGGCCACGTCGCGGACCATGGGGTGCGCGCTGAGGCGTTCCACGGTGCTGCTCAGCGCCGCGTCGGGGGCGGGGTGGCTGACCAACACCAGCTGGGCGTCGTCCCCGGTCCCCTCCTGGCGCACGTTCTTGATGGACACCCCGTGGTCGGCGAAGATCTCCGCGACCTTCGAGAGCACACCCGGGCGGTCGGCCACGTCCAGCGCCACGTGGTAGCTGGTGATGGTCTGGCCCATGTCGTGCACCGGCAGGCCCGTGTCGTGCGCGCCCTCGGACACCGAGGTGTCGGCGAGGCGGTTGCGCACCACCGCCACCAGGTCGCCCAGGACGGCGCTGGCGGTGGGGGTCCCACCCGCGCCCGCGCCGTAGAACATGAGCCGCCCGGCCGACTCGGCCTCCACGAACACCGCGTTGTAGGCCTCCTTGACGCTGGCCAGGGGGTGCTCCACCGGCAGCATCACCGGGTGGACGCGCACGCCCACGGAACCACCTTCCTCGGAGCGCTGGCAGATCGCCAGGAGTTTGACCACGCAACCCATCGCGCGGGCGCTGGCGATGTCGGCCGCCGACACCCCGGTGATGCCCTCACGGTGGACGTCGGCGGCGGTCACGCGCTGGGTGTGGAACGCCAGCCGGGCCAGGATCGCGGCCTTGGCGGCGGCGTCGAACCCCTCGACATCGGCGGTCGGGTCGGCCTCGGCGTAACCGAGGGTCTGGGCCTCCTCCAGGGACTCGTTGAACCCCGATCCCAGGGAGTCCATCCGGTCCAGGACGTAGTTGGTGGTCCCGTTGACGATGCCCAGGACCCGGTTGACCCGATCCCCGGCCAGGGAGTCGCGCAGCGGCCGCAGCAGGGGGATGGCCCCCGCCACGGACGCCTCGTAGTAGAGGTCGACCCCGGCCTCGCGGGCCGCCGCGTGCAGCGTCTGACCGTCCTCGGCGAGCAGGGCCTTGTTGGCCGTCACCACGGACTTGCCCGACTTGATCGCGGCGAGCATCAACGACCGGGCCGGTTCGATCCCGCCGATGACCTCCACCACCACGTCGATGTCCGGGCGGGTGACCAGCGCCGTGGCGTCGGTGGTCAGCAGCGCCGGGTCGACGCCACGGTCGCGGTCCAGTCGGCGGACCGCGATGCCGCCGATCTCGATCGGCGTGCCGATCCGCGCGGCCAGTTCCTCGGACTGCTCGTTGACCAGGCGGACGACTTCCGAACCCACAACGCCGCATCCGAGCAGCGCCACCTTCATCGCCATTTGGGCGTGACTCCCACTTCTCTCGTGTCCGGACCTGCCGGGCGCCCGTGCGGCGCCCGCGGGGCGGACGGTTCAGCCTACGTCGAGGCGGAGGAGGTCCTCCTCGGTCTCCCTGCGCACGATCACCCGCGCGTTCGCGTCCCGGACCGCCACCATGGCGGGTCGGGGCAGGTGGTTGTAGTTGCTCGCCATGGAGTAGCAGTAGGCACCGGTGGCCGCGACCGCCACCAGGTCGCCCGGCCGCAGGTCGGCGGGCAGGTGGAGGTCGTGCACGATGATGTCGCCGCTCTCGCAGTGCTTGCCGACCAAGCGGGAGAGCATCGGCTCGGCGTCGCTCTCCCGGGACACCAGCTGGCTGGTGTACTCGGAGCCGTAGAGGGCCGTGCGGATGTTGTCGCTCATGCCGCCGTCGACGCTCACGTAGGTGCGGATGCCCTCGACGTCCTTGACGGTGCCCACCTCGTACACGGTGATCCCGGCCGGACCGGCCACGGCGCGCCCCGGCTCCACGGCGATGCGCGGCACGGGCAGACCGGCGTCCTGGCACTCACGGCGCACGATGGCGGTGAGGCTGGTGGCGATCGTCTTGGGGTCCAGCGGGTCGTCACCGGCGGTGTAGGCGATGCCCAGCCCGCCGCCGAGGTCGAGCTCGGCCAGGGTGACGTCGAGCTCCTCGTGGATCTGGGTGAGGAACCGGGTGACGCGGCGGGCGGCGACCTCGAAGCCCGAGGTGTCGAAGATCTGCGAGCCGATGTGCGAGTGCAGTCCGACCAGTTCCAGGTGGTCGGCGGCCAGGACGCGACGGACCGCCTCGGCGGCGGCGCCGGTGCTCAGCGCGAAACCGAACTTCTGGTCGTCGTGGGCGGTCGCGACGAACTCGTGGGTGTGGGCCTCCACACCGGTGGTGACGCGGATGAGCACCCTGGGGCGCGCGCCGGACTCCGCGGCCACCGCCTCCAGGCGGTCGATCTCGTCGAGGGAGTCGAGGATGATCCGGCCCACCCCGGCCTCCACGGCGCGGCGGAGTTCGGACACCGACTTGTTGTTGCCGTGCATGGCGACCCTGTCGGTGGGGACCCCGGCCGCCAGGGCCACGGCCAGTTCCCCACCGGAGCACACGTCGAGCTTGAGCCCCTCCTCGACCACCCAGCGGGCGACGGCCTTGGTCAGCAGGGCCTTGCCCGCGTAGTAGACGTCGGCGTCGGCGAAGGCCGTGGAGTAGTCGCGGGCGCGGGCGCGGAAGTCCTGCTCGTCCATGACGAAGAGCGGTGTCCCGTACTCGGCGGCGAGTGCGCGCACACCGACCCCGCCGACGGTGAGCTCACCGTCGGAGCGGCGCGCGGTGGCGGGCCAGATCCGGGGGTCGAGGGCGTTGAGGTCCTCGGGCGGCAGCGGCGGGTTGTCCTCCGGCAGGATCTCCGCGTGGCGTGATCCTGCGGGGTGGGCGTAGCGGCTCATGACGGTCTTTCGGCTGGGACTGCGGTGCGTCTGGGCTGGCTGGTCTCGGTGCGGCGAGGAGGCTGCCGGGCGGGCCGGGACGGTGACCCCGCCCCATTGTCCACCAAGCCGATCGGAACACAGGGGTTGGGCTGGCCCCACCGGGTTCGCGGCCGTCGGGTGTCTACAGCCTTGTGGGCGCCGACACTCCGAGCAGGAAGAGACCGGTGCCGACCACACCGGCGACGGCTGCGGGCAGCGCCGGGTCGGGCGCGGCCCGGACCGGTTCCGGGCCCGTGGCCGGTTCGGCCGCGACGGCGGGACCGGTCCGCCACTCATCGTAGGCACTGGTCAGCGCTTCCAGGTATCTCACCAGGATATGGGGTTCCTCTCGGCGCGCGGCGGTGTCCAGGACGCTGGGACCGTCGAAGAGGAGTCCGCGCACCCTCGCGCCGTGGGCGTGGTGGCAGCGGGCGCGGGCCGAGCCGCGCCCCTCGTCCCGCTGCCCGGCGGCCCAGCGCGTACTGCTGAGCGCGTGCGCGTGGGCGTAGCGCAGCCGGAAGGCGGGGTTGGCTTCGGTGAGCCGGGACCAGGCCCCGGGGTGGTCCGCCGAGGGCAGCACCGGCAGGTCGCGGCCCGTGGTCTCGTTCTCGCGGGGGCGTTCGGGGACCGAGCGGCAGAAGGCGATGCGGGCGCTGGCCTCGCCGATGCGGCCGAGTGCGCGCCCGGAGGGGGTGAACAGGGCGGACTGGTCGGTGTCGAGGTAGCGGTCGCGCCAGGAGACCTCTCCCCCGGGGCCGGGCGGCGGCGGGTGCGCGCCCACCGCCATGGCGATCCGGGCGCGTGCGTCGGCGCGGGCGTAACGGCGGGCCTGGGCGAGGGGTCCGGCCTCGTGCAGGTCGGTGCGGGGCCACTCCCCCGCCCCGGTCCAGGGGCGGCCGGTGAGGTAGCGGGGGCCGTCGGCGGCGGCGCGCAGGAGGTCCTCGCGCTGTTCGCGGGTGAAGGTGAAGTTGGCGAAACCCCGGTGGTCGGCGTGCACGCCCGCGAACGCGGTGTCGGGTTCGCCTCCGTCGGCCATGGCCTCGATCCGGGCGACGATCCGCCCGGACACCGCGCGTCGGTGGGCGTCGTCGCGCCCCCGGGGCAGCGCGTCGCGGACCCGGCCGACCAGGCGCGGTGCCAGGGCGACGGCGGCGTCGGCCCCCTCGACGGCGTGGTCGGCCCGCGGCCACACGAACGGCACGTCGGCGTCGTCGAGGCCGAACGCGTCCGCGGCGGCGCGGCGGACGAGGGCCTCCAGCCGGAACGGGGTCACGCCGCTCCCCCGATCCCGCCGTCGCCCTCCCCGAGGAGCGCCCTGATGAGGTCGACCAGCTCGTCGGGGTCGAAGGGCTTGGTCAGGTAGTCGTCCACGCCGATGCGCTCCCCGCGTCGGCGGTCGTCGGCCTGGGCGCGGGCGGTCACCATGACGATGCGGCGGGCGAAACCGTCCGACCGCAGCCTTTCGACGGTGGCCCAGCCGTCGAGTCGGGGCATCATCACGTCCATGGTGATGACGTCGGGGTCGACGTGGCCGACCCGGTCCAGACAGTCCTGGCCGTCCATGGCGGTGAACACCTCGAACCCCTCCAGTTCGAGGTTGAGGCGGATGAGCTCGCGGATGACCTCGTCGTCCTCGACGACGAGAACCCGTACGGGAAGGGCGTTCACGCCCGTGACACTACCGCCGCCGAGCGTGGCGGCACCACTGGAATCCAGTATCCGGCGGCGGTGGGGACCGGGTGGGCCGCTCGGGTGGTCAACCCTCCCGGAACCCCTGCTACAGTTGTTCTCGCAGCGCGCCCCCTTAGCTCAGGGGATAGAGCACCGGCCTCCGGAGCCGGGTGCGGAGGTTCGAATCCTCCAGGGGGCACAGCGAAGCAGGAAGACCGGCGGAGACCTCGTCCCGCCGGTCTTTCGCGTGGTCCGGGCACTTCGGCGGCCGCAAGTGGTCAGTCCCTCCTTCCGGGAAGCCGGGCCCTCCACCGACGCGCGGCGGGCGGCTCCGCCCCGACCGGTCCGGGACCTTTTCTGGTGCTCGTCCTGCGACCAGGGGCCTGGAGGACTCCCCGCACCCCCAGGACCTCGGGAGATCACCCACGGCCCGCAGACCGGCCCCGCGCTCAGGCGGGCGCCGCGATCATCGGCCAGGAGCCGTCGACCACGGCGTCGGGGTCGCGGCGGCGCAGGTACTCCTGGAAGCTGGCGGACTGCTCGGCCTTCCAGGCGACCTGGGCGGCGTGCAGCTCCTCGGCGGTCATCTCCGCGATCTCCGGGTGAGCCGTGGCGATCCGCCAGGCGAGCCGTGCGGCGGCCAGGGCGTCGGCGGCCGCGCCGTGCGCCTCCTCCTGGGCGAGCGGCACACGGTAGTGGGCGCAGACGTCGACCAGTTTGCGCGAGCCGCGCCGGAAGGTGTCCACCCGCTTGTCGAGGACCAGCGGGTCCACCACCAGGGGTTGGACCTTCAGCGGACGGCCGGGGCGGTGGAGCGCGAGTTCGCGGTCGAGCAGGGTGAGGTCGTAGGGGGCGTTGTAGACCACCACGGGCAACCCCTCGGAGACGACCGCCTCCAGGGCCGCGGCGATCTCGGGGACCACGTCGGCGGCCGGGCGGCCCTCGGCGCGCGCCTGTTCGGTGGTGACGCCGTGGATCTCGGTGGCCTCCGCCGGGATCTCGATGCCGGGGTCGGCGAACCAGGTGGTGACCTCCTTGGACCGGTGCGCGGGGTCGATGCGCCACAGGGCCGCGGTGACGATCCGGTCGCCCTCCACGTCGAGTCCGGTGGTCTCGACGTCGAAGGCGGCCATGGGTCGGGTGTGCCAGGCAGTGTTCACGGGGTTCCTCACGTGCTCGGTTCGGTGGCGGGGTCGGGGGTGTCGGAGTGCCCGGCCGCGTGGGCGGCCGAGTGTCGGGTCAGGGCGGTGACGCAGGCGCGGATCGCCGGTGTCTCGGCGTCGGCCCTCCACACCGCCCTGATGGACCGATGCAGGGGCGGGTCGGTGGGCAGGAACCGGACCCCCTCGGGCGCGGTGCGTCGTCCGAGGTCGGGGACGAGCGCCATCGCGAGTCCGGCGGCCACCAGTTCCAGTTGGGAGGGGATCTCCGCGAGCGTGTACCGCAGGTCCGGTTCGACGCCCTGTGCGCGCAGGGCCTGGAGGATCGCCTCGTAGGGCTCGGTCCCCGCCGGGCAGCTGGCCCAGGGCAGGCCACCGGGTGTGTCCAGCGCGGCGAGGGCGACGGGGGCGGGTCCGACCAGGGGGTGGCCCTCGGGGAGGGCGAGGCGGACACGCTCCTCCAGGAGTTCCACCGACCGGACCCCGGCGGGCAGCGCCACCGGACGACTGGACCAGCTCTCGGCGAGGACGAGGTCGAGCTCACCGCGCAGGAGCGGGGGGACCAGCGACACGACCTCGCCGTCACGGACGGTGGGGACCAGCCGGGGGTGTTCGCGGAGCAGGGCGGACAGGGCGTCGGGGAGCAGGTTGCGCACGGCACTGCCCACCCCGCCCAGGCGCAGGGGTCCGAGGATCTGCCGGTCGAGCGCCGCGAGTTCGGCCTGCGCCTCACTGACCTGGGAGAGCACCCGGTCCGCGTGCCCGGCCAGTACCCGGCCCGCGTGCGTGAGCCGGACCGTCCGACCGTCGGGTTCGAGGAGGCGCTGACCGGCCTCCCGCTCCAGTTTGGCGAGCTGCTGGGACAGGCCCGAAGGGGTCACGTGCAGGACCCTAGCGGCGCGCGCGATCGAACCGTGGGTCCGTACGGCGGCCAGCGCCCTGAGTCGTTCCAAGCCGAACACGTAAGCAACACTACTGACTACCTGCGACAAAACAGCGCTTTTGTTTCTGGGTTGGAGGCGTCACCCTGGATCTGCTGCCCGCGCGGGCAGCGGACGGGAAGGGGAGCGGAGCCGGTGACGGGTACGGACACGAGGCGCAAGCCGGGGCGCGGGTCGTTGCTGGACCGGGTCGACCCCGTCCTCCTGGCGGTCGTGGGGTCGGGCACCACCTCCGCGACGGGGGTGTTCGTGAAGCTGTCCGGGGCCAACACCGGCACGGCGGCCTTCCTCCGGTGCGCCCTCGCCCTGTTCGTCCTAGTTCCGATGGCCCTGCTGGAGCTGCGCCGGGTGGGCCCGAGGGCGCTGCGGCTGGTGGGGACCGACCTGGCGGCCGGACTCCTGCTGGGCGTGGACTACGTGTTCTGGGTGGCGAGCATCCAGCACGTGGGCGCGGGTATGGCCACCGTGCTGCTGAACATCCAGGTGGTGGTCTTCCCCCTGCTGGCGTGGGTGTTCCTGGGCGACCGGGCCCCGCTGCGGTTTCTGCTGGCGGTCCCGGTGATGCTGGCGGGGGTGGCCCTCACGGCCGGGGTGGTCGGCCCCGGCCCGGGCGCCGCGTCCGAGGGGAACCCGTGGCTGGGCCTGCTCTACGGGTGCGCCGCCGGAGTGACCTACGCGGGCTACCTCTTCCTGTCCCGGCTCGGTGGCGGGCAGGGGCACACGGTGACGCCGGTGTGCGTGTCCACGGCCTCCGCGGCGCTGGCCGCCGGGGTGCTGGGCGCGCTGTGGAGCGGGATCGACCTGGTCTCGCTGGACGCGAGGGCCTGGGTGTGGCTGGCCCTGCTGGCGCTGACCGGGCAGGTGCTGACCTGGCTGCTGGTGGGTTCGGCGCTGCCCCGGCTGTCCGCGAGCACCGGGGCGGCGATCCTCGTGCTCCCGCCGGTGCTCGCGGTGGCGATGGGCGCGGTGTTCCTGGGCGAGCGGGTGACCCCCGTCCAGCTGGGCGGGTGCGTTCTGGTGGTCCTGGCGATCTGGCTTTCACAGCGCGGAAGGTCCGCGTAGCGGGCGGACCGCGCTGGTGGGCGTCCCCCGGTTCCGTTAGCGTCGGGGCATGAGGTTTCTGGTACGTGAACGCGTGTTCGACATCGGCGACGACTTCTGGGTGACCGACGAGAAGGGCGCCAAGGCGTTCTGGGTCGACGGCAAGGCCCTGCGGCTGCGCACCACCTTCGAGCTGAAGGACCCCGGCGGCGAGGTCCTCATGGTGATCCGCAAGAAGCTCTTCAAGGTCCGCGACCAGATGACCGTCGAGCACGACGGCTCGACCGTCGCCACCGTCCGCAAGAGGCTCTTCAACCCGGTGCGGGACAAGCTCGCCGTCGAGGTCTCCGGAGCCCCCGACTGGGAGGTCGTCGGAAGCTTCTTCGACAAGGAGTACTCGATCAGCGACCGGGAGGGCACCGTGGCGGTCGTCTCCCGCAAGTGGTTCCGGGTACGCGACACCTACGCGGTGGACGTCAACACGCACCGCCACGACCTCGCTGGCAATCCCGCCCTGGTCATCGCGGTCGCCGTCGCCGTGGACGCCCTCACGTCCGACGACGGTGACGACGACTGACCGGGCCCCGCTTCCGGTAGCCAGCTGTAGTGTCGCCCTCCTTCCGGTGCCCCAGACTGGTGCGGGACGGCGGAGGCCGCCGTCGTGGACACTCGGCTGAGGAGCGCGGGATGTGGAAGGTGTGGGGTCGCCCGGTCAGGGCGTGCGGCCGCCTGGTGGCGGCACTGGGCCTCGGGATGGCCGCCCTCGTGGCGATGCCGCTCACCGCGGTGGTGGCGCTGGCCCTGCCCCTCAGCGGGATCGGCCCGTTCCTGATGTCACGGTGGGTCCGGTCGCTGACCGCCTGGGCCGACTGGCACCGGCGCGGCTCCGCGCGCTGGCTGGGGATCGACGTACCGGACCTGCCCCGGCCCCCTGACGGGCGGTTCCGCACGCTGGTGCGGTCCCCCGCCACCTGGCGGGTGCTCGCGTGGCTGCCGCTGTTCTCCGTGGTGAGCGTCGTCCTGGGGTGTCTGGCCGTGATCGGCCCCGGCATGGTGGTCAACGCCGTGACGTCGCTCCTGTGGTGGACCTTCCCCGTCGACGACCGCCCGGCCCAGCTGGGGGTCACCGTCGACGGTTGGGGGATCGCCCTGGTGGCCGCCGCGCTCCAGCTCGCCGTGGGGCTCGCGTTCCTCCGGTGGGCGACGGTCCCCCTGGCCGACGTCCACGCACGGATGTGCGTCCGTGCGCTGGCCCCCTCCGAACAGGAGATCCTCGCACGGCGCGTGGACGAGCTCCAACGCACACGGGCCGGTGTGGTCGACGCGCACGGCGCGGAGCTGCGGAGGATCGAACGCGACCTGCACGACGGAACCCAGGCGCGGCTGGTGGCGATCGCCATGCAGTTGGGGGTGGCCAAGGAGGCCGCGTCCGACCCGGCCGTGGCCGCCCTCCTCGAACGGGCGCACACCGGCACGGAGGAGGCGATGACCGAGCTGCGCGACGTCATCAGGGGCATCTACCCGCCCATCCTCGCCGACCGGGGCCTGCCCGGCGCGCTCACCGCGCTCGCCGGGCGGACCACCCTGCCGGTACGACTGGACGTCACCGACCCGGGCGCCCTCCCGGTGGCGGTGGAGACCGCCGCCTACTACGCCGTCACCGAGTCCGTCACCAACGCGGTCCGCCACAGCGGCGCGGAGACGATCAGCGTCCGCCTGGCCCGCGAGGCCGACCTGCTGTGGGTGGAGGTGTCCGACGACGGGCACGGAGGTGTGGACGAGGCCGCCGGAAGCGGCGTCCAGGGGCTGCGCCGCAGGGCGTCGGCGCTGGACGGCCACGTGACCGTGCGCAGCCCCGCGGGGGGACCGACGACGATCAGAGTGGAACTGCCGTGCGGATCGTGATCGCCGAGGACAACGTCCTGTTGTCCGAGGGCCTCAAACTCCTGTTGTCCACCCGCGGACACGAGGTGGCCGCCGTCGCCCCGGACGTGCCCTCCTTCGCGGCCGCCGTGGACGAGCACCGTCCCGACCTCGCCCTGGTGGACGTACGCCTGCCGCCGGACTTTCGCGACGAGGGCATCCACGCGGCGATCGCCGCCCGCCGGGCCCACCCGGGCCTGCCCGTCCTCGTGCTCTCGCAGTACGTCGAGCGCGACTACGCGGGTGAACTGCTCTCCGACGGCCAGGGCGGGGTGGGGTACCTGCTCAAGGACCGTGTGGGCCGGGTGAGCGAGTTCACCGAGGCGCTGGACCGGGTGGCCGGGGGCGGCACGGTGATGGACCCGGCGGTCGTGCAGCAGCTGCTCACGTCGCGGCGGCGGGACCCCCTGGAGACCCTGACCGGGCGGGAGCGGGAGGTCCTCGCCCTCATGGCCGAGGGACACGACAACGCGGAGATCGCGGCACGGCTCGTGGTCACGACCAACGCCGTGCACAAGCACATCGGCAACATCTTCCACAAGCTCGACCTGGCACCCACCGACAGCGGCCACCGGCGGGTACGGGCGGTCCTGGCCTACCTGAGCCACCGGGCCTGAGCGTCCGCGCCCGCCCGGGGTCCGGGACCGCGCTCCGGGCGGGGGTCGGGGCGGGGGGTGGGGGCGGTCCGCCCGTCACACGGCCCCGGCGGCGGCCCGGTCCTCCCGGACCCCGCGCCGGTTGAGCAGGGCGCCCGCCGCCGCGGCCGTGAAGAACATCAGCACGCCGTACACCGCCGAGGGGATGGCGATCTCGGTGCTGTTGAGGACGGTCACGGCGATGGTCAGCGACAACGTGGTGTTGTGCAGGCCGATCTCCATGCACGAGGCGACGGCCTCGGGCCGCTCGGTGCCGACCAGGCGTGGCGCCCAGTAGCCGATCACGAGGCTGACCACGTTGAAGACCAGCACCATCAGGCCCACGGAGACGATGTACTCCGGCAGGTGGGCCCACTCGGCGGCGATCGCGCCCACGATGACGGCGACCAGCACCAGGATCGAGCCGAGCTTGACCGGCCGTTCCATGCGCTCGGCGAAGGAGGTCAGCCTCGCGCGGACGACCATGCCGATCACGACGGGGACGAGGATGACCGCGAAGACCTGGATCATCTTGTCCGTCTGGAGCCCGATGGAACCGCCCTCGGTGAAGTAGCCGAGCGAGAACCCGGTGACCAGCGGCAGCGTCACCATCGCCGTGAGGGAGTTGACGGCGGTCAGCGAGATGTTGAGCGCGACGTTGCCCTTGAACAGGTAGCTGTACAGGCTCGCGGTGGTGCCGCCCGGGGACGCGGCCACCATCATCATGCCCACCGCCAGCAGGGGTGAGAGGTCGAAGCGGGTGACGAACACCAGGACCAGACCGAAGCAGAACAGGGGCAGCAGGACGATCTGGCACCCCAGGACGAGGACGATGGTCCAGGGCATGGAGAGCAGGCGGGTGAAGTCCCTGACGGTCAGGGAGAGTCCCAGGCCGAGCATGATGATGCCGAGCGCGACCGGGAGGCCGATCGTCGTGAGGGCGGAGTCCATGGGGGGCACCTTGGGGGAAGCGCCGCAGGGGGCGGCGGGCGGGGGATGGTCGGGGCGGCCACGTGACCGAGGGTGCCGGACCGGCCCCCTCACGTGACCCGCGTCACAACTGCCTTCAGGTAGGAGATCGTGGCACGCGTCACGCGCACTGGCAAGGGGCCGCCCCCGCCCCGGTCAGGCGGCGGGCCAGGAGCTCCCGGTCATGTCGTAGGCCAGGTGGAACCACACCTTGCGGATGCTGGGGTGCCCGTTGTCCCCCCACGTGGTGGCGAAGCTGTCGATCAGCGCCAGCCCCCGCCCGTCCTCGGCGGTCAGGCGCTCCTCCGGCAGGGAGGCGAACAGTTGTCCCCCCTCGTCTCTCAGCGCGTTGACGGGGGTCCCGTTGTCCCTGCAGGTGACCGTCAGACCGTTCGGCCCCCGGTCCACCCGCACCACGAAGCTCTGCCCGGGCTCCCCCGAGCGGCTGTGCCGGATCGCGTTGGTGGCCAGCTCGGCACCGAGCAGGGTCAACAGGTAGCGGTACTCCGCGTCGCGCCCGGCCGCGCAGGTGTCGAGGAACGCGCGGACCATCGGCACGCTGACCGGCTCGCCCGCGAACTCCCAGCGGCGCTTGGTGAACGGGACCGGGACCCTGCCGTTGAAGTAGTGCCGGTACTCGTCCGGAACCCTCCCGAGGACCCCGTCCTCGTTCTTGGAGAGGGAGGGCACGGCAACGAGCGTGGGCATGGTTGACTCCTTCGGCGAGGCGGCTCAGTAGGACGGGCGCGCCGGAACGGGGGCGGCTGCGGGAGTGTCCGAGGGGGGAGGTGAGGGCTCGAACCGGTATGACCTTACGCGATCACATCGTGGCGGAACAGGGGCTCCTGGTGTGGCGAGTTCCCGAATTCACCGCATACGCCCTCCTTGCCGCACTACATCCGGGTCAGGGCCTCCCTCGCGGCGTCCTCGGCGAGCTCCCGCTCCGTGTCGACCAGAGCCAGCCTGGTCCGGCGTTCCAGCAGGTCGGCAACGTTCATGGCCCCCTCGTGCCGCACACCGAAACGGAGTTCGGCGGGGGTGACGCCCCGGGAGACGGGTGTCAGGGCGGCGGGGTCGTCCCCGGCCTCGGCGACGACGTCGAGGGCCTCGGTCCCGTACCTGGCCACCAGGTGGCGCGGGACGTCCAGGGAGTCGAGCTCCTCGTGGGAGGCCGCGCCCACGAGCGGGAGCGTGCGGGTGCGGCACGGCCCCGCGGGCAGGCCGTGCGCGGCCACGAGCGCGTCGACGGTCTCCTCCGCCATCGCCCGGTAGGTGGTGAGCTTGCCGCCGACCACGGTCGTCGTCCCGTTCGGCGCCACCGACACCGAGTGTTCGCGCGAGAGGTCGGCGCTGGAGCCGTCCCCCTGGAGCAGCGGACGTAGGCCGGCGAAGGAGCCGATGACGTCGTCCCGGGTGAGACCGGTGCTCAGCGCCCGGTTGAACTGGGCGAGCAGGAAGTCCACGTCCTCCTCCGGCACCCGCGGGACCCGCTCGGCGGGGCCGTCCACCGGTTCGTCCGTGAGCCCGGCGTAGACCCGGCCGTCGGGCTGGGGCAGCGCGAACACGAACCGGCTCACGCTCCCCTCCAGCGGAACGGTGAGCGCGGCCGAGGGACTCCCGAGGGCGGCGCCGTCCAGGACCAGGTGGGTGCCCCGACTGGGGTTCAACCGGATGCTCGGGTCCAGCACGTCCGCGTGCACGCCGGTGGCGTTGACCACCGCGCGGGCCCGGACCGGGAACGTCCGGCCGGTGGTCCCGTCGCGCAGGACCACTCCGTCCGCACCGACGCTCTCGGCCGGGCACCGGGTGAGGATGCGGGCGCCCTCGCGGGCGGCGGTCCGGGCGATCCCCACCACCAGGCGGGCGTCGTCGACCAGTTGGCCGTCGAAGGACAGGATGCCGCCGATCAGCCCCTCGGTCCGCACACCCGGTAGGAGGCGGACGGTCTGGCGGGCGTTGAGCAGGCGGGGGGCGGGCAGCACCGAAGAGGGGGTCCGGGAGAGCACGCGCAGGAGGTCCCCCAGCCCCATGCCGGTGCGGACGAACAGCGACCTCGCCCACCCCGAACCCCTGAAGACGGGCACGACCATGGGCAGCGGCCGGACCAGGTGGGGGGCGGTGACCCGCATGAGGACGTCGCGCTCGCGGGCGCTCTCGTAGGCGATGCCGAACTGCGCCTTGGCGAGGTAGCGCAGCCCACCGTGGACCAGCTTGGAGCTCCAGCGGCTGGTGCCGAACGCCAGGTCCTCCCGTTCGACCAGCACCGTGGACAGGCCGCGTGAGGCGGCGTCCAGGGCCACCCCCGCCCCGGTGACGCCCCCGCCGACCACCAGGACGTCCACGGAGGGACGGGCCTCCAGGTCGGCGAGGTCGACGGCGCGCCGGGCGGCGTTCAGGGAGGCGGACCGGGTGTGCTGACGCATCGGGGCGTCCTTTCCGTGGAAGGTGGGCCGGGGCGGGGGCGCGGGTCGCGGTGCCGTGACGGGCGGTCGGCGGTCAGGGCCTCAGGTAGCCGTCCAGCAGTGCGGTCAGTTCGTCGACGAGGCCGTCGTGGTCGAGGACGTCGGCGAACAAGTGGTGGGAGGTCACCGTGTTCTGCACGGTGACCATGAGCAGGTGGGCCAGGACGGCGGGGTCCCCGGCGCGCACCGAGCCGTCCGCCTGGCCCTCGGCGACGGCCGGTTCGAGGAGGTCGAGCGCGGCGCGGTGGCTGCTGCCGAGACGGTGGAAGGTGTAGGTGGCCAGGAGTTCGGGCTCGGTGTCGACGATGCGGGTGACCAGCGGGTGGGCGAGCATCGCGCGGGCGACCCCGGCGGCGTGCCGGACCAGCTGCGCTCGGATGCTCCCGGCGCCCTGGGCGGAGGACCCCCCTCCCGCGATGGTCGGGACCGCCCCTGCCGCGAGGAGGATGTGGCGGAGCTCGCGGGTGAGCAGGTCGGCGACCAGCGCGGTCACGTCGGGCCAGCGCCGGTACACGGTGGGGCGGCTGACACCGGCGCGCCGGGCCACGTCGGTCAGCGTGGTGCGGCGGACGCCGAAGGCCTCGACGCAGGCGCGGGCCGCGTCGAGGATCTGGTCCTCTACGTTACGTTTTGACGCCATGTGTAAAACTGTAGAGCATGACCCACGATGCTCGCACTGCGCCCGACTCCGTCAGTCCGGCCGACACCGCCGCGACCGCCCCGGACATGAGCTGGTACGCCTGGGGCGACCCCGCCAGGGCCAAGGAACTCGACCCCGGACTGCGTGAACTCGTCTCCCAGGTGCTGCGCACCCGAACCACGGACATGCCCCCGGTGCCCGAGTCGGACGTGGAGCTGTCCGCCTCCCGCCTGGACGAACGGCTGCGAGACGCCTTCACCGAGGCACTGGGGTCCGACAACGTGCGCGTGGACGACGCCACTCGGCTCCTCCACGCGGGCGGCAAGAGCACACCCGACCTCCTCGCCCGCCGGGCCGGGCGGGCCCCGGCCCCCGACGCCGTGCTGTACCCCGCCGACCACGACGAGGTGGAGCGGGTCCTGGCGCTGTGCTCGTCCGAACGCGTGGCCGTGGTCCCCTTCGGCGGGGGCACGAGCGTGGTGGGCGGCGTCTCCCCCCTCGACGGCGGCTTCCGCGCGGTCGTCACCCTCGACCTGCGCCGCCTGAACCGGCTGCTCACCCTGGACGCCACGTCCCTGACCGCCGTCCTCGGCGCGGGTGTGCGCACCCCTCACGCCGAGGCCCTGCTGGCCGAGCACGGGCTCACCCTCGGGCACACGCCGCAGAGCTACGAGTACGCGACCATCGGCGGGTACGCCGCCACCCGTTCCAGCGGCCAGGCCTCCGCCGGGTACGGGCGGTTCGAGGACATGGTGGTGGGCCTGAGGGTCGCCACCCCGCGCGGCACCCTGGAGGCGGGCGGCCCGCCCGCCTCCGCCGCCGGACCCGACCTGCGCCGCCTGCTCGTGGGCTCGGAGGGCACGCTCGGGGTGATCACCGAGGTGGCCGTGCGGGTGCGGCCCAGGCCGGAGCGGGTCCTGGACGAGGCCTGGTCCTTCCCCGACTACGCCACCGGGGTGGACGCGCTGCGCGCCCTGGCCCAGTCGGATACCCGGCCCACCATGGCGCGCCTGTCCGACGAGACCGAGACCTTCGTGAACGCCGCCCTCGGCGGCCGCGAGGCCGTCCCCGGCTGTCAGGCCGTGCTCGGGTTCGAGGGCACCGACGCGGAGGTCGGGGCGCGGGCGGCCGTGGTCCGGGAGGCCATGGAGGCGGCGGGCGGAACGCCGCTCGGCCCGGACCCGGTGGCGCACTGGCGCGAGACCCGGTTCCAGGCCCCCTACCTGCGGGACACCCTGCTGTCGGCGGGCGTGCTCGCCGAGACCCTGGAGACCGCCGCGTCCTGGAGCGACCTGCTGCCGCTCTACAGGGCCGTGGTGAGCGCCCTGACCGGCGCCCTGGAGGACGACGAGAGCGGCGCCGTGGTGCAGTGCCACGTCTCGCACACCTACGCCACCGGCGCCTCGCTGTACTTCACCGTGGCCACCGGGGCGGGCGAGGACCCGGCCGCGCGCTGGGACCGCGCCAAGCGGGCGGCCTCGGACGCGATCGTGGCCCACCGCGGCACCATCACGCACCACCACGCCGTGGGTACCGACCACCGCCCCTGGATGGCCGCCGAGCTCGGTCCGCTCGGTGCCGACGTGCTGCGCGCGGTCAAGTCGGCGCTGGACCCGGAGGGCGTACTCAACCCGGGCAAGCTCATCCCCGGGGAGTGAGCCCGCGCCGGGCGCGGGCCCGAGGTCCGCGCCCGGCCGGAAGGGTCAGCCGGCCGGTTCGGCCTCACGGGCGATCCGCCGGTCCAACCGCTGGGCGAAGCGCTCGGCGTACCGGTAGGACTCGGCCTCGTCCTGGGGGTCCTCGGTGCGGTAAAGGGTCCGCACCCAGAGGTTGTCGGTGACGTACTCCACGACCACCACCTGGGAGGACGAGCCGCGGTCGGTGTCGTCGAGCAAGCCGACGAACCCGAACTCCCCGACCCCGATCTCGCGCCAACCGCCGACCGGCCGGTCCAGCAACTGGTCGAACGCCTCCTCCTCCCAGATCTCGGTACGCTCTCGCGACCGATCGGCCAGGAACCCGGTGAGCTCATCGGCCGCCTCGGGGTCGTCGGCATGGGGCTCGAAGATCGAGACCGTGACCAGAAGAGCGTCGGCACCGTCGCGGATATCGGCACCGCAGGAGAGACGCCCCAGGGGGCCGTTCTCCAACGGACGGGACGCGTCGTCCAGGTCGTCCGGCCCCCGGTACTCGCCCTCGGCCCTCTCCCCGTCGGTCCCGGGGATCGCGTCGAGGACCTCGCGGGGCAGCAGGGTGTCGCAGTCCGGCAGGGACGCGTAGGGGCCGTTGTTCCCGCTGAGGGACACCACGACCACGACGGTGGAGACGAGGGTCAGGAGCCCGACGCCGATCCCGCCCAGGAACAGCCCCCGGCGCCGTCGGTGGGGCCCGGGAGGCGGGGGCGGACCGATTCCACCCGGCCCCGGCGGCGGCGCGCCAGGAGGTCCGGGGGGCGCCCCCTGGCCCGGCGGACCGGGAAACGGGTGGGGTGTTCCGTGCGGGGGCGGGGATGGGGGCTGTCCCATGACGGTGCCTCGTGGTCGGTGTCGCCAGGGCTGGCGACGTGGAGGGCGACGGGGGCCGAACACCCACCGCCGAGGGGGCGGCGGGGACGAACCGGTGCCGGTTCGCCCCGCACCCTCAGGGCCGCGGAGCGGACCGGGGATCTACTTCTCGGCCGACCGCCTGAGCTGGCGCGCCAAATCCTTGGAGACGGACTCCGTGACGCTGAACAGCTCCTCGACAGGGTATTCGTTCGCGCCGTCGCTGACGACCACGAGGCCCGCGATGTTGTCCGTGACGAACAGGCTCGTGGAGGTCCCGTGCGTCAGGGGACCGGCCTCCGTGGTGACGGCCACCACGACGCTGTCGTCCCCGAACGAGGTGAAGTCCCACAGGATCTCCCCCGTGGCGCCGTAGCCGGAGTCGTACTCCTCGACCACGCCGGGCTCGGCGGCCTCGCTCATGAACCTGTCGGCGACCTCGTCCTCCCGGAAGGTGTCCGCCATCTCCCGCACGGCCTGGATGTCCTCGGGGTCGAACAGCTCGGCGGTGACCGCGACGTTCACGTCGTCGACCTCACCCGAGCACACCAGGATGCCGAACGACGACTCCGCGACGCTGTACTCGTCCCGGTCGAACTCACCGGACATCGTGGGGAGGGACCCCGAGAAGAGGGGGCTCAGGGTCTCGGCGTGGAAGGCGTCCTCGCAGTTGTCGGGCAGCGAGGTGTACACCGCGCTGGAGTTGACCGCGATCAGGACCCCGCCGAGGGCCGCGACGAGTACCACGGCCCCGGCCGCCGCGCCGACGATCAGCCCGGTCTTCTTCTTGGGAGCGCCCTGCGGGCCCGGTCCGGGCGGAAACTGACCGGGAGGGAACTGGCCCGGCGGGAACTGGCCGGGGGGTCCCTGCGGTGGCTGCTGACCGAAACCCGGAGGCTGACCGAACCCGGGCGGCGGACCCTGCGGAGGCGGCCCCTGGGGCGGGAACTGGCCAGGCGGACCCTGCGGCGGCTGCTGACCGTACCCGGGCGGCGGACCCTGGGGCGGCTGACCGGGGTAGGGGCCCTGCGGGCCGTTCGGGGGCGGGGGCTGTCCCATGGGGGTTACCTCGTGGTCTGATCTGTCGTAAAGGACCCTTCAAGTTCTACCGGACACCAGACGTGAAGAATCTCCCGTCGTCCTCTTCCGGTCACCTTCCGTCTCCGGTTTCCCACCCGAACGTCGGCGTGCGCGGCGTCGCGCACCCACAATGGGAGACGTGAGAGGAACACTCCGTATCCACCTGGGTTCGGCCCCCGGGGTCGGGAGCACGCACCACGCGCTGGCCGAGGCGCGGCGCCGCGCCGAACGCGGGACCGACGTGGTGGTCGGCGCGGTCCACACCCACCGCCGGGCCCAGACCTCCGCGCTGCTGGAGGGCCTGGAGACCGTCCCGCCCCTGGCGACGGGGGCGGTGGACACCGCGGCCGTGATCACCCGGGCGCCCCGACTCGTCCTGGTGGACGACCTCGCCCGGCCCAACGAGCCCGGCTCCCCCAACGCGACCCGCTGGCAGGACGTGGAGGAGCTCCTGGCGGCCGGGATCGACGTCCTGTCCACGGTGGGCGTCCACCACCTGGACTCCCTGTACGACGTCGTCCACCAGATCACCGGGGTCCGGCCCGAGTACACCGTTCCGGACCGGGTAGTGCGCGCCGCCGCCGAGATCGAGCTGGTCGACGCCACCCCCCAGGAGCTGCGGCGCCGGATGGCCCACGGCGACCTGCACCCCGCCGAGCGGGTCGACGCCGCGCTGGCCGACTACTACCGCGAGGGCAACCTGGCGGCGCTGCGCGAACTCGCCCTGCTCTGGACCGCCGACCGGGTCGAGGAGGGGCTCAGCCACTATCTCGGCGAACACGAGATCCGCGACACCTGGGAGGTACGGGAACGGGTGGTCGTGGCGCTGACCGGGGGGCCCGAGGGCGAGACCCTGATCCGCCGCGCCGCCCGTGTCGCGGCCCGCTCGCGCGGCGGGCGCCCCCAGCCCAGCCACCTGCTGGCGGTGCACGTGGTACCGCCGAGCGGGATCGGGGAACGCCCCAACGGGGAACTGCTGCGGCAGCGGCACCTGCTGGCGGAGCTGGGCGGCACCTACCACCAGGTGGTCGGCGCGGACGTGCCCTCCGCGCTGCTGGAGTTCGCGCGCGGCGCCCACGCCACCCAGATCGTCCTGGGCTCGTCGCGCAGACGACCCTGGCAGTACGTGTTCGGCCCCGGGGTGGGAACGATCGTGGCCCGCGAGTCCGGCGACATCGACGTGCACATCGTCACGCACGAGGAGGTGGGCCGGGGCCGCTGGCCGCTGCCCGCCCCGGGGCGGGGGCTGAACGAGCACCGGCGGCTGTGGGGGTGGACGCTGGCACTCCTGGCCCCGCCCTTCGTCACCCTGGTCCTGGCCCTGCCGGTCTTCTCCGAGGTGGGCCCGGCCGCCGACCCGCTGCTGCTGTTGCTGATCACCGTGGCCACGGCGGCCGTGGGCGGCCTGCGCCCCGCCCTGGCCTCCGCCCTGTGGAGCGCGGTCCTGCTCACCGTGCTGCTCTCGCCGCTGCACGGGCGGCCGTCGGTGTCCCTGGACAACGTCCTGTCCATGACGGCGTTCGTACTGGTGGGAGGGTTGGTGGCGGCGATGGTGGAGATGGCCGCCCGGCGCTCGGCCCAGGCCCTGCGCGCCCGGGCCGAGGCGGACGCCGTCGCCCTGCTGGCGGCCAGCGTGCTGTCCGGGAACGAACCCCTCCAGGCGTTGTTGCGGCGCATCAGGGAGACCTTCGGGCAGCGGTCGGCGACGCTGTTGGAGCGGTTGGACGACGACCGCTGGTACCCGGTGCACAGTGTCGGCGCGCCGGCGTGCGAGGCCCCGGAGGAGGCGGACGCGCTGGTGTCGGTCTCCGACACGGTGGCGCTAGGGCTGCGCGGCAGGGTGCTGCCCGCCGCCGACCGCGGTGTGCTGGAGGCCTTCGCCACGCAGGTGGGGATCGCGCTGGAGCACCAGAGGCTGGCCTGGGACGCGGCCGAGGCGCGCGGCCAGGTGGCCGGAAACCGCATACGAACGGCTCTGCTGGCGGCGGTCTCGCACGACCTGCGCACGCCGCTGACCTCCATCAAGGCGAGCGTGTCCAGTCTGCGGGCCACGGACATCCTCCTCTCGGAGGATGACCGCGCGGAGCTGCTGGAGACCGTCGAGGAGTCGGCCGACCGGCTCGACCGGCTCATCGGCAACCTCCTGGACATGAGCCGGGTGCAGACCGACAGCGTGCGGCCGCAGCTGCGGCCGGTGGCGTTGGAGGAGGTCCTCCCGGCGACCCTGCTGGGGGTGCCGGGGGACGCGGTGGTGGTGGACGTCCCCGAGGGCCTGCCCCGGGTGCGGGCGGACGCGGGCCTGCTGGACCGGGCCGTGGCCAACGTGGTCACCAACGCGGTGCGCTACAACCCCGACCCCCGCACCCCGGTGCTGGTGTCCGCCAGCGCGCACGGAGACAGCGTGCAGCTGCGCGTGGCGGACCGGGGGCCCGGGGTCTCCGACGAGGCCAAGCAGAGGATGTTCGAGGCGTTCCAGCGCCTGGGCGACACCCCGCAGGGCACCGGGGTGGGTCTCGGGCTGGCGGTGGCGCGTGGTTTCGTTGAGGCGATGCACGGCACCCTGGCCCCGGAGGACACCCCGGGCGGCGGACTGACCATGGTGTTCACCCTGCGCGCGGTGGACGAGGGCGACATATGAGGAGCGGCATGCGGGTGCTGGTCGTCGACGACGACGTGCAGATCATCCGGGCGATGCGGATCAACCTGAGGGCCCGTGGCTACGACGTGGACACCGCACCGGACGGCGAGAGCGCGCTGCGCCTGGCCTCGGAGCGCCTCCCCCACGTGGTGCTCCTGGATCTCGGGCTCCCGGACATGGAGGGGGTCGAGGTCATCCAGCGGCTGCGCGGTTGGTCGCAGGTGCCCATCATCGTGCTCTCCGCCCGGCACTCCGCCGGTGAGAAGGTGCGCTGCCTGGACCTGGGCGCGGACGACTACGTCACGAAGCCGTTCGGGATGGACGAGCTACTGGCCCGGATGCGCGCCGCCGAACGCCGGTCGGCGCCGGTGGAGGAGGCCCCCGTGGTGCGCACCGCGTCCTTCGAGGTGGATCTGGGCGCCAAGCGGGTGACCCGGGACGGCGGGGAGGTGCGGCTCACCCCCACCGAGTGGCATGTCCTGGAGCTGCTGGCCCGCAACGCCGGCCAGCTGGTGAGCCAGCGTCGGCTCCTGCACGACGTGTGGGGTCCCAACTACCAGAACGAGACCAACTACCTGCGGGTCTACCTGGCACAGCTGCGCCGCAAGCTGGAACCCGACCCCTCCCGACCGCGCTACCTCATCACGGAGGCGGGCCGGGGCTACCGGTTCGAGAAGGACGGCTGACGTGCCCGAGGACGGCGTGTACGCGGGTGGTGCGGGCCGGGCCGCGGTGCGGACCGGGGACGGCTGACCGGCCGCTCCGCACCTGGAGGTGGTGCGCCGAGGCGAGCGTCACGAGGTGGTGGCTCCGCACAGGTCCATCATCAGGTCGAACTCGACCGAGTCGGTCTGCCCGCGGTTGGCCTTGGCCACGGCGAAGCAGGGCGCGAAGGCCCGCACCCACTCCATCATGCGGCCGGGGTCCACGCTCATGACACGGGAGAGCGTCTCCACCCGGCCCTCCACCTCGGCGACGCCGGACGCCTTCCACACCGCCCAGTCGACCGCGTCGGCGGCGCCGTCGCCCAGACAGGCGCGCGGATCGAGGACGACCAGGCCGCGGGACCCGCCGTCGATGACGTTGCCGGGGTGCAGGTCGCCGTGGAGCGGGACGACGTCCTGGTCGCCGTGGGCGAGGTCGCGGGCCTTGGCGGCACCCCGGTGCATGACGGGCGCCGGGACGATGTCCGCGGCCGCGCCCGCCTCGCGTTCGCGGCCCCACATCTCGAACACGAACTGCACCCGGGCGCTGAGCGGGCGCAGCTCCCGAAGCTCGACCGGGTCCACCTGGACCGCGTGCAGTTCCGCGATGAGCCCGCCGATGGTCTCCATGGCCGGGACCACGCCGGAGGCCGCGACCGTGGAGCCCTCGACCCGCTCCATGAGGAACGCCCCGCGATCGGGGTCCACCCCCCACACGTCGGGCACCCGCCGAGACGGCGCCCACATGCGCAACAGTTCGGCCTCGGAGACGGAGAGGCCGCTGTCGGGCGAGATCTTGAGGACACCCTCGGCCCCGTCCGCGCGGCGGACGTAGAGGACGACGGAGGTACGGCCGTGCGGGGCCGGCCCCTCGACCGTCAGTCGCCACTCGGTGGCCAGCTTCTCGACGGTTCCGGGCAGTTCCGCCAACCACTCGGTGACGTGGTGCCCGAAGCGCCGTTCCAGGCGGCGGCGCTGCCGGTCCTCGACGAACTGCGCTGTGCCGTCGTTCATACATCCACCTTCGGTTCGCTCACGTCCGTGCCCGCCGGGAGGGGCTCGCTCACCGGGGCGACGTACGGGTACCGCGTCGGAGCCGTGGCCGCACCGCCGCCGACCGGTGGCCGGTGCGGCGGGCACCGCGTCGCGGGTGCGGGATTTCCCGCCCCTGGGCCCCATACCCATCCTCGCCCCGGCGGTAACGGCGTCGTCGCCGATCGCGACGCGACCGCCACCGGGCCCCGACCCCGGAACGTCAGGTGAGGCGGCCCCGGGCCGCCCGGTGCTGGGCCAGGAGCGTGTCCACGACCAGTTCGGAGGGCCACAGCGGAGCGGTGATGGCGGTGGTGTCCAGTCGGCGGAGCAGGTCGAAGTCGGGCCCGTCGACCAGTCTCCAGGCGGCCACGGCGACCCGTTCGCGCCCGTCGCGGCGCAATCGGGCGACGGCGTCCAGGACGGTCGGCGCCCAGGTGCGCAGGTACCCCACCTGGACGGGGGAGGAGAGACGGCGGCTCAGCATCCGTGCCACGTCCATCACCACCTGGCGCTCCTCGGTTCCCGTGGTGCCGTCTGCGGCCAGGACCACGCCGTCGTCGGGCCTGCGGCCCGAGTCGGAGAGCCGTGCGGCGAGGTCGGCGACGATGGACGGGACCGCTCCCAGCGGGGACGTCCGGCACGCGTCCTCCACCCGCCCGAGGTCGAGGCGGGTGAGCAGGTGGGCGCTGGCGACGTCGCCGCCCGCGACGAAGGCGGGGACCACCACCTTGGGCCCCCGGACGGCGCGGATCGCGGCGCCGACCTCGTCGGGGCCACCGAAGGCCGCAGTGACGGGCACCTCACCGCGCCGGGCCACCGCCTCGGCCAACCCGTGCAGGGCGTCGCGTCGGTGGGCGTCTCGGGAGTCGTCGGCTACGAGGATCATCGTGGGGACCATGATCGGCTCCTTGGGATCGCTGAGGCGTCTGCCACGGCCCACCGAGCGTAGGGGTGCGGGATTTCGGGAAATCGCCCCGGTGTTACGCGGAGGAAAAAAGCGGACAATGGCTGAGTTGGTTATCACCAGGGGAAGACTTGGCAAATCATAACAATCCACCACCGACCGGAGAGTGTCCACTCATCGGGAGGGTGGCGTGCGTCTCCCCGCACCTGCGGGGCGAATGCCCCACGGGATCAAGGATTGTCACAACACCACCACTGACCTCGTGGGACACGGAATTCCTCTGCGACTCCGAGGCAACCGGCGCACCCCATGGAACCGGGTTCCGATTTCCACCGCCCCACCCGGCACCGGCGCGCGGCATTCACCCCGACCTCTCCGGAGAAATCCGCCACGCACAGAATCCGGACCTTCTGCACGCGCCGTTTGCACGTGCCACGGAATGCGCACGCCGCCGGGGACGGCGGAAGCGACCGATCGGCACCCGGCCCACCGCCTCCTGCCACACGAGTGCGACCCCTGTCAAGGGTGCGAACTCCCCCTCCACCGCAGAACCACACACCACTTGACGTGGGGAGACAGGGTGCGATTCCGGCGTGATCACTTGCGATACCCCAGAACCGGCAGCACACTGGAACGCGACGGTAGGGACCCGCGGTCCCACCAGCGTCCCGCTGTCCCACCCGGCCCATCAACCGGTGGCCTCCCCACAGCCCGACCACCGTCCACCCACCACCACCGCCCGCCGAGCCGTCCCAGACTGGAGTTGAGCATGGCCGTCCACCCTCGGGTGCAGACGCTGACCCAGGCTTTCCTCGCCAACGCCGACCGGGAGGCCCCCGGCCTGGTCCAAGGCCTCTACCTGACCGGTTCGGTCGCCCTCGGCGACTTCCGCCCGCACACCAGCGACGTCGACTTCGTCATCGTCACCGACCGCCCCGCCGAGCGGGAGGACCTGGACGCCCTGCGGCGCGCGCACGCCCGCACCCGGAACGAGGTCCCCCGCCCCCAGTTCAACGGCATCCACGTCACCTGGGACGAGCTGAACCGCGACCCCGCCGCCTGCGGCCCCGTGCCCTCCGTCACCAACGGCCGGTTCCGGGACCGCGCCGCGGTCGACGTCAATCCCGTGACCTGGCACGTCCTGGCCGACCGAGGGGTCACCGTGCGCGGCCCGCACCCCTGCGAACTCGACGTGTGGGACGAGCCGGAGAGCCTGCGCACCTGGTCGCTCGGCTCCCTCGACGAGCACTGGCGGCGCTGGCGGGAGAAGGCCGGTCGCCTGGTCACCCCGCGCGGCCTGGCCGTCCTCGGATCACTCGCCCCCTCGTGGAGCGTGCTGAGCGTCAGCCGCCTGCACTTCACCCTGGCCACCGGTGAGATCACCTCCAAGTCCGGCGCCGGGACCTACGCCCTGCACGCCTTCCCCGAACGCTGGCAGCGCATCGTCAACGAGTGCCTCCGGGTCAGGCGCGGCGCCCAGGCCCCCTCCCTGTACGAGAGCGCCCTGGCCCGTCGCCGCGCCGCCCTCGACTACATCGAGATGGTCCTCGACGAGTCCCTGCGCCCCGGCCTGGCCACCTGAGCGCACCGGCGGCCCCATCGTGCCGGGCGACTAATCTGGGGGTATGACCATGCGCCCCATCGTCCGCTTCGGCGACCCCGTCCTCGTGACCCGGACCTCCCCCGTGACCACCTTCGACCAGCGCACGGAGAAGTTGGTCCGCGACCTCCTCGACACCGTCGACGCCCCCGGCCGCGCCGGTGTGGCCGCCACCCAGATCGGGGTGGGCTCGCGCGTGTTCAGCTACGACGTCGAGGGCCGCACGGGCTACGTGATCAACCCCGAGATCGTGGAGCTCTCCGAGGAGCTCCAGGACTGCGACGAGGGCTGCCTGTCCATCCCCCGGCTCTGGTACAGGAGCCGACGCGCCCAGCGCGCCGTGGTCCGGGGCGTGGACCTGCGCAACGAGCCCGTCACCGTCGAGGGGAACGGGCTGATGGCGCAGTGCCTCCAGCACGAGACCGATCACCTGGACGGCATGCTCTACATCGACCGGCTGGACGCCGACACCCGTAAGCGGGCCCTGCGTGACATCCGTCGCTCCGACTGGTTCCTGCCGGCGGACCAGCCCGCGCCCTCGACGTCCGTGCGCCTTCCCAGTGCCTTCGGCGGCAACGGCTGACCCCCTCCCCGAACCCGGCGTTCGGTACGGTCACCCGGTCCGGGTATCTTCTGGACAGAACTCCGCTCAACCCCCACAGCAACGCGAGTCGACTCACTGTGCACGTACCACCGAGATCTCGTATGGTCCACTGAGCACCTCCCGCCCGTGGCGGCGCAGCCGTCCCCCCGGCGCAGCGGATGCTCTCGTACCATCCACGGAGCAGAAATGACATCCACTCCTCGTACCGCCCCACGTCGCGGCCGGACCGCGGCGGCGATCGCCGCCTCCGCCGTGCTCGTCCTCGTCGGCCTGCCCGGCGCGGCCCATGCCGACCCGGACGAGGACGTCGACATCGACGAGCTGAACCAGCGGGCCGAGGAGCTGGAGGAGACCTACGACGGCGAACTGCTCCAGTACACCGAGATCAAGGACCGCGTGGAGGCCGCCGAGGCCGAGCTGGACGACCTCGACGAACGCCTGGAGAAGTCCCGGGGCGGAGTGTCGGCCATCGCGGCCGCCCGGTACAAGGGCGACGGTTTCGACCCGACGCTCCAGATCGTCTTCTCCAGCCAGCCGGAGGACATGTTCACCGACGCCGCGACCGTCGACTACCTGGGCCAGAACCAGGCCGAGCAGATCTCCGAGCTCATCGCCCTGCGCGACGAGCAGGCCGAGCTCACCGCCGAGCTCCAGGACGAGCTGTCCGAGGCCTCCGACCTGATCGACGATCTCGAGGAACAGCGCGAGGACGTCGCCAAGCGCATCGAGGAGTACGAGGCCGAGCAGGTCCCCGACGGGCCGGGGGACACCGGCGGTTCCAACCCCGGCAACGGCACGATCCCCGACAGCGCACGCGGCGGCGGCTGGGAGCAGACCACTCCCCGCATGGCGGCCATCCGCGACGAGATCATCATGCAGTTCGGCGCGCCCTACCCGGTGGGCTGCTGGCGCCCGAGCAACGACGACCACGGCACCGGAACCGCGTGCGACTTCATGATGAGCGCCAACGGTGCCGCGCCCTCGGCGGCGAACCAGGCCCTCGGCCAGCAGATCGCCGACTACGGCATCGCCAACGCCGATCGGCTGGGCATCAAGTACATCATCTGGGAACAGCAGATCTGGCAGTCGACCTCACGCCAGTGGACCTGGATGAACGACCGCGGCGACCTCACCCAGAACCACTACGACCACGTGCACATCAGCTCGTACTGATTCCGGACCTGGGCGCCCGGGCCCGCGCGAGCGGAAGTACCGCGACCAGGACCACCGCGACCGCCGCGAAGGCCGGACCGTAGCCGGTGAGCTGGATGAGCAGGCCGAGGCCGACCGCTCCGACCCCGGTGCCCGCGTCGAACCCGATGTTCCAGGCCGCGCTGGCCCGGCCGTACCCGGTCGGCCCGGCGCGGCCCAGCATCACGGTGACGGTCTCGTTCTGCACGGCTCCGAACCCGAGTCCGAAGACCGCCGACCCGGAGAGCACCAGCAGGGCCGTGCCCGCGCCCGGCGCGCCGTCGCCGTTGGCCCACAGACCCGCGGTGACCAGTGCCGCTCCGGCGGCCGCCGCGAGCGTCCCGGGCATCAGCAGGACGGTGCGGCGGTGGCGGTCGAAGACGACCCCGGCGGTCCACCGACCCGCCACGACGCCGAGCGCGTAGACGGCGAGTACCGTCCCCACCAGCCAGGCGGACCTTTCGAGCGGTATCGCCAGGAAGGTGACGACCCCGCTGGCCGCCGACGACACCGCCAGCATGATCACCAGCGGCGCCGCCAGGACGAGCAGGAGCGACAGCCCCCGGGGCGAGGGGTCCGCGTCGTCGGTGCCGGGACCGGACGTCGAACGCCCCGCTCCGCGCAGCAGCACGCGGTTGCGACCGCCGTCGGCGAACCAGATTCCCGAGGCGAGCACCGCCGCCACGACGCCGCAGGCTCCGGTGAGCCAGAAGGCGGTGTCGAACCCGAGACCGAGCGCGAGCGCCACCCCTCCCGGCAGGATCACGATCTGCGGCAGACCGACCGCCAGCCCGTAGTAGCCGGTGGCCCGACCGACCTGTCGCCGGGGGACCAGGCGCGCGGCGAGCGCGGTCCCGGCCACGGTCACCATCCCGAAACCGACGCCGCGCACCGCGGAGACGGCGACGAGTGGTCCGAGGTCGGTGGTGAGGGCGAACAGCGGCATGGGCAGGCCCATGATGAGCGAGCCCACGGGAAACGCCCACCGGTAGCCGCCCGCGCGGTCCAGCAGCCAGGGCATGGCCAGCTGGGTGAGGACGGTGGTGAGCATGAACGCGGCGGTGGTGGCGCCCGCCCCGAACTCGCCCGCTCCGCCCCGGCTGGCCCACAGCGGCACCAACGGGAGGACGGCGGCGAACCCGCACAGGCTGACGGCGGTCGCCATGATCAGGAGGGCGAAACCGCGCCCCCGGAGACCGGGCGGACCATCAGTGGACGCCGTGGCGCCGTCACCGGCGGAGGGGGAGCCAGATCGGATCATCCGTCCTTTCTAACGGAGCTGACGCGGGCTGTCGACCGGCGCCGCCCCGCCCACCCCTGGGGCACCTACACGGGCTGGTCGCGCTGGGGCAGCCGCTCCCCCAGCCAGGTGCGCAGACGGGTGACGAGTTCGGGCGTGACCGCGCGCTCCGCGTGTCCCATCCCGGGCACGATCCACAGGTCCTTGGGCTGGCGGGCGGCGTCGTGGATCGCGGTGGCGTGCGAGACCGGGAAGTAGCTGTCCGCGTCGCCGTGCACGACCAGCAGGGAGGCGGGGGCGACCTCCCCGGCGACCTCTCTGGGTTCGGCCGGGGTGGGGTTCCAGCGCTGGTCGGTGACGCGGACCTTGCGGAAGCTCCGCAGGAACGCGCGGCCGAAGCTCCGGCCGACCCCGAAAGTGAGCAACCGCATGGACCGGGTTCCCCGGTAGTACCAGCGGCTGGGGCCACTCACGGACACCACCGCGCCGACCCCGCCGAAGATGGCGGCGTGCCGGATGGCGACGGCGGCGCCCATGGAGAATCCGAGGGTGGCCACGTGGGTGTAGCCGAGTTCGCGGAGGCGGCGCACGACCGCCTCGAGGTCGTGGATCTCGGCGTTGCCCACGGTGCTGCGGCCTCCGGAGCCGTGGTGTCCCCGGAAGTCGAAGGTCATCACGTCGCCGACGGGCAGCAGCCCCTCGGCGACAGCACGCGTGTGCGGGCTCCGGTAGGTCCCCGTGAAGCCGTTGGCGATGACGACCGCGCTGGTGCGGGGCGCGGCGCGGCGCAACAGCACGGCGTCGATCCCCACCCCGTCGGAGGTGGTCAGCCAGAAGCGGTTCTCCTGGGGCTGGTCGATGGAGTGGTCAATGGCGTCGGACACCACTCCATCGTGCCCGATCAGTCCCGGTAGGGGGAGTGCGGCCCCCGTGTGTCGTCACCGGTGCCGTGCCCTGGGTGAGGTCCCGAGTACCCCTGGGGCGGGTGGGGCGGAGGGGAGTGCGGCGGGCGCTGTCCGTAGCCGGGCGGCGGTCCCTGCGGCGGCGGGGTGTCGAAGGCCGGGGTTCCGAAGGCGGGCGTACCGGTGCCGTGGGGGCCCGGCGCGGGCGAACCCCGGTACCCGGGGCCGGGCGGCGGGTCGTGGGAGACGGGCCCGCCCTCCCCGAAGCCGGGCGACGGCCGCCCCCGGTAGCGCTGTTCCTCGGACGAACCGTGGGACGGAAGGTCAGGGGAGGGCGAGCCGTACGCGTGAGCGGCGTCGGCGTACGCCGTCTCCGCCGGCGCGGTCTCCCCCGCGTCGACCGCCTCGAACTCTCCGGTGCGGCCGTAGCCGTCGTCCGCGTACCGGTCCTCGCCCTCGTCGTCGTAGTACTCCTCGTCCGGGTACTCGTCGTCACCGTCCTCGGCCCGCAGCGACTCCTCGGCCGCCGCACGCTCCGCGGCCGGGGGGAACACCACCGAACGCAGGTTGAGCGCCACGTGCACCGCGATCGGGACGACCAGGCTGCCCGTGCCCAGGTACAGCACGGTGAACAGGGTCCCGGAGAAACCCGCGCTGAGCAGGCCCCACCAGCCCTGGTAGAGGTGGGCCAGGGAGAAGAGCACCACCGACATCACCGCGGCGATCCACAGCGGCACGTCCATGCTGGCGATCAGGGTGATGAACAGGCCCCGGTAGAGGAGTTCGCCGAACACACCGCCGGTGACCGCCATCCCTCCGGCCAGGGCCCGTTCGCGACCGGTCCGCGGCAGCAGCAGGTACTGCTGGCTGCCGGGTTCCGGAAGCCGCATGGGCCTGCTCGCGCCCCTGCGCCCCCGGTGGCCCTTGCGGCCACGGCCCCCGCTCTCGGCGTCGCCGTCACCGGTACCGCGCCGGGGGCGTCGGGCCGGACGGGCGGGCAGACCGTTGACCAGCACCCAGAAGGCCGCCAGCGCGATCGTCCCGCCGATCGCCGCGCCCACGACGGGGCCGACGGCGTCCGGGACGCGCAGCCCGAGGTCGACCGCGTTCAGGTCGGGGGACAGCAGCAGCACCGCGAGGACCAGCAGCCCCCACAGCACGTGGATCGCCATCGTGACCGCGTACAGCAGCCCGAGGGCGCGCTCGTCACCGTTTCCTCGGCGCGACAGCCACGCGAACGCGCGCCGTCCGAGCAGGGGTTCGCCGAACGCCGCGAAGAACAGCAGCAGGACCGTAAGAAGGGTCCCGGCGAGACTGAATTGAGGGAGACTCTCCGACCATGGCACGGGCACAGCCTAGAAGAACGACCCGGGTCATAGAGCCACGAACGAGCGGATTGCCGGAGATCGTCCGAGCTACCCCTTGTGGTCGGGGCCGTGAAGAGCGACCGTGGTAGGTGTCGCAGGTCACACAGGCGGTGGCGCGATCCGGCCGCCGTCCGGACCCCGAAGGGCTGGTAGACGAGGATGGCTGATCGAACCGGTACCGCGCCCGTGGCCGACCGGCCCGGGGACATCCGCAACGTCGCGCTGGTGGGCCCCTCCGGCGCGGGCAAGACCACCCTGGTCGAGGCCCTGCTGCACGCCGCCGGTGCGATCCGGCGGCCCGGCACCGTCGAACGGGGCACGACCGTCAGCGACCACGACGGGGTCGAGGTCCGCCAGGGCCGGTCGGTACACCTCACCGTCAACCCGGTCGTGGTCGGCGACGTGAAGGTCAACCTGCTGGACACCCCGGGCTACGCCGACTTCGTCGGGGCGCTGCGCGCCGGTCTGCGCGGTGCCGACGCCGCCCTGTTCGTGCTCTCCGCCCTGGACGACGTGGACGGGCGCACCCGCCTGCTGTGGGAGGAGTGCGCGGCGGCGGGCCTGCCGCGCGCGGTCGCCGTCACCGGCATCGACCACCCCCGCGCCGACTTCGACGAGGTGGTGGCGCGCTGCCAGGTGGCGTTCGGCCCCGGAGTGCACCCGGCGTACGTGCCCGCCGTGCGGGGTTCGGGAGACCAGCGGACGCTGGTGGGGCTGTGGGGGCTCGTCTCGGAGCGGTACCACGAGGGGGCGGGCGGTGACGGTGCGGGCCCCGTTCCCGACTGGCTGCGCGACCAGGCGGGCCACCTGCGGCGCACGCTCATCGAGGAGGTCATCACCGAGAGCGAGGACGAGGCGCTCATGGAGCGCTACGCGGAGGGTCGCGCGATCGACCCGGACCTCCTCGCGGCCGACCTCAAGAAGGCGGTGGCGGCGGGCGGGTTCCACCCGGTGCTGGCGGTCAGCCCGACGCACGGTGTGGGTGTCCGGGAGCTCCTTCGCGAGCTCCCCCTGTCGTGCCCGGACCCGACCCGGCGCGCGCTCCCCCCGGTCACGCGCCCGGACGGTCGGCCCGTGGAGGGCCTGACCTGTGATCCGGACGGGCCGCTGGTCGCGGAGGTGCTGGGTACCACCGGTGACCCGTACGTGGGGCGGGTGAGCCTCGTGCGGGTGTTCTCCGGGACGCTGCGACCCGACACGGTGGCGCACGTGCACGGCGCCGGTGAGCTGGACCGGGGTGACGACGAGCGCCTCGGGGCGCTCTCCGTCCCGCTCGGCTCCCGGACCCGGCACGTGGGCGAGGTGGTCGCCGGTGATCTGTGCCTGGTGTCGAAGCTGCCGGGCGCGCGGACCGGGGACACCCTGTCCGCGCCGGAGCTGCCGCTGCGGATGACGCCCTGGCCCTTCCCCGTGCCCACGCTGCCGGTCGCGATCCGCGCCGCCTCCGCCGCGGACGAGGACAGGCTGTCGTCCGCGGTGTCGCGGCTGCTCGCCGAGGACCCGTCCCTGCGGGTGCGGGTCGACCCGGAGACGCACCAGATGGTGCTGTGGTGCCTGGGCGAGGCCCACCTGGACGCGTCTTTGGAGCGGCTCGAGGAGCGCTACGGGGTGCGGGTGGAGACGGAGGACGTCCGGGTTCCGCTGCGGGAGACCTTCGCCGTTCCGGGGCAGGGCACCGGCCGCAACGTCAAGCAGAGCGGCGGGCACGGCGAGTACGGGGTGTGCCTGATCAAGGTGGAGCCGTTGGAGTCCGGCGCGGGGCTGGAGTTCGTCGACCACGTCGTGGGCGGCGCGGTCCCCCGCCAGTACGTGCCCTCGGTCGAGCGGGGCGTCCGCGCGCAGATGGCGGACGGTGTGCGCGCCGGGCACCCGTTGGTGGACCTGCGCGTGACGCTGTATGACGGGAGGGCCCATTCGGTGGACTCCTCCGACTCGGCCTTCCAGAAGGCGGGCAGGCTCGCTCTGAGGGACGCCGCCGCGTCCTCGGAGCTGACCGTCCTGGAGCCGGTGGACGCGGTGACGGTGGAGGTCGACGACGCGCACCTGGGCCCGGTGCTGAACGACCTGTCCGCCCGCCGGGGCCGCGTGGTGGGAACGGAGGCCGCCGCGGGCGGCCGGGTGGTGGTCCGCGCCGAGGTGCCGGAGCTGGAGATCCGGCGCTACGCGGTGGAGCTGCGAGCGGTCGCGCACGGCACCGGGGTGTTCAGCCGCGCCTACCTGCGCCACGAGCCCCTGCCCGTCCACCTGGCCCGCGCGAAGGGCACGGGTTGATCCGGGCCGCCAGCCCCGGGTGAACATCCGACGGCCCCCGAAGCACAGCGGAGGCCCCAAGAAGAACAGCTCTCACAGCACCCGTCCCGGTGTGCTCCGGTCGGCGAGCGCGGCGAAGCGGAACGTGTTGACGGGGTGGCTGGACAGGAGGTTGACCAGCATCACGAAGAATCCGGTGTCGGTGCTGGCGCGCGCGACGATGTCGTCGAAGTCCACGGCCGGGTACAGGTACTTGCCCGCCGCGAGGACGCGGATTCCCTGGACTCCTTCGGGGCAGAACTCGTAGGCGTGGTTGTCGGCGGTGTACTCCTGGGCGCGGCCGAGGGTGCTGCCCACCCCCGGGATCACCTGTGCGATCGAGACCGCGAACTGGCGCCAGAACGAGGTGTGCCCGGCGGCGATGTGTCCGACCTCGTGGCCGATCACGAACCGTAGGGCGTCGGGGTCGCCGAGACGCCCGCCGACCTCGAACAGGTCGCTGTTGACGGCGACGTAGCGGCGGAATCCGTGTCCCGAGGCGAAGGCGTTGATCGCGCCGTTGCCGAGCACGATGTAGGCCTCCGGAACCTGGCGCATGCCGAAGTACCGTGCCGCGTCGACGACCATCCGGTGGGCTTCGGGGAACTGTGCCTCCGTGATGCGCACCCCGTTGACCCGCTGGCGGGCGTAGAGCTGGCCGCGGACGAAGAACACGAGCACGGGGATGCTCAGGAGCAGCAGCGGTTCGTTGGGGTCGCCGGACAGGGCCCGGCTGACGGCGCCGCCGACGGCGAGCAGGGTCACGGCGATACAGCCCAGCAGGAGCGGGGTCTCCCGGTGGTGTCTCAGGGATCGGCGGACGCGGGGGTCACCCCATCGCCAGAGGAGGGCCCCCACGCGCGGTCAGAGGCGGTACTGGGCGTCGGGCAGGTCGTCGTCCGGTCCGGGGGGCGGCGGTGCGGCGTGGGCGCTGCCCATCGGCGGCGGTCCCCCGAAGGCCGGTCCGGCGGGCGGTCCGGGCGGTCCGGGCGGTGGTGCGGGCGCCTCGTCCTCGTCCATGATCGCGGCCATGTCGGCGGACAGGGTCGACTCCTCGGCCTTCTCGCTGTGCCACTCGTCGCGGATCTCCTGGTCCTGACGGCCCATCACCGATCGCATGTCGGTGTCGTGGGTGGCCTTGCCCGGCTCTTCGGGCCAGGCGGAGGAGGTGGCCAGGAAGGCGCTGTCGTAGGCGTCGTTGGCCTCGTCGGAGAAGCCGGGCTCCTGCGGGCGGGGAGCGGCCAGCGGGTCGGAGAGGGGGCCGAAGGGGGCGTGGGCGCCCGGTGCGGTCCCGGTGGGGGGCGCCTGGCCCGGGTAGGGGGCGTGGTCTCCCCCGGGGTCGGTGTGCACGCGCGCGTCCGCCGGTTCGGCGGGGGCCGGGCCGGGGAAGGACGCGCCCACCGGTGAGGCGGAGGGCTCGGGTGCCAGGGCCGACGGGTTGGGGTTGTCGCTGCCCACGTAGGACAGGGCGGCGATCGTGAGGGCGGCGAGACCGGCCCGCAGGGTGGGTTCGCGGTCGGGCGCGAAGAACGGCGAGTGGTTGCTCGGGACGTTGCCCATCTTCTCGTACGGGGTGTCGCCGGGGGCGTTGTCCCACACGTCGTGGGGTGTGGCGCCGACGAACCAGAGCACGTAGGGGATGGGCTGGGGGTCCTCGGGCAGTCCGAATCGGCAGAAGTCCTCGGTGGCGGGCGAGGGGTCGGGCAGGTGGATGACGTAGTCGCCGCCGAAGTAGGCGTGGTGGGCGGCGGCGACGTCGGCGGTGCTGGCGGGGTCGTTGTGGGTGACACCGCTGCTCTGGAAGCGTTCGACCTCGGGTTCGCGGCTGGCCCCGGAGGCGGCGGCCTCGGCGCGCACGATGCGCTCGATGGCCTGTTCGAGCTGGACCGAGACGTTCTCGTTGAGCGCCCGGGTGCTGATCTCCAGGTAGGCCTCGTCGGGGATGATGTTGGCCTTGGTGCCCGCCTGGACGCGGCCGACGGTGAGCACCGCCATCTCGCTGGGGCTGATCTCGCGGGAGACCACGCCCTGGAGGCGGGTGACGATGTTGGCGGCGATCAGGACGGGGTCCACGGTGGTGTGCGGCTGGGAGGCGTGGCCGCCCTCGCCGAAGATCCGCACCTTGTAGGCGCTGGCGGCACCGAGGATGATCCCGGCGCGGTGCGAGATGAGACCGGCGGGCTGGGGGCCCAGGTGCTGACCGAGGATGACGTCCGGACGGCCGAAGCGGTCGAACAGGCCGTCGTCGATCATGCCCTGCGCGCCGTCGAGGGTCTCCTCACCGGGCTGCGCGACGATCATGATGGTCCCGGCCCACTCCTCACGGGTCTCGGAGAGCAGGTCCGCGACGCCGATCAGGCAGGCGGTGTGCGCGTCGTGGCCGCAGGCGTGCATGACGGGGACCTCGGCGCCGTCGGGGTCCTGCGCCCTGGCCGTGCTGGCGTAGGGCAGGCCGGTCTTCTCCTCCAGGGGGAGGGCGTCCATGTCGGCGCGGAGCATCACCGTGGGACCCGGTCCGTTGCGGAGGATGCCGACCACGCCGGTGCCGCCGACTCCCCGGTGGACCTCGTATCCGGTCCGGTTGAGCCACTCCGCGACGACGCTGGCGGTGCGCTGTTCGGCGTGGGAGAGCTCCGGGTTCTTGTGCAGGTCGACGTAGACGCCCTCCACGAGCGGGAAGAGCTCGTCGAGGAGTCGCATGACCACGCTTCCGTGCTGGGCTGCACGGTTGGGGTCCACCGCGTGCGGCACGGTATCCACCGCCTTCTTCGTTCTCGTCTGGCGGGCGTTGACAGGTTGACAGGGGGACCTGCCGCCCGGGGGCAGCCTATCGGCGCGTCCGCCGAGGGTTCACACCGACACGTTCGTGCCGCGGTGCGCCTCGGTGCCGCCCATCGGTTAGGGTCTGCACACGGTAAGCCATCCCACACCCGCTGCCACGGGTGTGCGCGTCCCCCGGGTCCCCGTTCTCCGGTCCGGGATGTGTTCGGGAACTTTTACCTGATTTGTGCGAACTACTGGCATACCGCAATATGTCTCAGTAGGGTAACGGAACCATGTTCGCGCAACGTCTTCGCCGGTGCCCCCTCGCGCGCCACGCGGCACCAGCCCCAAGGCCCCGTGACCCTGCCCGACGGCCGCCCCCCATCCCGCACGGAGGGTAGCGGGACCGACACAACACGCCCCAGAAATCAGTGATCTCGGAGTCCCTAGTGGCCTCATCCACGACCAGTCCGGCACCCCAGTCCACGGAGAAGGGGCGCGGCGCGACCGCCCTCGCCTCCGGTACCAGCGCCACGGCGGCAGCGCGGCCGCCGGACCGCGACGCCCGACTCGACAACGCCAAGTTCATCCTCATCGCGCTGGTCGTCCTCGGCCACGCGATCGAGCCGATCTCCGACTACCGGCCCGCCAGTGCCCTCTACTACTGGATTTACTTCTTCCACATGCCCGCGTTCATCATGATCAGCGGCTATCTCTCCCGGTCCTTCGACTCCTCGTCGACGCGGGTCGAGAAGCTGGTCCTGACGCTGGCCGTCCCCTACCTCGTCTTCTGGACGATCCACCAGTCCATCTACTCGGTCGAACGCGGCGGCCTCCCGGACTCCCTGTCCGTGCTCAAGCCCACCTGGACCCTGTGGTTCCTGGTCGCCCTCTTCCTGTGGCGCCTCACCGTGCCGGTCTGGCAGCGGCTGCGCTGGCCGGTGGCGATCGCGGTGGTCATCTCCCTGTTCGCCACCACGGCCGACCTCGGCAGCACCCTCTCGATCGGCCGTGTGGTCAGCTTCCTGCCCTTCTTCGTGCTGGGCCTGAGTCTGCGCCGCGAGCACTTCGCCCACCTGGACCGGCTCTGGGTGCGGATCGCGTCCGTGCTGGTGCTCGGCGTCACCGCCCTCCTGGCCGTGCCGGTCTCCGACCGCATGAGCAGGGACTGGCTCTTCTGGAAGGAGAGCCTGACCGACCGCGCCATCGACCCGCTGATGCCGAGCATCGGTATCCGGCTGGCCTTCATGGGCATCGCCCTGGTCATGACCGTCGCGGTGCTGGCACTCACCCCGAAGCGGCGGACCTGGTACACGGCGCTGGGCGCCTACACGCTCTACGTGTACCTCGGCCACTCCGTCTTCCTGATCCTGCTCAAGGCCAGCCCCTGGTACGACCTGATGTCCGGCCCGGTCGCCCTGGCCGCCACCCTGGTGCTGGGTGTCGGGGTCACCCTGCTGCTGTGCTCCCCGTGGGTGCGCGCGAGCATGCGGTGGGCGGTCGAACCCCAGCCCACGTGGTTCCTGCGCCAGGACGGGAAGGGCCTGGCCCGCGGCGGGGCCGCGGAAAAGGGCGCGAACGCGCGGGAGGGCGCCTCCGCCTAGCCGCGCCCACCGGTCGGCCGCGGCCAGGACCTACCCGTACAAGGAAAAGGGGGCGTTCCGCACCACGCGGAACGCCCCCTCCTCCGTTCACCGGTCGGCCCGGTCGCGGTTCAGCTACCGCCGCCCCCGGTGACCGGGGCCGCGGCGGCCAGCTCGCGGCGACGCGCCTCGAAACGGCGGGACTCCTTCCACAGGCGGGCCACCAGCACCACCTCGAAGAAGCCCAGGGCCAGGCACGAGAACACCGCCACCGGGATGATCAGGCTGTTCAGCGGCGTGACGAAGGCCACCAGGACGGTCGCGGGCGCCAGCACGCACAGGAACATCTCGAACTCGATACCGCTGAACAGGTGCGGACGAACACGGTGCCGCAGCAGGAGGTTGCGCACCCGGGGGTAGAGTCCGCGCGGCGCCGCGGCCCCGGCCTGCCCGGGGGCGTCCGACATCTCGTCGTCCTCGGGGTCGGAGACGTCGGGGCGGGTGGCCTCCGCCCGCAACCGCTCGGTGTCGCCCGAGGCCACGGCGAGCGTCTGCTTCATGCTCTTACGGGTCTTGGCCACCTGCGAGCCGTTGAGGTAGCGCAGCAGGTCGAAGAAGACCACCACCGGCGCGACGATCAGATAGGCGGCCTGACCGGTGACGATCCACTGGCCGACCAGCAGCGCCATCACGCAGCCGAAGAAGCGGATGCGGTCGAACACGAAGTCGACCCAGCTCCCGAAGACCGAACCCGTCCCCTTCAGGCGGGCGATCTTGCCGTCCATGCAGTCGAGGACGAAGCTGAGGTGGAACAGCAGGGCACCGGCCAGCAGCCAGGCCCAGCCCAGGTCCGCGGCCCACACGGGCGCCGCGAAGCAGATCGCCGACAGCAGGCCCAGCACCCCGGCGCCGAGAGTGAGCTGGTTCGGTGTGATGTTGGTCCGGTTCGCCGTCCAGACCACCATCCGGCCCGCGAGCGGATCGACCAGGAAGACCGTCCACCAGGCGTCCTTCGCCTTGTAGGTCTCTTCCTTGACTTGCGCGAGCGTGAAACGCGACATGCGGGGTTCTCCTGGAAAGCCCTACGGACCCGTGAACGCCCGTGGTGCGGGGGAATCGGGCACCGTTCGAGGGCAGGGGCGAGGGCCGGGTTGAGGCGGGAATCGAGTCATCATGCCAGACGGGGGTACCCCCAACCTAATCGGTGACGGCATACTTGACAGGTAAGAGGGGGATCAACAGGGTGCCGCGCGGGTGATGCCGGGCGGAGTGGTCCACCCCCTTCGGTCTTGACCGAGGTAGAGGCATTGCGTTTTCTCAACGACCAGGTTCCCAGCCAGGACCTGACCTACAGCGACGTGTTCATGGTCCCGGGCCGCAGCGCGGTGGGGTCCCGGCTCAGCGTCGACCTGTCGTCCCCGGACGGCACCGGCACGACCGTGCCGCTGGTCGTCGCGAACATGACCGCCGTGGCGGGCCGCAGGATGGCCGAGACGGTCGCCCGCAGGGGCGGCGTCGCCGTCATCCCGCAGGACATCCCCTTCGAGGTGGTCTCCGACGTCATCTCCTGGACCAAGCAGCGCGACCTGGTCTACGACACCGCCATCACCCTGAACCCCACCAGCACCGTCGGTGAGGCGCTCAACCTGCTGCCCAAGCGGGCGCACAACGCCGTCATCGTGGTCGACGAGGCACGCCGCCCGGTCGGCGTGGTCACCGAGGCGGACTGTTCGGGCGTCGACCGCTTCGCCCAGCTGCGCGACGTGATGTCCGTCGAGCTGCTGACCCTGCCCGAGGGCACCGAGCCGCAGACGGCCTTCGGGGTCCTGCACGAGAACCGGCACCGGTTGGCCCCGGTCGTGGACGGCGACGGCGCCCTGGTGGGCGTGCTCAGCCGCACCGGGGCGCTGCGCTCCACCCTGTACCGCCCCGCCGTGGACGACCGCGGCCGCCTGCGCGTCGCGGCCGCCGTCGGCATCAACGGCGACGTGGCCGGCAAGGCTGCCGAGCTGCTCGAAGCCGGGGTGGACACCCTGGTGATCGACACCGCGCACGGGCACCAGGAGAAGATGATCTCCGCGATCCGCACGGTCCGCGCCCTGTCGCCGAGCGTGCCGATCGTCGCGGGCAACATCGTGACCGCCCAGGGCACCCGGGACCTCATCGAGGCCGGAGCCGACATCGTCAAGGTCGGCGTGGGCCCCGGCGCGATGTGCACCACCCGGATGATGACCGCCGTGGGGCGTCCGCAGTTCTCCGCCGTACTGGAGTGCGCGACCGCCGCCCGCGACATGGGCGGGCACGTGTGGGCGGACGGCGGCGTGCGCCACCCGCGCGACGTGGCCCTGGCCCTGGCCGCCGGCGCCTCCAACGTAATGGTGGGCTCCTGGTTCGCCGGCACCTACGAGTCGCCCGGCGACGTCATGCGCGACGCGCAGGGCCGCCAGTACAAGGAGAGCTTCGGCATGGCGTCGGCGCGCGCGGTGCGCCTGCGCACCTCCGAGGACTCGCCGTTCGAGCGGGCCCGCAAGGCGCTGTTCGAGGAGGGCATCTCGACGGGCCGGATGTACCTGGACGCCGAGCGTCCCGGTGTGGAGGACCTGATCGACCAGATCATCGCCGGTGTGCGCAGCTCCATGACGTACGCGGGCGCCACCTCCCTCGCGGAGTTCCACGAGCGCGCCGTGGTCGGCGTGCAGAGCGCCGCCGGGTACAACGAGGGGCGCCCCGTGGAGAACGGCTGGTAGGCGCGCCGTTCCACGGGTGACGCACGGAGAGGGGGGAGGCGACCACGACGGTCCCTCCCCCCTCTCCGTGTGTGCGGCGGTCTTCCGGGTCCGGCGGTTCGGCGGTCCGGCGGTCCGGCGGTTCGGCGGTTCGGCTCCTAGGGCGTGTTCTGTGGATGCTTTCGCCTTCTGGCGGCGGAGCCGCCAGCACCGCGAGCGGCCGCCAGGCCATCTCTCGCAAGACGATGAGCGACGGTCAGCCCGGGTTTGGCTGTCCGAGCTCCATCGGCGCAGCGAGAGGCAGCCTGGCCACGCGAGCGCGGAATGATCCACAGAACACGCCCTAGGGTCGGACCTCGTGTTCCTTGCGGTACTGGCCGCAGAGCCGGTCCGCGTGCCGGATGGGCTCGGGCACCCGGTACTTGGGCGACACCCTCAGGACGAGGTCGGCGGCGCCCTCCAGGTCCACCCGGTGGCCCACGGAGACGTAGACCGGTTTGGTACGGGCGCGGGTGCGCAGGACCCGCCCGATGACCTCGGCGCCCTCCGCCGCCAGGGTCGCGGTGTCCTCGACCACCTCGGATCGCCCGGCGACCATGGGGGTCCACGAGCCGCGCTCCTCCCCCGGCGGCGAGTTGCGGCCGTAGAGCACGGACTTGGCCGAGCCGACCACCGGCGCGTCGATCAGGACCCCCAGGTGGCTGGCGATGCCGAAGCGGCGGGGGTGGGCCAGGCCGAAACCGTCGCAGACGAACACGTCCGGGGTGACGGACAGTCCCTCGATGGCCCGGAGTACCGGGGGCAGCTCACGGAAGGCGAACAGCCCGGAGATGTAGGGGAAGGACGGGGTGTCGGCGACCAGGGATGTCTCCACGACCTCCAGGGTCCGGGCGTCCAGGACGACGGCCGCGGCCGCGAGTTCCCTGTCGCCCACGCCGTAGCTCACGTCGAGGCCGGCCACGAGGCGCACGGAGTCGGCGTCGAGCGGTTCGGTGCGGACCCGGTCGGCGAGCAGCCGCTGGCGGGCCACGGCCTCCTTGGGGTCGCTCGGCCAGTTCTCCGGGTCGTCCAGGGCCTGGGCCGCTCGCTCCGCGACATCGTTCACGTGTGTCCCCCGGTTCCTCGTGCGCTCCCCGACCCCTCGTGTCCGGGCTGTCAGGCGCAGTCTAGGCCGGTGAAGGCCTGTCGGGCGGCCGGGACCCCGATCCCCGTCCAGCGGAAGGGGACGCCCGCGGCCCGGCCCGGGTTCGGGTGGTCCATCAGCTGGAAGTGCAGGTGCGGCTCGCTGGAGTTGCCGGAGTTGCCGCACCTGCCGATCGGTTGACCGGTGGTGACACGGTCGCCCACCCGGACCTCGGCCGACCCCTTCCGCAGGTGGGCGTAGGCGGCGTACACGCCGTCGCCCAGGTCGAGGACGACGTGGTTACCCACCACGCGGCGCGCCCCGCCGACACTGCGGACGATGCTCTCGGCGAACAGGTAGAGCAGCCCCGGCCAGGTGTCACGGCTGCGATGGTCGCGCTGGCGGTCGTCGACGCGCGCGACGGTGGCGTCGGCGACGGCGAACAGCGGCTGGTCGAAGGCGGGGTAGCCGTCGTCCGGACGGCGGGAGAGCGGCCACCAGGAGCCGCGGCCAGGCGGGCGGCCCTCGTCGACGTACACGTCGATCGCGTAGGTCTGCCCGTACTGGTGGGTGCCGTGGCTGGGCACCCGGTCCGCCGGACTGTTGAGCGCCACCCAGCGGCCGGCGACCGGCGGGGCGACCTCGACGGTCGCGGCGTCCAGCGCGTCGCCGGAGGGCGTGCGGACCAGGAAACGCGGTCCGATCAGGAAGAGGAGCGCGGCCGCGAGCAGGGGGAGCAGCGGTTCGAGTGGAAGGCCGAGCGCGATGGCCGCGACGGCGTAGGCGAAGTAGACCATCAGCAGTGGTCCGCCGAGGTTCATGAGGATGCCGCGCATGCCGTACTCCCTGGGCTCGATCCTTTTTATACGTAATTACGTACTAACGTACACGATGCGCGCAAGGGCAAGCGTCACCCAATTTCGGCCGCCGATCCCCCGGGCCCGTGGAGCGTCGCGTTGTGCCGGAGGCCACAGACCCGAACGCTCGGGAGCACCGCCCCGGAGCAGTACCGTGGAGGCCGTGAATTTGTACTGACCGGTCAGTTCAAAAAGGGGGAGGCCGCAAGAATGCGTCGGGCCACCGGAGCTCGTGTGCACGCCGAGGGCGTCACACTCACCACCCGCGAGGGCCCCGTCTACACGGGGGTCGACTTCACCGCCCGGCCGGGAACGCTCACCGTCTTCCAAGCCGACTCCGGAGGGGGGCGCAGCGCGTTGCTGCTCACCCTGTCCGGCCGTATGAAGCCGACCGGCGGAACCCTGCACGTCGACGGGTACACGCTGCCCCGACAGGCACGGAAGGTACGCCGGATCAGCTCACTCGGGCTGATGGACGACGTCAACGCCCTCGACGACCGCCTGCGCGTGGGCGAACACCTCTCCGAGGCCCGCCTGCTGCGTATGCGCCCCGCCACCCGGTCGGTGACCGACCAGGCGATGGAGGCCGCCGGTCTGGCCGACCTCGACCGCCGCACCATGACCAAGGAACTGTCCATGCTGGAGCGGCGGCGCCTCGGCGTGGCCCTCGCCCTGGTCTACGAGCCCCGCCTCCTCGTGGTGGACAACGTGGACGGCGGGCTCGGCCGCGACCACCAGGCCGCCATGTGGCGATCCCTGAAGAACCTCACCGACGAGGGCCTGACCGTCATCGCCACCTGCGCCGACGCCCAGGAACTCGGTTCCGTGAACGGCCCCGACACCCAGGGGCCGCTGCGGATTCGGCAGGGCGACGACGCTTCCACCCCCGCCGACGGAACCGCGGCCGCACCGACCGAGGAAGTGATCGGCATCGACCAACTGCTGGACCGCGAGGAGGACCCGGCGGACCCGCCGCCGGAGCGCGAGCACGAGCGGAAGGGGGGTCGGCACCGTGGGCGTTCGTGACAGATGGAGGAAGGCACGCGCGGACCGCGGCGACGCCCCCGTCTACCGGTTCATGTCCGTTCCCCGCCTCGGGCTGCTCACCATGCGGTCCTTCCTGCGATCCCCGCTGCCCACCGCGGCACTGGCCGCCCTCATGCTCATCCCCCTGCTCTACTCCGGCATGTACCTGTGGTCGTTCTGGGACCCGTTCGACCGGATGGAGCACCTGCCCGTCGCCCTGGTCAACGAGGACGGGGGCGCCGTGGTCGACGACGAGGAGGTCAACGCGGGCGACGAGCTCACCGACACCCTCCTGGAGCGCGGTGACCTCGACTGGCACCTGGTGGACGCCTCCGAGGCCGCCCAGGGGCTGGAGGACGGCACGTACTACGTCACCCTCACCATCCCCACCTACTTCAGCGAGGCCCTCACCTCTCCCTCCCGGAACCGCGAGGACCCCGTCCCCGCCCTCCTGGTCGCCAACTACAACGACTCCAACAGCTACGTCGTGCGCCAGCTCGCGGGCAGCGCCTTCAAGGAGATCCGCGCGGCGGCCGCGTCCTCCGCGATCAGCGACTACCTCGACCAGATCTTCCTGGGGTTCAACGAGATCCACGGCAAGACCGAGGAGGCCGCCGAGGGCGCCGGACAGATCGCCACCGGCGCGGGGGACGCCGAGAGCGGCTCCGGCGAACTCTCCGAGGGCATCGACGGAGCACACGAGGGGGCCGGTGAGCTCAGCGGCGGCATCGGAGAGCTCTACACGGGCTCCAAGACGCTCGCCACGGGCGCCGACACGGCCTCCACCCAGGTCTCCGAACAGGTCGACAAGCTCGACGACCTCGCCGACGAGTGGCTTCCCCAGCTGGAGGAGGACATCCCGGACATCCAGGAGCGCGCCAGCGAGGCCGCGAAGGCGTCCGCGGCCGTGTCCGAGGCACTCCAGGAGCTACCCCAGGAGATCGACGTCACCGGCCTGAACGAGGTGGACGGCCGCCTCTCCGCCTACCTCCGGGACCACCCCGAGCTCGAACAGGAACAACCCGACCTGCACACGCTCCTCACGGACCTCCAGGAGGCCATGGACACCGCGCTGTCGGTGGCCGGGTACGTCAACGACAACCGCGAGGACATCAACGCGACCGCGGCCGAGGCCGCCGCGCTCAGCGAGAAGGCCGAGAGCCTCTCCGAGGACCTGCCCGACATGGTCGAGGACGCCAAGGACGCGCGGGCCAAGGCGGACGAGCTCGCCGAGGGGCTGGCGGCCCTGGCCGAGGGTTCCCGCTCACTCCGCGACGGCCTCTCCGAGGCCTCCAGCGGCGCCGGTGAGCTCGACTCCGGCCTGGGCCAGCTCAGTACCGGCGCCGGGACCCTTCACGAGGGGTTGGGCGAACTCTCCTCGGGAACCGACGAGCTCGCCGAGGGCCTGACCGACGGTGTGGACGAGATCCCCACCTACTCCGAGGACGGGCGGGTCAGCGCCGCCGACATGATGAGCGAACCGGTCCGGCTCGACAGCGAGGTGGACAACGAGGCGCCCAACTACGGGACGGGGTTCGCTCCGTTCTTCGTGCCGCTGTCGCTCTGGGTGGGGGCCATGGTGGTGTTCATGGTGCTGCCCGCGCTGTCCACGCGGGCGCTGGCCTCCTCCGCTCCGTCCTGGCGGGTGGCGCTCTCCGGTCGTGTGGTGCCGCTGCTGCTCGGCTGGGCGCAGGTGGCGGTGATGATGACCGTGCTGCACCTGGCTCTCGGGTTGCAGTCGCAGAACTGGGCCCTGATGCTCGCCTTCCTGACGCTCACCTCGGCGGCGTTCACCACGACGGTCCAGTACCTGAACGTGAGGTTCAACGCGGCGGGCCGGGTGGTCGCCCTGGCGCTGCTGGTGCTCCAGCTGACGTCGGCGGGCGGCACCTACCCGATCGAGACGAGCCCGGCGTTCTTCCAGGCGATCGGCCCCTACCTGCCCCTGCACTGGGCGGTGACGGCCATGCGCCACCTGATCGGCGGCGGCGACATGACGCTGGTAGCGCAGGCGTTCGGCGTGATGGGCCTGTGGCTCGTGGTGCCGCTCCTGCTCACCTGGCGGGCGGTGAACAGCAAGCGGGTGTGGACGATGTCCACCCTCTACCCCGCGCTGAAGATCTGACCGACGGGCGCCCGCGCATCCGCGAGAATGTGTGGGCGCCCGGCCACGACCGTGAGCCCCACCCGTGTACCCCAGCCGGAGAGTCCGGGTTTCGGCAACACTGCGCAGGAGGAGTCAAGCCGCCAGCGAGGAACGAGCGTCAGGCGTAGACAACGATGCCGTGCCCACCTCAACCCGAATCCCTCCGCACAGGCGACGAACCCGGGGCCGAAGCGAAGCGGAGGCCCAAAAAGACAGGTACTCATGACTGACACACCCCGCGGCGGGCGCCGGGAGGCCACCCGGCGGAAACTGTTCGAGGCCGCCGTGACGTTGATCTCGGAGCAGGGCTACGGTGCCACGACGGTCGACGAGATCGCGGAGCGCGCCGGTGTCGCCAAGGGCACCGTGTACTACAACTTCGGCGGCAAGAACGAGTTGTACGCGGCGTTGATGGAGTGGGGTGTCACGCGGCTGGCCGACACGTTGCGGGACTCCGTTCCGGCCCCGGACGAGCGGGTCGAACCCCGGGAGGTCCTGGCCACGGTGCTGCGCGCGGGTGTGGTGTTCATCAGTACGCACGAGGCGTTGGCCCGGTTGCTGATGGCCGAGGCGTGGCGGACGAACCGGGCGTGGTACACGACCGTCCGGCAGATCCGCACGGAGGCGATTGGGGTGATCACCGGTCAGCTCGACGCGATGGTGGAGCGCGGTCTGACGCGGCCGGACCTGGACACGGCCCTTGCGGGTTCGGCACTGTTCGGCATGGTGGTGACCGTGGCCCTCGATTGGCGTACGCTCCAGCCGGAGCGTCCGGTGGAGGAGATCCACACCACCCTGGCGCATCTGGCCGACGGTCTCATCGGCTCCCCCGCCTCCCCGCGCTGATCGTTGACGTAGAACCCCGGAGAGGAATCCCCCGCCATGGCCGACCTGTATCCTCTGCTGCCCGTGATCGTCGGTGCCGTCCTGCTGTGGATGGTCACCCGCGACACCCGGACCGAGTTGCTCCTGGTGCGCAACGGTGTGCGCGCCAAGGGCAGGGTGATCGGATACCACGAGACGTCGGTGGCGTCCCGGATGATCGTGCAGTTCCAGACGGAGGACGGCCGGGAGGTGCACGCCGAGCACGAGAACTCGGGGTGGATGGCCTCGCGTGCCGGGGAGATCGTCACGGTGTCCTACGACCCCGAGGTGCCTGAGCGGGCCCGCATCGTCTCGGCTCCGTGGTTGAGCCACTGGGTGCGCGCCATGTTCGGCGGGCTGGGGTTGCTGCTGGTGCTCATCGGCCTGTTCCTGGGCTATCTGCACTGGTGGGAGGGGTAGGCGGTTCACACCGGGGCGGGGGCCTCCTCCCTCGGCGGGGAGTAGCGGACCAGGCGCCGGGGAAGATCGCCGTCGATCGCGGAGCGGGTGCGCACCCGCACACCGCAGAGGAGGTCGGCCAGGCCCGCTCCGTCGGGTCGGACGACGGCGGTGCTCGCGTGCAGGACGACGACAGCGAGGGCGAACCAGGGCAGGCCGAGGGAGACGAGCAGGGCCACGGGCGTGTACAGCAGTGCCGTGCGGACCAGGGTCCGCACCCGGGAGGCGGGGCACGGTAGCCGCTGTTCGGTGAGCGCCAGCCGCAGTGCGGCCGCACCGGGGGTGCAGCGGTCGCGGCGCAGCAGCGGCACGACCAGCCCGAAGATCCCGGCGAGCCCGAGGAGGGCTCCGGTGAGCAGCGGCTCCCGTAGCGCGGGCGGGGCGGCGCCGTAGGCACCGGCCAGGGCGACGAGCGTGGCCGCCCCGAACCACCACAGGCCCACGTCGACCATGGCTCCCATCATGCGTCGGCCGAGGTCGGGGGCGATCCGGTCGGGGACGGCGGCGGGCCAGGAGCGGTGCGGGCCGAACGGCCAGACCACCGGCACCCACCGGGCGAGCAGCCAGCCGAGGAGGGTCGCGGCGACGCCGACCCCCGCCGCCGCGAGGGCGACGTCGTTGGGGGCGCAGGGGTACAGGCCGAGGAGTCCGGTGGCCCGGACGGCGGTCACCGCGAGGGCGAGGGCAGCGCCGAGGGCGACGGTGGCGAGCACGCCCCGGCGGAACCTGGCGCGGGCCAGCAGGCCCACCGGAAGGAACGCCGCTGTGAACAGCGCGGCGTCACGGGTGGTCAGTGGCGGCGGGGTCGCGGGGCCGAGCGAGCACAGTCCGTCAGTGGCGGCGGGCAGGGGCCAGACGGCGAGGGCGGCCAGGCCGAGCCCGGTGAGCAGCGCGGCGAGGGTGAGCTGCCCGGGCCACCCGGCCAGCCGCCCGTACCTCTGGTGCTGCCAGCGCAGGTAGAGGGCGGACGCGACGACCATCGACAGCGGTATGGCGGCGGACGCCACGTCGATGGCGGCCTGTCCCGCGCCGAACGGTTGCCCCATGTCGTGTGCGTTCCCCCTGCTCGTTCCCGGGGCGCCAGGCTAGTACGACCCGGCCGCGCGTGGGGAGGGAACGGGGAATTCGCCGTCGAGGTGTGCCCCCGGGGCGGCCCGTGGACGCCCGTGAACACCCGGGTTTCGGTCCCTCCGTGATCCCTGTGACCGATGTCCCACGACGCTCCGCCCGCTCCCTCTCCCACCGAAAGCCCCACGTCATACCTGGCCTTGTGTGAACAAGGCACTACTTCATGGCAGACTGCGTGCACCACCCGGATAATCCGCCGTTTCTCGGGCGAGATACGATCCCCATCGCCGAAAACCCCCGCACGTGGTGCCTCTCCGGCAAGCCCACCCCCCTCTGGAGGGACGAGCGCGGACCACACGGCGGGAGGTCCGCGCGCACACCGGCCCGCCGGACGCGGACGGACGACCGCTCGGCTCCGACAGCGCCTGAGAAGACTTTGACGCGGATCGACAGGAGAACCGTGCAGGCAGTACCGAAGAAACGTGGGCGGACCATCGCCGCCCGTATCCGCGCCATGGTCATGATCCCCACCACCGCGCTGTTCGCACTGTGGTTGATCCTCACCATCGTCCTCGGCGGCGACGCCGCCTACCAACTGCTCCGTTCCAAGGCCACCGACGACCTCGTCACACCGGCCGCGGTCGGCCTCGTGTCGGCGATGGCGGAGCGCTCGGCCACGATCGCCTACATCGAGAACCCCGACGACGCCGAGCTCACCCAGCAGTTGGAGCAGAGCCGTCAGCGGACCGACGAGACCCTGGGGACGGTCGTCGACGACCTCATGGCCTTCGCCGACCTCGCCCCCGGTGACGGCGGCATGCACATCGAGATGCTGTACGACATGTTCCAGGACGTCGGCGGCGTTCGCGAGGCCGTGGACGCCGGGGACGCCAGCCGGGCCGACGTCCTGGACTTCTACAACGAGCTCGTCCTACACGGCGCCGACAGCTTCGACAGCCAGAGCCGTGAGGGGAACGCGGGGGACGCCACCAGCCCGGGGTTCACCTCCGTGTACCTGTTCCGCAGCGTGGACCTGGGCGCGCAGGCCGACGCGCAGATCGCCCGCGCCTTCGCCACCGGCGACCTCACTGTTGAGGACCAGCACGAGTTCACCCGGATGATGGGCGCCTTCGAGGAGCTGCTGGCCGCCAACGCCCCCTACCTGGCGGGCGACGGCCTCCTGGAGCGGTACGAGGCCGTGCTGGCGGGTCCCGAGTACGCCACCCTCACCGAGCTCTCGGAGCGGATCACCCACCGCGAGGTGGAGTCCACCACCGTCACCGACCCCGTCACGCTGCTCCCGGAGACGGTGGACGACCTCACCATGCCGGTCGCGCGTTCCGAGTGGGAGGCCGCCTACACCCACGTCATGACCGAACTCACGGACCTGGGCGCCGAGGAGGCCCGGTACTCGGCGGCGATGACCCGAGAGGACGCCCACGACGCGGTGCTCCTGGCGGTCGGCGGCAGTCTCGGCGTGGCCGCGATCATCCTGGTGGCGTTCGTCCTGGCCCGCCGCTCCTCCCGTGAACTCACGTCGCGTCTGCTCACGCTGCGCGAGGAGTCACAGGACCTGGCCGAGCGGAAGCTGCCCGAGATCATGGACCGCCTGCACCGGGGCGATCGCGTGGACACCGCCTCGTCACTGCCCGAGCTGCACGCGGAGGACGACGAGATCGGCGACGTCGCCAAGGCGTTCAACTCCGCCCAGCGCGCCGCCGTGGAGGAGGCGGTCCAGCAGACCGAGCTGCGCCACGGCGTCAACCGCGTCTTCCTCAACATCGCCCACCGCAGCCAGACACTGGTCCACCGTCAGCTCCGGCTGCTGGACAAGATGGAGCGCGAGCAGGAGGACCCGGACCAGCTCTCCCAGCTGTTCAAACTGGACCACCTGGCCACGCGTTCGCGCCGCAACGCGGAGAACCTGCTGATCCTGGGCGGCGAGGCCCCGGGCCGTACCTGGCACCGGCCGATGCCGCTGATCGACGTCCTGCGCGGCGCCATCTCGGAGTCCGGCGACTACACACGGGTCAAGCGCGAGCGCATCGCCCGGGTGAACCTGAACGGCCCGGCCGTCGCGGACGTCATCCACCTGGTCGCCGAGCTGGTCGACAACGCGGCCATGTTCTCGCCGCCACACACGCAGGTGCGGTTGAGCAGCGACGACGTGCCCAACGGCGTGACGATCGAGATCGAGGACCGCGGTCTGGGCATGACGGAGGCCGAGTTCACCTCGACCAACGCCCTGCTGGCGAACCCGCCCGAGTTCGACGTGATGCGCCTCAACGAGAAGATGCGCCTCGGCCTGTTCGTGGTCTCCCACCTGGCGCACCGGCACGGCATCAAGGTGCACCTGCGCCCGTCGCCGTACGGCGGCGTGCAGGCGATCGTGCTGCTCCCGCAGGACCTGATCAGCGGGGACCGCTCCCCGCTGCCCGCCACGGAGGAGGCCGGGGACATCTGGGAGGTGCGCGAGATCGTCGACCGCACTCCGGAGACCGCGCTGGAGTCGAACCGTGTCGCCCGTCCCGGCAAGCCCGTGCTGACCTCGGTGTCCGCTCCCGCGTCCACCGAGGGGCCGGAGCCGGTCGGCGCCCCGGAGGACTCCGAGAGCGACCTGCTCAGCGCTCCGGTGCGCAAGGACGACTCCCGTCCCGTCCTGCCCACCCGCGGCTCGCGGATCAGCGCGGTCCCGGACGTCGTCGAGGAGGCCCCGGAGAGGGCGTCCGCGAACACCGAGGTCGCCGAGGAGCCCGAGACCCCCGTGACGGCTGGGGCGCCCGAGACGGTCGAGGCGGGCGGCGGGCGGCCCGCGCTGCCCAAGCGGCGCCCGCAGGAGAACCTGGCCCCGCAGCTGGCGGCCGACCCCGCCGAGTCGGGGACGTTCGGGTCCCCGTCCGACGGCGCCTCCGCCGAGTCCCCCCTGGAGGGCGCCGAGCGGCTGGCGCGCCTTCGGCGGAACATGTCCGCGTTCCAGCAGGGGACGGACCGTGGACGGCGCGAGAGCAAGAAGAACACCCACGACACCGACAAGGACGCGTAACCGTGACGAGTACCGAAAGCGCTGAGCGCGGCAGCGGAAGCGCCGCGGGCAAGAAGGACATCGACTGGCTGCTGGACGAGTTGCTCGACCGCGCCGTGGGTTCGCGCCACGCGATCGTCCTCTCCGCTGACGGCCTGCTGATCGGCCGGTCCAAGGAACTGCTCAAGGAGGACGCCGAGCACCTGTCCGCGGTGGCCTCCGCGTTCCAGAGCCTGGCGCGGGGCACCGGTCGCCACTTCGGCGGCGGCGAGGTCCTCCAGACCGTCGTGGAGATGGAGAGCGCCTACCTCTTCGTCACCGGTGCGGGCCGCGGCGCCTGCCTGGCCGTGCTGGCCGAGGAGAGCGCGGACGTCGGCCTGATCGCCTACGAGATGAACGTCCTGGTCGACCAGGTGGGCCGGTACCTCGACACGGCGCCCCGCCACGCGGGAGCCGCCGAGGCGTCCGGGGAAGCCACACGATAGGGGGCTTGATGCAAGCGCACGACGATTTCGATCCGGGTGGTCCTCCTGACGGGCTCCCGCACCGGGGCCCCCTCTCGGGGGCCGTCGAGGGCCCCGCTGAGGGCGCCGTCGAGGGCTCCCTCGGCGGCGAGGAGGCGGGGCCCCTGGTCCGGCCGTACGTGATCGCCCAGGGACGCGACCACGCCGACGCCGTCCAGCTGGACATGATCAGCGTGGTGATCGCGGCCAAGCGGGCCCAGGTCGACGAGATGGCGCTGGAGCCGGAGCAGCTCCGCATCCTGGAGCTGTGCCGTCGTCCCCTGTCGGTCGCCGAGGTGTCCGCGCATCTGGACATCCCGGTGGCCGTCGTCAAGGTCCTGCTCAGCGACCTGCTCAACCGCGGGCTGGCCCTGGCCCGCGCCCCCTACACAGCGAAGAGCCCGGTGAGCCGGGACGTACTCCAGGCGGTTCTCGATGGCATCCAGAGACTCTGACTCGGGCCCCGAGGCCCCCGTTCCCTCCGCACTGAAGATCCTGGTCGCCGGTGGTTTCGGCGCGGGGAAGACCACCCTGGTGGGCGCGGTGAGCGAGATCGCACCGCTGAGCACCGAGGAGATGATGACCGAGGCCAGCTACGGCGTCGACGACCTCTCCGGGGTGGAGTCCAAGACCACCACCACGGTGGCGCTGGACTTCGGCCGCATCACGGTGAGCCCCGCGCTGGTGCTGTACCTGTTCGGGACTCCCGGCCAGGAACGGTTCTGGTTCATGTGGGAGGAGCTGTCCGAGGGCGCTCTGGGCGCGGTCGTCATCGCGGACACCCGCCGTCTGGAGACCTGCTTCGCGGCGGTGGACTTCTTCGAGCGGCGCGAGGTGCCGTTCGTGGTGGCGGTGAACTGTTTCGACGGGGCGCACCGGTACGAGCCGGGTGTGGTGCGTGAGGCGTTGAGCCTGAACCCCGACATCCCGGTGGTGCTGTGCGACGCCCGCGAGCGGGAGTCGGCGAAGGAGGTACTGGTGACCCTGGTGAACCGGGTGTCGGAGCAGGTCGCGGCCTGACCGGGGCCGGAGGCGACCGACACGGGCGGTACCGGTGGGGCGGGTGGAGGGGTTCCCGGAGCTCTCTTCCACCCGCCCCGCCGTGTCCGGGGACCGCCATCGCCCTTGTACACGTGTAGGTTCCAGGTAAAGTGCGGGGCGGCGCGGGGCCCTCGGGTCCGTGCGCGGAGGAGACCGGGGCACACGCCCCGGGCGGTCCAGGACGAAGGTGGAGTTCCATGCAGCGTTTCCATTGGCGCGACGAGATCCGCGGCCTGGACGCCGAGGCCGACTGTGAACGCATCGTGCGCATCCTGGGCACGCTGGAGTTCCCGTGGGACCTGGAACAGTCCCTGGGGCTGGCCCTGTACCGCACCTACGCGGTCCCGTCCATCGGCGAACTGCTGGGCGGCACCCGCGAGTTCACGGAACGCACCCAGCACCGCTACGACGACACCGCGCTGATCCTCAACGACATCATGGAGCACGGCTTCGGCCCGGGCCGCGGACGCGACGCGCTGCGCCGCATGAACCAGATGCACCGCTCCTACGACATCAGCAACGACGACTACCGGTACGTGCTGAGCACCTTCGTCGTGATGCCGGTGCGCTGGCTCAACGACTACGGCTACGGCTGGCGTCCGCTGAGCGACCACGAGATCGCGGCCAGCACGAACTACTATCGCAAGCTCGGCGCGCACATGGGGATCAAGGACATCCCCGAGACCTACGCCGAGTTCCGCGAGCTGATGGACTCCTACGAGGCGGAGCACTTCGCCTTCACCGAGGGCGGCCGCGCCGTCTCGGACGCCACGCTCGCCCTCATGGTGGACTTCTACCCGGCGTGGCAGCGCCCCGTGGTGCGCCCCTTCACCCGGGCCCTGCTGGACCCGTCGCTGATCCGCGCCTTCGGCTACGAGGAGCCCTCCGCGTTCTGGCGCAGGGCGGGCGACCTCGCGCTACGGACGCGGGCGCGGGTCGTACGGAGGATGCGGCCGCGCCGGGAACCGCGCTGGGCCCGGATGAGCGCCAACATCCGCAGCTACCCGGACGGCTACGAGCCGGACCGCATCGGCACCTTCCCGAAGGGCTGCCCGGTCCCCCACGGCATGGCGACCCGCGACGTGCCCGAGACGGGCGCGCGGGTTCCCGCCCCCGGTCAGGCGCTCGCCCCGGAGCCCCGCGCGTCCGAGGACGCCCCCGCTCCTCCCGCCGGGGGCACCGACGCGGGCGGCGCCTCCGAGGCCGCTGCTCCCGAAACGGGTGCCGAGCGGGCCGTCGCCGAGCCGACCGAGCGCTGACCCCACCGGTCCGGGTCGTGCCCTAGCGGCCCCGCCCCGGACCGTGGAGGCGCAGGAAGGCGTCCACCCCGGAGCGGACCACGGCGATCCGTTCCTCGTCCGAGAGCGGCAGCGCGCCGAAGAACGACCGGCTGTTGGCGGGGCCGCGCACCAGGGCCAGGTAGTGTTCCGCGGCCCCGCCCTCCCCGCCCTCGGCGATCTCCAGCAACCCCCGGTCCGCCAGGGTCCGCAGGTGCGCGGCGAGCGCGCCCACCACCAGTTCGGAGCCGCTGTCCGACCAGGCCCTCGCGGCCTCGGGGAAGTGCGTGGCCTCACCGATCAGCAGCCGGACCAGGGCCGTGTGTCCGGCGCGGCGGCCCCGTGGGGACAGCCACTCGTCCTCGAAGGCCACCAGTGCCGCCCGGGCGTCGGTCGCCGGACCCAGGTGGCGGCCGGTGGCTTCGGCGTGGTCGGCGGCCAGCGTGGCACTGCTCTGCGTGACGATGGTCAGGAACAACCGCTGCTTGTCCGCGAAGTGGTTGTAGATGGTGCGTTTGGAGACCCCGGCGTCGGCGGCGATGGCGTCGACGCTGGCCCGCGCGTAGCCCTCCCTCAGGAAGACGCGCAGGGCGGCCTCCGTGATGGCCTCGCGTTTGGCGGGGGACCGGCGGTCGCGCCCGTCCCCGCAGGTCTCGGTCATTCCTCGTCCTCCGCTCTCGGGTCCGCGCCGATCGGGCAAGCCCCGTTCCGTCGCGAAACTGCACCGTGTAGTTTACCTTCTATGGCGAAGCACGACCCCCACCCCGAGTCCGCTGTGTCCGCCGACCCCGCCGTGCCCGTTCCCGCGAACACCCCGGTCACCGGGTCGGCACCGGCGCCGACAACCCCCGAGACGGCACCGCACCGACTCGACGGTCCGCTGGTCAAGCTGGCCGCCGTCCTGTTGGTCGGGTCGATGGCCGCCCTGCTCGACACCACGATCGTCAACGTGGCCGTGGACCACCTCTCCCGGGCCCTGGACGCACCGGTGTCCACGGCGCAGTGGGTGGCCAGCGCCTACCTGTTCTCCACCGCCGCCGTCATCCCGGTCACCGGCTGGGCGATCGACCGCTACGGGCAGCGGGCCAGCTGGATCACCGCGCTCGCGCTCTTCGGCGCGGGGTCGCTGCTCTGCTCCGCCGCCTGGTCCATCGAGAGCCTGATCCTCTTCCGCGTCCTCACCGGTCTGGGCAGCGGCATGGTCCTGCCCCTGGTCATGACGATCCTCGTGCAGGCCGCCGGGCCGCAGCGCCTCGGCCGGGCGATCGGCCTGATCAGCGTGCCGATCCAGCTGGCGCCCGCGCTGGGCCCGGTGCTGGGCGGGATCGTCCTGGACACCCTGGGGTGGCGGTGGATCTTCGTGATCTCGGTGCCGTTCGTCCTGCTCGCGATCGCCCTCGCCGTGCGCGGTGTGCCCAAGGGCAGCCCTCGGGCCACCGAACGGCTCGACCTGGTCGGCCTGCTCCTGCTCTCACCCGGGATCGCGACCCTGCTCTACGGGTTGTCCGTCCTGGGGAGCACGCCGCTGGCCCCGGTGTTCGCCGGTGCGGGGCTGCTGCTCATCGTCGGGTTCGTGGCGCACGCGCTGCGCGCTCGGCCCGGCGGCCCGCCGCCCGTGATCGACCTGCGCCTGTTCCGGGACCTGCTGTTCCGGTTGGGCGCGCTGCTGATGTTCGTGTTCGGGATCTGCGTGTGGGCGGGGATGTTCCTGCTCCCGCTGTTCTTCCAGCAGGTCCAGGGCACCTCGGCGATGACCGCCGGTCTGCTGATGGCGCCGATGGCCGCCGGGGTGGCCGTGGTGAACCTGTTCATGGGATCGGTGGCCGACCGGGTGGGCCCGCGTTACCTGGTGGTGGGCGGCCTCCTCGTGGGCGCCGCCGCGACCGCGCCGTTCGTCGTCGCGGGGCCCGACACCTCCCCGACCCTGTTGGCCACGGCGATGTTCGTGCGCGGGCTGGGACTGGGCGCCGCGATGGTGCCGATGCTGGCCACCGCCTACCGGGGACTGCCCTCGGACAAGGTGCCCCGGGCCAGTAGCGCCCTGAACGTCACCCAGCGGTTGGGGGCCGCGATCGGCACCGCCGTCCTGGCCCTGCTGCTGGCCTCACTGCTGGCCGACGCCGCGCGGCCCGAGACCGCCTTCCAGGTCACCTTCGGCTGGATGACCGGGCTGACGGCGGTGGCGATCGTGCCCGCGCTGTTCCTGCCCAGCTCCCGACCCGACCTCACCGGGCGGTCCGGCTCCGGGGGCTAGGGTTCGTCCGTCGGCGGTGCCGTAGGTGGCGCGGCGCACCAGGGTCTCGAACGGCCCCCGGTACCCGGACCGGCGCATGAGCTCCGACAGCACGACGGTGGCCAGCCAGACGCCGGTGGCCAGCAGGGCGGTGGTCGTCACGGTGAGTGTTCCGGACAGATCCAGGAGGAACGGTGTGAACACCACCGCCCACACCGGCGACTGGGCGAGGTAGCAGGTCATGGAGCGCTGACCGGTCGCCGCCAGGGCGGTCACCACCGGTCCGGGCCGGGGACGGGACTCGATCCGCATCGCGACCAGGGCGATCAGCGCGGCGTAGCCGAGTCCGCCCGCGACGCCGCTCGTCGCGTGCAGTGCGCCCAGGACCGCCTGGTCCGCCGCCGGGGGCACCGGAACCACGCCCGCGACGGCCAGCGCCAGGGGTTGGGCGCCCAGGACGGCCGCCACCGGACCCAGGACGGCCGTCGCGACGAGGAGACCCCTGTGCGTCCCCTCCCGTTCCAGGAGGCGGCGGCGTCCGGCCCAGAGGCCGAGCAGGAACGGCGCGGCGAACCCGAGGGGGCCCGCCAGGGCGACGAGCACCACCGCGAACGCGCGGTCGGTGAGCATCGGCACCGGGCCGGCCGGCAGGAGCACCGGGTCCGGGCCCTCGGACGTGAACGGCCCCGCGTCCGGCAGGGCGGTCAGGGTGAGGAGCGCGGCGGCCGCGACCAGCAGCCAGCGGTCCCTCCAGAACACGGCGAAGGAGCCGAGCAGCAACAGCACGCCGTACATCGCGAGGATGTCCCCCGCGTAGAACAGGAATCCGTCCACCACACCGACGGCGACGAGCACGGCGGCGCGCCGCCACAGCAGAGCGCGGGTGGCGGTCCGGCCCCCGTTGGGGTTACGGGCGACCAGGAGGGCGACCCCGTACCCGAAGAGCAGGCCGAACATGGGGAAGGCGCGGCCGTCGACAAAGGTGGCGATCCCCCAGGCGACCGCCCGGTCCGGGGTTGCGCCGTCGAGCGGGAACCCGCCGAGGTGGGAGTCGCCGCGCAGGAAGTAGTGCGAGTTGGCCAGGGCGATGCACAACAGCATCACCCCGCGCGCCAGGTCGGGGCCAAGGGCCCGACTCCGGGCGGCCACCGGCCCCCGGGGAGTGTTCATGCCGTCAGCCTACGCCATTAATAGAGTAGGCACTACAATAATGAGGCGCTTAACTGATCCCAGGAACAGCAGGCCCCGACGAACGGAGTAACCGCGCATGCGGACGGTCAATCCCGAGAAGCACGCCGCGCGCAGGGCCGCGATCCTCGGCGCGGCGGCGGGGGTGTTCGCCGAACGGGGGTACGACGGCGCCACCACGGCGGCGATCTGCAAGAGGGCGGGGGTGGGCTCGGGCACCCTGTTCCACTACTTCCCCGACAAGCGCGCCGTGTTCCTGGCGATCGTGGCCGACGACCTCGCCGAGGCCACCGCGGCCCTGGAGCGGATCGACCGCTCCGACCCCGCCGGAGCGCTGGACGCGGTCCTCGACCTGCTCACGGCGGATCTGGGCGACCCGACCGCCCCCGGTCTGGCCGCCGCCATGATTCAGCTGGCCCAGCGCGACCCGGAGTTCGCCGCCACCGTCACCGCAAGGGACGAGAGCACACGGGCCGTCCTCACCGATCTGGTCGCCGCGGGCCGGGAGTCGGGAGTGCTCACCGCGGACGTCGAGCCCCGCCGTGCCGCGCGGTGGATCGTCGCGCTCACCGACGCCGGGTACCTGATCAGTGACGACGATGGGTTCGATGCGGAACGGGACGGCGCCGAGCTGCGCCGGATCGTGGCCTCCTACCTCGGCCGCCGGGGGGACGGGGCGCGTTAGCGTCCGAGGCGGCGCCACACCGGCCGAACCGCCGGATGGAGTGTCACTCCCCGAAGGCGTCGTACCGGTACTCCTGGTGGCCCATGAAGAAGGCGTCGGGCACCAGGGTGCGCAACCCGTCCTCGCCGGTCACCTCGCTGGACCGTTGGACCGTCGGGGCGCCCCCGTTCGCACGCCAGGTCAGGTGGACCCGTGCCGGTTCGGAGCGCTCGCGCACCGGGTTCCGCTCCAGGTGCGCGTGGACCCGGTCCCAGGGGAAGGCGTCGGCGAGGTCGGCCAGCAGCCGGGCCACGGCCACGGCCGTCTTCCCGTCGATCGCCTCGAGCGCGGGCACCATCGCGATCAGGTACCTTCCGTCCACGTACCAGGCGGGGAAGTCGGCGTCCACGGTGGAGCGGTGGACCTTCGGGACGGACATCAGCAGGGCGGCGAACTCCTCGTCCTCGTGACTCAGGGTCGGCGGACCGGGGAACAGGTCCGCCTGCCGCCACGTCAGCGCGGACAGGGTCAGGGGGAGCGCGACGGGCAGGGTCAACCGCCACACCGTGAGCCCGCCTTCGGGGCCGGACACATTCCTGATCTCGGGGACGTCGAAGAGCGCGAACCGGTACCGGTCGGCCCAGCCCTCCAGAACCCCCGACACCTCGTGCTGGGCGGCGAGCGTGGCCGCCGTCCACGACGCGTTGGGCCACCCCGCCGGAACCGTCTGTTCGATCCGGCCGAACCCGAGGGCGAGTTCGGCCGAGGATTCCGTGTAGGAGAGTCCCTGCTGGGCCGCGACGGCACGCCGGTCCTCCCGAGCTCTGCGCCGTATCCGAGCCTTCCGAGCCTGGATCACGAGACCGAGCACCACGCACACCACGACGAACGCTCCGACACCGGTGAGCAGGCTCCATCCCAGGCCCCAGCCCAGGGCGACCCTGGCGGCGGCGAAGGCCGCCCCCACCAGCGCGAGACCGCCGATCCCGCATGCGGGGACGACCAGCCACGGCACCCAGTAGGACGCCACGAGTAGCGGCACCGCGACGATCACCGCGGCCAGCACGAAGGACGCGTACAGGGGGGCGCCCGGTTCGTACAGGGCAAGACCCAGGGCGATGACGGAGATGACGGCGATCGCGGTCGAGAGACGCTGGATCAGAGGCCACATCGGATGCATGTCGGGTTCTCCCTCCGCGGAACTCCCAGGAGGGATTGCATCAGACGGAGGTCTCCCCCGTCCGCCGCTGGCCGCATCCGGCCACCGCGCACCTCAGCGCCCGAGGCGGCGCCACACCGGCCGGGGCAGCAGGCGCATCCCGGCGAACAGGGGTCCGAGCACACGCGGAGCCCACACGGTGGTGGCACCGCCCCGCAGCCCCCGGGAGACCGCGTCGGCCACCTGGCCGGGGGTAGCGGGGAAGGGCGCCGGGTCCACGTGCCGCGACATCCGTGTCGCCACGTACCCCGGCCGCACCACCAGCACCCGCGCCCCGGAACCGTGCAGGGAGTCGGCCAGTCCCTGGGCGAAACCGTCCAGCCCGGCCTTGGCCGAGCCGTACACGAAGTTGGCGCGTCGCACCCGCACCCCGGCCGCGGACGACAGCACCACCAGGGCCCCGTGGCCCTGCTCGCGCAGGCGGGAGGCGACGGCGAGCCCCACGGACACGTGTCCGGTGTAGTTCACGGCGGCCGCTCGGGCGGCGGCGACGGGGTCCGCGTCGAACTCGGCCTGCGCCCCCAGCACGCCGAAGGCGTCCACGACCACGTCCAGGTCGCCCACCAGCGCCACGGCCGCCGCCACGGTGGCGGCGTGGGTGTCGGGTGCCTCGGCGTCGAACTCCAGCGAGTGCGCGGTGGCGCCCAGCGCGCCGAGGGCCTCCGGTGGCTCCGCCACCCCGCCCCGGGCCGCCAGCACCACCTCGCGGGCGCCCTCACGGACCAGCCGTTCGACGACGGCCAGACCGATCTCGCTGCGTCCGCCGAGCAGCAGGACGGTGCGTACGCCTCCCAGCGAGTCACGCATGGTCGGGTCCTCCCGAGTGGGTGTGTGAGCGGTTCAGACCAGGCGCAGGCGCCGGGCCAGGTCGGAGACGAGGACACCGTCCGGATCGGCCCTGGACCGGGCGGCCCGCCAGGCGGGGAGCTCCGGATACATGGCGTGCACGGTCTCGGCCCGGGCCCGGCTGTCCTTGGCCAGGTACACGCGGCCGCCCGCCGCCAGGACGCGCTGGTCGAACCCGTCCAGCAGGCGGGCCAGGCCGGGTGTCCCCGCGGGCAGGTCGAGGGCCAGCGTCCAGCCGGGGCGCGGGAACGACAGCGGCCCGGGGGTGGGGGCGCCCATCCGCTTCAGGACGGCCAGGAAGGACGGGGCCCCCGCGCGGGCCAGACCCTCCGCCACGGCACGCAGGGTGTCCTCCTCACCGAAGGGGACGACGAACTGGTACTGGACGAACCCGCGCGGCCCGTACATCCGGTTCCAGCCCCGCACCGCGTCCAACGGGTGGAAGAACCCGCCGAGCGGCTGGGCACGGCCCCGTTCCCGCCTGGGCGCCGCACGGTGGCGGGCGGCGTTGAAGGCGGCTGCCGACCACCGGTTGAGCAACCCCGGCGGAGCCCAGGGGGGCGCGGCCAGTGCGGCCGGAGGACGGTGCCGGAGGGGGTCGCGGCGCAGGGGCGCGGGAAGGTCGGCCGCCCGCGCGTGGCGGGCCCGGGTGAGCACTCCGCGGCCCAGGGAACCGCCCCGGGCCAGGAGGTCGACCCAGCAGACCGCGTACGGGCGGGTGTGGTCGGTGCGCTCCATCAGCGCGAGGGTGGCGTCGAGGTCGGCGGTGCGGTCGGTGTCCACCAGGGCGTGGGCGGTCTCCACCGGGAACACGCCGAGGGTGGCCTCGGTGACCACCCCGGTCAGGCCCACCCCCCCGACGGTCGCCCAGAAGAGCTCCGGGTCCGGACCGTCGGGCCCGAGCCTTCGCAGGTCGCCGGTCGGGGTGAGCAGTGTGAGCGAGCGCACGTGCGCGCCGAGGGAGGAGTCCGCGTGGTGGTTCTTGCCGTGGACGTCGGCGGCGATCGCGCCGCCGAGGGTGACGTGCCCGGTCCCGGGGACGGCGGGAACGACGTACCCGTGGCGCAGCAGGTGCGTGAGGATCGCCCCCATGCTGGTCCCGGCGGGAGCGGTGAACTCTCCGCGCCGGACGTTCAGGCGGGGCGGGCCCGCGAGCCCCGTGCAGTCGAGCACGGTTCCGCCCGCGGCCTGTGCGGCGTCCCCGTAGGAGCGGCCCAGTCCGCGAGGGAGCGCGCCGCGCGGCCCGGCGTCGGCCAGCGCTCGTGCGGCCTCCTGGACGGTACGCGGTCGCACCACACGGGCGGCGGTGGGGGCGGTGCGGCCCCAGCCGGTCAGAAGGGTCGGGCGGCTCACAGGTAGATCCCCAGTCCGACCAGGAGGGCGAGGGCCGCGAGGGTCAGCTGGAGCGGGCGGTCCCGCAGCGCGATCTCCTCGGGTTCCTCGCCCGCGCCCCGGTCCACGAGAAGGTTGTAGCGCAGCACGAACATGATGAACGGAACGATACTGACGGCGTGGAACACGGAGCGCGGACCGCCGTCCTGTTCCAGTGCCCAGAGGCAGTAGGTGACGATCATGGCTCCGGAGGCCATGATCCGCACGTGCGCCAGGTAGCCGGAGGTGTACCCCCGCAGCGCCGTCCGGGTGGGGCGGTCGGCGGCGCCCGCCTCCGTGGTGACGCGCAGTTCGGCCTCGCGTTTTCCGACCACCACCAGGAGTGCGGCCAGCGCCACCACGATGACGAACCACGACGTCAGCGGGACGCCGACCACGACCCCGCCCGCCATGGCGCGCAGCATGTGGCAGGAGGCGACCGCCACCAGGTCGCAGACGACGATGTCCTTGAGCAGGTGTGTGTAGGCCAGGGTGAGCACCGCGTACCCGGTGAGCACCAGTGTGAACCCGGGCCTGCCCAGGGCCAGGGAGGCCAGCGGCGCGGCGGTGACGAACAGCGCCCCCGCCACCCGGGCGATCGGGACGGGGAGCTCCCCCGAGGCGACCGGGCGGTGGCGCTTGCGCGGGTGTGCGCGGTCCAGGTCGGCGTCGCGTACGTCGTTGAGGAGGTAGGTGCCGCTGGCGGCCAGGCAGAAGAGGGCGAAGGCGGCGGCGCAGAGCAGCAGGGAACGGGGGTCGGCCAGCGCACCGGCGGTGGCCGGGGCGGCGAACACCAGGAGGTTCTTCGGCCACTGGCGCGGGCGGCTGGCCCGGACGAGGGCCCTGCCCCGGGTCAGGGCGCCGGTGCGGTGCATGCGCCCCTCCCGGTGGACGTGGAGAACGTGGCGGCCGGACCGCCCGTGGGGGGCGGGCGGTCCGGCCGGTGCTGCCAGCGGCGCGGTCACGGGTGCGACCGGCGGGTGGGGCCTCGCGGGCGCCAGGGTCAGGCGGCGCGGGGGGCGGCCCCGGTGCGGGGGCGGGGTACGGGGGTGTCAGCCGTGGTTCTGGGTGCGGCGGCCGGTGACCAGCAGGACCACCGCGATGCCGAGGAAGCCGGCGCCGAGCACCAGCGCGCCGATGGGAAGCGTGGTGTGCAGCAGGGGCAGGACGGTGCGGCCCTGCTCCGAGTTCTCGAGGGCGGCGGCGCGGGTGACGTCGTCGAACCGGAGTTCGCCGCTGAGCAGGGTGAGGACCTCCTCGCCGTCGACCACGACGACGCGGTGGTGCTGCTCACTCATGTCGATGGGGGTACCGGTGACCGGCTCGATCCAGTAGGTGCGGACGATGGAGAAGGTCTCGTCTCCGACGACGTCGCCGTCACCGTCCAATCCGGCGACCGAACGCGGGATCTCGCGCTCGTCGATGACGGTCGGCTCGACGGTCTGGACGAACTTGTAGGCCTCGACGCCGTCGACCTCCTCGACGCCCTCGAACTCCATGGGGACGACTTCCTGGACGGTGGTCTCGAAGAAGTCGTAGTCGCGCTGCTCGGTGAAGAAGGGGAACTTCCACCCCTGTCCGGTCTGCTTGACGGCCTCGTCGTTGATCATGGCGTCGCAGCAGTCGACGAGCTCACCCGTGACGCGGTCGTGCCCGGCGCGGCGGTTCGTGGAGCTGATGCCGAAGTCGGTGTCGGCGTCCTTGATCCACGTGAACTGGTCCCACACCACCACGTCGTCGCTGCTGGAGGCCACGTCGGCGCGGATGGTCGAGTGCGCCTCCACGTTGGCGTCCTCGACGGGCTCGACGTCCTCGATGTTGAAGTAGGAGACCTCTCCGACGTTGACGGTGGGGTTGTAGTAGTCCAGCGGAGTCTTCATCAGGGAACTGGCCATCCACGTACGCATCATGGGTGCCAAGGCGAGACAGAAGACCCCCAGCGCGATGAGAACAACCGCAACGGTACGGCGCATGTGCCCTCCTGGGCGGATGAGAGTCAGGATCTGGAACTAGGTTCAGTTCCGGGTAGAGTACTGCCCAGTAGTGAACGACGTCACCTGGGCGTGTCTGAATTTTTATAACACGTTCTAGTAGAACGCGTTTCGGCTCCCTCCCGTTCTGGAAGGCCCCATGGCGCCCACCTCCTCCGCGCCCGAGGACCCCACCTCCGGCAGCGCCCGAACCACCACCGCCGACCCCTCGCTCCTGCTGCCGCAGGTGAGCGGGCGGCACCACGCGCTCGACGGAGTCCGGGGCCTGGCCTGCCTCATGGTCCTGGTGGTCCACGTGTCCACGGAGACCGGCGACTCCCTGGCCCCCGGACCGGTGGGCGCTCTGCTCAGTGCCGCCGCCCTGGCGGTACCGCTGTTCTTCGCCCTCTCCGGCGTGCTGCTGTACCGCCCCTGGGCACGGGCCGCGCTCGACGGGACCCGGGGCCCCGACACCCGCTCCTACCTGTGGCGGCGCGTCATGCGCGTCTTCCCCGCCTACTGGGTGGTGGCCGTCGCCGCCCTGCTGCTCTACGCGGGCGACCACCTCACCTCCGTCCGCCACTGGGCCGAGGTGCTCACGCTGACCTTCCCCTTCAACACCAGCCCCCACTGGACGGGCCCCGGCCCCGAGGGACTCGGGCAGATGTGGAGCCTGTCCGTGGAGGTGGCCTTCTACCTCTCCCTCCCGCTCTTCGCGGTCTTCCTCGGCCTGTGGGCCAAGGGCGGGGCGACCGTGGACGCGCGCGGCCGCAGGCTCATCGGCGGGCTGGTCGTCATCACGGTGCTCTCCTACCTCGCGCTGGTCCCGCAGTACTATCCCGAGCCCCGCGAGATCATGCACTCGTGGCTGCCGCGCTGCATGGGGATGTTCGCGGTCGGGATGGCGCTGGCCACCCTCTCCGAGTGGGCCTGGCGGGAGAGCGGCCCCGACGGGCCGGTCCGCCGGTTCTGCCGCACCATCGGCACCTCCCCGGGGCTGTGCTGGGCGGTGGCCGCCGCCTTCTACGTCCTGGAGGCCACCCCCGCTGCCGGAGGGCGGTTCTTCGAACCGGGCAACCTGTGGGTGTCCGTCATCGAGTCGACCACCAGCCTCGGGTTCGCGTTCTTCGTGGTGGCCCCGGTAGCCCTGGCCCCGCCCGCTCCGGAGGGACCGCGCCGCCGACTGCGCTCCCCGTCCACCTGGACCGAGGGAGCCTGGCTCGACGGCGTGATGCGCCACCCCGTCATGGTGTTCTTCGCGCCGATCAGCTACGGCGTGTTCCTGTGGCAGTTCGTCGTCCTGTACCTGTGGCGCGACTTCACCGGCCAGGAGATCTTCACCGGGTCCTTCTGGCTGGACGTCATCCCGGTGCTGATCGGCAGTGTGGTGATGGGCAAGCTCACCTACCACCTGGTGGAGGAGCCCAGTCGGCGCTGGTCGCGACGGTTTCTCCCCGCCCGGAGGCACTGACCGGGCCCGCCCTCAGCCCCGGCCGCCACCGGTCCGCGACCCCTGGCCGCCCGAGGCCGCCGCCCCCGCGTCCTCGGCCTCCTCCCCCTCCTCAGCCTCGGCGTCCTCCTCCGCCACCTGGCTGGCGGGGAACAGCTGCCCCAGAGAGGCCCAGGTGACACAGGTGCCGCCAGCGTCGGTGAACAGGGTGAACGTCGTGTCCCGCTCGCTCACCGGCACGTGCCAGAGCCCGCCCTCCGGGGCCGCGGGGAGCTCGGTCCGCACCTCCTCCTCACCCACGACGACCACCAGGGCCGCGTCCTCCTCCGAGGTGTAGCCGATGGTCGCCACCTGCTCGATCCCGCCGACCTCCCACACGCTCCAGGACATCAGCCCGTCCCAGCTCGGCATGCACTCCTCGCCCTCCGGGGGCCGGAACGCGTTCGCCCGCGCCGTGGGAGCGGCCTCCACCAGGCGGCCCTCGTCGTCGAAGACGTAGGCGCTGTCGGACTCCTCCGGGGCGTACATCCGCGCGGCCACCTCACGGTCGGCCAGCGGGGACAGCACGTAGGAGCTGAGCCTGCGCGGCCCGTTCCACTCCAGCACGATGTCGTCGGGGACGGCCCGGCTGTACAGGCCGGCGTCCCGGGGCACGTCGTCCAGCGAGGCCCGCACGTTGGCCAGGTACGCGCGCTGACGGTCGCCGCTGAGCGTCCCCGCGTAGGTGTGGGTGGAGTAGGCGGCCGAACCCGCGTACACGAGCGTGACCGCCGTCGCCGCCACCCACACCGCGCGGGAGGGGTACACGAGCTGGACCGGACGGCCGCTCCCCTGACCCCCCACCCACGCACGGGCGCGCTCCTCCTTCGTCGCGAGGAAGGCCAGCGCCAGGACCAGGGCGAACACCAGCGCCGCGTCCGCGACGTACCGGGGGTCCGAGCCCACCTCGCCGTACACGCCGCCCCGGGCGATCACCGTGGGGACCGCGTCCACGAACACCAGGTAGCCCGCCAGGATCACCCAGGCGCGCCAGGACGCCCGCCGCACCCACAGGCTCACCAGGACGATCACCGCGAAGACCACCCAGGCACCCACCAGGACCGGGCCGAGCGGATCGACCAGGCCGCCCGCCGGGGTGACCGGCCCCCACTCGAACGGTCCGCCCAGGGCCCCGGTCGGGAACACCTCCCCCAACATCCTGCGCACGAGGTGCGCGACCACCTCGGCGTCGGGTACCGAGGCGCCCTCGCCGCTCGTGGAAGCCCGCTGCCGGGACAGGTACAGCACCAGGTAACCCGCGCTGACACCCGCCATCGTCCACCAGTGCGCCCCGTGAGCGCGCAAGGCCCGCCCCAGGGCCGTGAGGGGGCCGCCCGGGTACAGGAACGCCACCGCGACGACCAGCAGAAGCGGGGGCAGGAAGAGCGCCTTCACCGAGAACAGCATCCCGAACACCACGGCACCCACGGCCCACCAGGAGAACAGGGGGTTGCCGGTGCGCAGGAACCGCACGGTCCACAGCAGGGAGAGCACGATGGCCAGCTGGAACGGCACCGCGTTCAGCGCCGCCGACCACCAGCCCAGGACGGGGACGGTCAACGGGGCCAGGGCGTACACCGTCAACGGGACCAGCAGCGCCCACCGGCGGCCGAACAGCTCCCACACCAAACGGAAGAAGACCAGCAGGGCGGCCGCCTGGAGGAGCAGCATCGTGCCCGCAGCCGACGCCCAGTGGTAGGGGCCGAACGCGGTCTGCGCGTACACCAGGAACAGGGCTCCCGGCATGAAGTGGCCCTTGTGCAGCTCCAGCAGGTACTCCGGGGACAGGTCCTGGGCGTGCGCGGCGGCGAAGAACAGGAAGTCGTCCTCCACGAAGTAGGACGCGCTGAGCACGTACACCTTCAGTGCCAACGCCGCCAGGACGACCAGCAGTCCGGCCCGGACGATCCGGTCGCGTCCCAGTCCCCGCAGCCCGGCCAGTGTCTCCCCCAGGACGTCGCCGTAGGCGGGGTACCCGTCCGGCCGCTCCACCGCCCTGCGTACGCTGGGCTCCGCCCCGCTGCGCCCCATGGGGGAATCAGGCGACATGGGTACTCTCCCCGCCGTAGGTTGGCCAACCCGGAAAATGGGTGCCAGAATACAACACGTTCCACTTTCTTCCCTGACCGTTCTCGCAGGTCCTGATGGCCCGCGAACCCACAACAGGAACAGGCTCCAGTTCGCCGGTTCCGTGGGTGGTCACCCGTGCCGTGGAGGTGATGCCGGTGGGGCTCGAACAGGTCCGCCGTGACTGGACCCGACTGGGTTCCACCGAACCGCTGTGGGCGGTGTGCGTCGACCCGGACAAGCGGGACGGAGGGTGGGACGACGACGAGTTCCTCGCCTCCGGCCGTGCCGAGATCGACCCGTCCGTGCGCCGCCTGGACGAGCTCGGGCTGCTGCCCGGGCGCGGACGCGTCCTCGACTTCGGGTGCGGCGCCGGGCGGCTCTCCAACGCCCTGGCAGCGCACTTCCCCGAGGTCGTCGGGGTCGACATCTCCGCGCCCATGCTCGACGAGGCCCGCCGCCTGGACCGCTCCGGGGGCCGGATCGACTTCGTGCTGAACGACCGGCCCGACCTCTCCCGGTTCGAGGACGACTCCTTCGACCTGGTCTACACCGACCTCGTGCTCCAGCACCTGCCGACCGACCTGGCCGAGGGGTACCTCCGCGAGTTCGCCCGTGTGGTGCGGCCCGGCGGAGCCCTGGTCGTGGGCGTCCCCGAGTCCGAACGGCGCACCTTCAAGGGGCTGGTGTTCCGGTACGCGCCCTGGCCCCTCGTGGCCCTGGCCCAGCGGGTGATCCTGCGCTATCCGGCACCCATGCGGATGCACACGCTGCGCACCGAACGTGTCCGCGAGCTCCTCCCCCACTGCCGGATCGCCGCTTCGGACGAGTACTGGGGCGGGGACCACTGGCGGCACCTGCGGCACTACGTCGAGGTGGGCCCGTGACCGACACCGTGCCCTTCCGGGCGACCCTGGCCCGATCGGTGAGCCTGTTCGCCGCGTTCCGCAAGGAGCAGACCGACCCGGCGTTCTTCTACGGCAAGCTGGCCCGCGACACCGTGGACCAGCTGCGCTCCTACACACCCCTGCGCGACCGGCTCGTGGTCGACGTGGGCGGTGGTCCCGGCTACTTCGCGGACGCCCTGCGCTCCGAGGGGGCGCGGTGCCTGTGCGTGGACTCGGACGCGCACGAGATGACCCTGCACGGGCGGGAGGCCGACACGCACGCCGTCCAGGGCAGCGCGCTCGACCTCCCCCTGCGCACGGGAAGCGTGGACGTGTGCTTCTCCTCGAACGTGCTGGAGCACGTGCCCGACCGCACGAGGATGGCCGACGAGATGGTGCGCGTCACCCGGCCGGGCGGACTCGTGTACCTGTCGTACACGCTCTGGCTGTCACCGTGGGGCGGGCACGAGACCTCCCCATGGCACTACCTCGGCGGGTCCTACGCCGCCGAGCGGTTCGCCCGCCGGAACGGGCGCAGGCCCAAGAACGACTTCGGCCACACGATGTACGCCGCGCACGCCAAGGAGATGATCCGCTGGGTGCGGCGGCGCCCCGACGTGGACGTGGTGGACCTGCGGCCCCGCTACCTGCCCACGTGGACGAAACCGGTCGTCCACGTGCCGGTGCTGCGCGAGTTCGTCACCTGGAACCTGCTGATCGTCCTGCGTCGGCGCTGACCGCCCCGGCTCTGGCTCCCCGTACCCCTCCCAGCAGGGCGACCCACTCCGAGTGGCGGAAGGCCAGGGCGCAGAGCCCCGGGTTCCTCGTGTCCCGGACCACCACGCCGAAGCGCAGGTCGGCCACTTCGACGCACTCCTTGCCGGTGGTGCTGTAGGACGACGTGCGGAACACGGGCTCTGCGAGGGCAAGGCGCATGTCAGGGCCTTTCGCTGGGGGATGGTACGCGGTACACACGCGTACTCCTGCCCATCATCACCCTCCGAAATCAGAGGCTAACGTCCTGAATACACACCCGGCTCCGGCCAGGTCAGAGCGGGTCCAACCGACAGGAATCCACCGGACGAGCCTCGGGCAGGCCGGTCAGCCCGCCCAGGGGTCGGGCTTCGGCACGTCATGGGCGCCGCAGGCACGCCGAAAGTGCGCCTCGCTCACGCCGAGCTCCTCGAGTTGGTGTCGGCACAACGCGATGTTCGTCTTCGCACTCCGACACGCCGTCCTGCTTTTTTCGCCGACCACGTAGCCCTTTTTGGACAGGTATTCCCGGCATTCCATCTCTGCCTTGGTCACCGCACCAACCATGGAGGGTGAGGCTGAAACCAGCGAGAACGCCAGGGGTAAGGAGATGAGCGCCGCGATGATCCTCTTCATACAACCCGCTTTCCTAGAGTGCGACGATCCTAGGACAACGGGGGCACGAAAAGAACGGATTGGCCCTTTCCGGCCATTGTGCATTCAGCCGCATCCAGCTTTTTCCCCACGAATGCGACAGGAGCGGACTCCTGCCCCGCTCCGCTACCCTCGCCCCTGCCCGGCGCGGGGCCGGGGGACCGACCGACCCTCGTCCCGCTCCAACCTGGCCAGCGCGCGCTTGGGCGACCTGGCGTGCCTGCGTATCCCGGCGAAGGGGCACTCGTCGCGTTCCAGGTCGATGGTGAGGTCCCGCGACGTCCTGAGCTGGTCCAGTTCCTCCCAGGTCACCGGAGCCGCAACCGGGGCCCCGGGCCTGGCCCGGACCGCGTAGGGCACCACCGCGAGCTGGGAGGGGCCGTTGCGCAGGTAGTCCACGAACATCCGCCCGTGCCGGGCGGCCTTGCGCACCCGGGTGGTCCACTGGTCGGGCGCCCGTGCCGCCACCCGGTCGGCCACGGCCTTGGCCAGTCTGCGGACCTCCTGGTCGTCCACCTCCGGCCGCAGCGGCGAGTGGACGTGCAGCCCCCGGGAACCGGTCGTCATCACGTACGCGGCGAGGCCGAGCTCGGACAGCACCTCGCGCACGTTCCACGCGGCGTCACGGCACGCGTCGAAGGCGGCCTCGTCGCCGTCCGCCGGGTCGAGGTCGACGACCATCCGGTCGGGCAGTCCCAGCCGGGGCGTGCGCGAGGACCACGAGTGCAGGGTGATGGCGTCCTGGTCGGCGCACCACACGAGTGTGGCGGCCTCGTGGCACTCCATCATGCGCCCGGAGGAGGTCCACAGGGTGCGGACCCACCTGGGGTGCGCCGGGTGCTGGACGAGGAACCCCGGGGACTCGATCCCCTCCACGTACCGCTCCAGGGCCACCGGCCGCCCCCTGACCAGCGGCAGCATGAGCGGTGCGATCCGCGCGTAGTAGTCGGCCAGGTCGGCCTTGGTCGCCCCGTCGGGCCCGAAGAGCGGCTTGTCGGCGTGGCGGACCTCCACCTTGCGCCGTCCCGCCCGCACCGTCGTCCGCATGAAGGCCTCTTCTCAGGTCAGGGGTGTCGTGCGCGGGATCTACCCGCACAAAACCCCTGAAAACCACACCAAACCTTTCACATAGCGCAAACCACCTGCGGATTTCCCGGGAAACACCGACGCCCGACCGGAGGGGTCTCCGGTCGGGCGTCGGCGGGGATCGGCGCGGCGAAGCTACTTGCGCTTGTTGATCTCCTCGGTCAGCTGCGGAGCGACCGTGTGCAGGTCACCCACGACACCGAAGTCGGCGAGCTCGAAGATCGGCGCTTCGGGGTCCTTGTTGACCGCGACGATGTTCTTCGAGGTCTGCATACCCGCCCGGTGCTGGATCGCGCCGGAGATGCCGAGCGCGACGTACAGGTTCGGGCTGACCGTCTTACCGGTCTGACCGACCTGGAACTGGTTCGGGTACCAGCCGGAGTCGACGACGGCGCGCGAAGCACCGACGGCGGCGCCGAGGGAGTCGGCCAGGTTCTCGACGACGCTGAAGTCGTCCGAACCCACGCCGCGTCCGCCGGAGACCACGATGGCGGCCTCGGTGAGCTCGGGGCGAGCGCCCTTCTCCTGGACGACGCGCTCGACGACCTTGGCGGTCTTGGCGGCGTCGGAGATCTCGACCGCCACGGCCTCCTCGGCGGCGGCGCCCGCGGCGGCCTCCGGCACGACGGAGTTCGGGCGGACCGCGACGACCGGGACACCGGTGGTGACGCGGGCGTGGGTGACGGTGGCGCCACCGAAGACGCTGTGCTCGGTGACGACCTCGGCGGTGACGTCGACGACGTCGGTGAGCACACCGGAGCCGAGCTTCACGGCGGTGCGACCGGCGATCTCCTTGTTCTCGGCGGTGGCCGAGACGAGGATGGCGGCGGCGCCCTTCTCCTGCGCGAGCTTGGCGAGCAGCTCGGCCTTGGGCGCGACGACGTAGTCGTTCACCTCGGCCGGGGCCACGTAGACCTTCTCGGCGCCGAACTCGGCCAGCGCGGCCCGGCCCGACTCCACACCTTCGCCGACCCACACCGCGGCGGGCTCGCCGATGCGGCGCGCAGCGGTCAGCAGCTCGGTGGTGACCTTCTTGACCTGTCCGTCGACGTGGTCGACGAGGACGAGGACCTCAGCCATAATCCTTGAACCTTCCTGAGTCTCTCGCCTGACCTACACGAACTTCTTCTCGGCGAGGAAGTCGGCGGCCTTGGTGCCGCCGTCGCCCTCGTCCTTGACGATCGTGCCCGCGGCGCGCGGCGGCGCGGCGGCGAAGTCGACGGTCTCGGTGGTGGCGTTGGCCAGGCCGACCTTGCCGGTGTCGATGCCCGCGTCAGCCGCGGACTTCTTGTCGACCGGCTTCTTCTTCGCCTGCATGATCAGCTTGAAGGACGGGTAGCGGGGCTCGTTGATCTTCTCCACGACGGAGACGACCGCCGGGAGCTGAGCTTCGACGACGTCGTAGCCGTAGTCGGTCTGACGCTGGATCTTGATCGCGCCGCCGTCGACGTCGACCTTGCCGGCCAGCGTGAGCTGGGGCAGGCCGAGGTACTCGGCGAGCGCGGCGCCGACGACACCGGTGCGGGCGTCGGTGGACTCCGAACCGAGGACGACCAGGTCGAACTCCAGGGTGCCCAGGGCCTGCGCGAGCGCGTAGGCGGTCTGGATGGAGTCGGAGCCGTGCAGCGCGTCGTCGTTGACGAAGACGGCCTTGTCGGCGCCCATGGACAGGGCCTTGCGGATCGAGTCCGTGGCCTGGTCCGGGCCCATCGTGAGGATGGTGACCTCGCCGCCGTGCTTCTCCTTGAGGAGGAGCGCCTCTTCGATGGCGTATTCGTCGAGCTCGTTGATGACGCCGTCGGACGCTGCGCGGTCGAGCGTCCTGTCGTCGGCGTTGAGCTTCCGTTCGGTCGCCGTGTCCGGGACCTGCTTGACCAAAACGACAATATTCATGGCCGGTGGCCGACCTCCCTGCACTCCCATATCCGCCGTCAGGCGGGTGGGCGCTGGCGCGCCCCGATACTGCCAACAATGCCGAATGCCGTTCGGTCATTCGACGGCGGGTCCGGTGTACACGTCTACATCCGACCCGCGTGTGCTCATAACAGAGATGTTACTCGCTAGTAGCTTGAAGGCCAACCCGCCCCCCGCACACAACTGAGGCAACCCTCACCTGGATGCGCCCGACCACCGTCGCCGGGCCCGTCAGAGGCAGTCGGCCAGTGCCGACCGGGCGGGGCACGGAACCCCCGCACCCACCTTAGTGACCGGTCCCCGGCCCTCGGCGGGCACACCACCGCGAAACGGCGAACGCTCCCCCTCCCGCAGGGGAGGGAGAGCGTCCACGACGGGCCGCGTCCTAGCTGAACCAGTCCGACGGACCGCTGAGCGGACCCGTGGTCCAGATCGGTGCCGCGCTCAGCCCGATGGACAGGATGAGCATGGTGAGCAGCACGACCGCGACCACCACGCCCACGTACACGTACAGGTTCGAGAACCGGGCCCGCTCCACCAGCCAGACCGCCTGGTGACGAGCCTCACGACCGCTGGGCATGATGTAGCTCAGCAGGATCATGACGAAGACGGCGAAGGCGCCCGTGTAGTTGGCCCCCTCCCCCGGCACGTCCATGATCCGCGCGTAGACCATCCCGACCAGGATGCCGCCCAGCAGGTAGATCAGGCCGAACCCGACCGTGCGCAACGCCATCCGCCCGAAGGCCCACGGGAAGCTGAGCGCCACCACCATGCTGTCGGAGCTGCGCGGGCCACGCGTCTGGAGGCGCCGGGCGTGCTCGGCCTTGACCACGTCCAACGCACCCAGGCCGGCGATGACCACGATGCCCAGGAAGATGCCGATCCACGGGAACCACAGGGCCACACCGGCCAGCGACACCATGATCGGCACGAGCACGAGCGGGTGCATCCGCCAGTGGTCGTCGTAGTACTCGTCGTCCTCGTCCTCGTCGTGGTACTCGTCGCCCTGGCCGTCGCCGCGGAAGTAGTCGCCGACCCGGTCGCCCCGGCCGCGCCGGAACCGGCCGAGCAGACCGCCCCGCCCCTCGTCGAAATCGTCCTCGTCGAACTCCTGCGTGCTCTTGGCGCGCCCCTCCTGGCCGACCGGGGTGAGGATGTCCTGGAAGGCGTTCGGGTCCAGCGGCGAGTTGAAGAACTGGGTGTGCGGGGAGTCCTCGGCCACCTGCGGGCGGCGGTCGGCCTCCTCCTGGTGGCGGGCGATCTCGGCCTGGCCCATCATCATGGTTCCGGCCGGGTCGTCGCTGCGGGCCAGCTCACCCGGGTCGAAGCGCTGGGTACCGAGCACGTCGTCCTGGCCGGGACGGATGCGCTCGGTGCCCTGCGGGTCGTTGAACTCGTTGGACGAGACCGGCGTGATGCGCTGGGTGCCGGGCAGGTGGGACAGGTCGTCGGTGGCCTCGTCCGGCTCGCCCCACGAGGTGGCGGCGGCCCTGCCGCCGCTGAGGTCGTCCGTGGCCTCCGCGTCCTCACCCCAACCGGAGGAACGAGCGCCGCCGAGGTCGTTGGTCGCCTCGTCGTCGGCGTTCCAGCCCGAGCCGGTGGAGGCGGGCCGACCGCCGCCGAGGTCGTTGGTCGCCTCGTCGTCGGAGCCCCAGCCGCCGGAGCCCGCGTGGTGGGTCTTCGGAGCGGAGGGGCTGGCCCACGCGCTCGCGGTGTTGGTGGGGTTGCCGCCCCGGGTGTGCGCGGGGCCCCAGCCGTCGGTGGCCCGGCTCGCGAGGTACCCGGCCGCTCCTCCGGCCACGGCACCGGCGGCACCGGCGGCGGCCGCGCCCCCGACACCGCCGCCCGCGCCCGAACCGCCGGCGTGGCCGCCCGAGGCGGCGGGGCCGGTCCCGGGGTGGGGAGCGTGCAGGGTGTGGCTGCCGGTCTGGCCGGTGGGCGGCAGGCCTCCGGAGGGCTCGGTCCAGGGAAGGTCCAGGTTGAGGCGCCCGGTCTCCTCGACCAGTTCGGCGGCCGTCGGGCGCGCCGACATGTCGCGGGAGACCGCGCGGTTGACGAGCGGGCGCAGCGCCTCGTGCATCCCGTCCATGTCGATCTCGCCGTTGAGGATGCGGAAGAAGATGACCTCGAACGACCCGGCGCCGTAGGGCGGACGGCCGGTCGAGGCGAAGGCGACGGTGCCGCCCCATGCGTGCACGTCGGTGGCGGGGCCCAGGTCGGTCCCCTCGATGACCTCCGGGGACAGGTAGCTGGGGGTGCCGACGAACGTACCGGTCTGGGTCAGCTTGGCGCCGTCCACGGCGTGCGCGATGCCGAAGTCGATGACGATCGGCTCGCCGTTGGAGATGATCACGTTGCCGGGCTTGAGGTCGCGGTGGATCACGTCCACCGCGTGGATGTCCTTGATCGCCCGGGCCATACCGGTGACGAAGCGGGTCAGAGCGCGGCCGCGCAGGGGGCCGTGGTCGGTGACCGTGGCGTCCAGGGTCGGCCCGGGGATGTACTCGGTGACCACCCAGGGCAGTTCGGCCTGGGTGTCCGCGTCGATGACCTCGGCCACGTTGGGGCTCTGCACGCGGCGCATCGTCTCGACCTCACGGGCGAGCCGGGCGCGCGCGATGTGGTCACCGGCGACCTCGGGCTTGAGGACCTTCACCGCGACGAACTGGTCGGTCCGGGGGTCCTCGGCCTGGTACACCACGCCCATGCCGCCGGCGCCGATGCGGCGACGGATGACGTAGTGGCCGATGCGCTCCGGCAGCTCCTCACCCGTGGGGAAACCTGCCGACATTGCCATCGAGAACTCATCCCCTCAAAAGACCACATACCACCACGTCCAGCTTATCGGCCGGGGGGATGGGTCACCATTGGCTTGTGCGGCCCCTCCGAGGGACCCTGCGGTCGGTTCGGTCCCGCTGGAGGTGCGGGCGCCACAGGCGCCACCGGGGACTCCGAGCGGACCGCCCGTCTTCGGACGACCATTGACGAGTATGACGGAAAAACCACGCGAGCGGTTCCGCGCCCACCGTCCGGGCTGGCCGGTTCCGGACGTCTTCCCAGGGTCCCGTATCGCCACATAACGTGGCAAAAAGTCGAAGCAACGACAAAGTTATGCAAAGCCTGACGCGAGTCCGGGGCGGGCACCGGGAGGGACGCCCTGACACTACCCGCCCCGAACTGCGCGAACGACCCCCGGCCGGTTCAGCGGCCGACGAAGGTGGCCTTGCCCGGCCCCTGCTCGACGAAGCTCCGCATCCCGGCCTTCTGGTCCTCGGTGGAGAACAGACCCGAGAAGTGCAGGCGCTCGATCTCCAGACCGGTGTCCAGGTCCGTCTCCAACCCCCGGTCGATCGACTCCTTCGCGGCGGCCAGCGCCACCGCGGGACCGTCCACGTACCTCGCGACCAGGGCGACCGCGGCGGCGTAGACCTCCTCGTCGGGCACGACCTCGTCCACCAGGCCGATCTCCCGGGCCTCGTCGGCACGCACGTGACGGCCGCTGAACACGAGGTCCTTGGCCCTGGCCGGGCCGATCAGACGGGGCAGCCGCTGCGTACCACCCGCGCCGGGGATGACACCCAGCTGGATCTCGGGCTGACCCAGTTTCGCCTTGGTGCCCGCGACCCGGAAGTCGGCGCACAGCGCCAGCTCGCAGCCGCCGCCCAGCGCGTAGCCGCTGATCGCCGCGACCACCGGCTTGGGAATGCGCGCCACGGCCGTCAACGCGTTCTGGAGGGCCCGCGAGTACTCCAACATGCCCGCGTGGGTGAGGTCGGCCATCTCCTTGATGTCGGCCCCGGCCACGAACGCCCGCTCACCGCCGTAGAGCACCACCGCACGCACGGAGGTGTCCGCGGACACGGCGGCCGCCGCCTCCGCGATCTCCCGGGTCACCGTGCCGTTCAACGCGTTCAGCGCCTTGGGACGGTCGATCCGGATGACGGCCACGCCGGGGTTCTCCGGGTCGGCCTCGACGCGCACGAACTCGCCCACGTTCTCCACCTTCTTCGCTTCGACGTCAGTGTCCGCTGCATACCTAACCACCCGCGTCAGCGGAACAGGAGCACCAGGGTCCCCAGGCGGGCCGACAGGGCGTAGGCGCAGACCAACAGCAGGACGGTCCCGGCCAACAGCAGGGTGTCGGCCGTCCGCCAACGGCTGTGCCTGGCGCGGGTGCGCGCCCCGGTACCGAAGGCGCGCGCGTCCATCGCGGTGGCCAGCAGGGTCCCGGTACGGATCGACCGCACCAGGAGCGCGAAGAGCCGCCCGAAGAAGAGCGACACGATGCGCAGGGGGTTGCGCCCGGCCTCCAGCCCGCGCGCCCTGCGCGCCAGCGTGATGGTCCGCCACTGGTCGGCGAGGAGCGGGATGAGCCGCAGCGCCGCGAGTACTCCCATGGCGGGGCGTTCGGGGACCCGGAGCCGCTGGACGAGACCGTCCGCCATCTCCGTGGGATCGCTGCTGACCGCCGCGAGCAGACCGGGCAGGGCGATGGCGAGCAGGCGCACCGCCGCGCCCGCCGCGCCCTCCAGCCCCTGTTCTCCGTAGAGGTAGTTGACCGCCCCGCTGCTGAGCCCCATGAGCACGAAGGGGCCGCCCAGAACCAGGAGGGTGCGCCGGTCCACGCCGCTGAACGGGACGGTGAGGAGCACGGCGAGCAGCACGACGCCGCCGGTGACGGCGTCCACGGCGGGAATCAGCCCGATCCCGATGATCAGGGCGGCCAGCAGTTTGGCGGCCGGGTTGAGGCCGGTCAGCCAGTAGCGGGCGCCGCCCCCCTCGGGGACGTCCAGGGTCAGGGTGTCCCCGCCCGCCCCGTTCGGCGCGGTGTCGTCGCGGGCGCTCACGCGTCCCCCTCTCGTGCCGTGGTGGACGCGACCGTCCCGACGCGGGTCGCGCGCCCTCCGGCCACCCGTACCTCCACGTCCGTCAGGTGCCGCAGGAGGAGCGTGTCGTGGGTGGCCATGGCCACGGCCCGCCCCTCGGCGCGCAGGACGCCGAGCAGCTCCACCAGTTCCGTCCAGGTGCGGGTGTCCTGCCCGAAGGTGGGTTCGTCCAGCACCAGCACGTCCGGGGCGTGCGAGGGGCCGGAACTCAGGGCGGTCGCCACCGACAACCGGCGCTTCTCTCCCCCCGAGAGCGTGTACGGGTGCACCTCGGCCAGACGGGTCAGACGCAGCCGTTCCATCAGCTCGCCCACCCAGGCGTCCGTCTCCGCCTCGCCCATCCCCGCGCGCAGGGGCGCGAACCGGAGTTCGTCGCGGACCGTGGCCGTGACGAACTGGTCCTCGGCGTGCTGGAACACCGTGCCCACGTGGCGGGCCAGGCGCCGGGCGGGCCAGCGTACGAGCGGACGGCGGTCGGCGGCGGCCAGCGGGCCGCGCGGCAGGACCTGTCCCCGGTGCGGGCGCGAGAGCCCGGCCAGCATGGTGAGGAGCGTGGACTTGCCCGCGCCGTTGGGTCCGGTCAGAGCGGTGGCGGTCCCGGCGGCCAGGGCGACGTTCACGTGGTCGAGTACCGTGCGCCGGGGGGCCGCGCGCACTCCCACCTGGAAGGGCGTGCGCGCGGCGACGTCGACGGTCTCCAGCAGGGGTGCTCCCCCGGGGCCGGGGGTGAGCTCGGGCACGGGCTCGTTCCCCGGAATCCACACCCCCTGGTCGGCCAACGACCGGCCGTGTTCGGCGAACACGAGGTGCGGGGCGCCGTCGGCGATCACGCCGCCGCCGGGTTCGACCACCACGACCCGGTCCACCAGGTCGACGACGTCGGCCACCCGGTGTTCGACCAGGACGAGGGTGGCCTCGGTCTCGGCGAGCAGGCGCGACAGCAGGTCGCGGACGAGCGCGGCCCCGGCCGGGTCGAGGTTGGCGGTGGGTTCGTCCAGCAGCAGCAGGCGCGGCCGCATGGCCAGCGCGCCCGCGATCACGAGACGCTGTTTCTCGCCTCCGGACAGGGCGCCGGTGGAGTGGCGGAGTCCGTAGGGGAAACCGACCTCCCCCAGGGCGCGCTCGACCCTCGGCCAGATGAGGTCCCGTTCCACCCCGAGGTTCTCCAGGCCGAAGGCGACGTCGTCCCCGGCCCGGGCCATCACCAGCTGGGTCTCGGGGTCCTGGCTGACCAGCCCGGTGCCGCCGCGACCACGGTCGGCCGGAACGCCGTCCACCAGTAGCGAGCCCTCCCGCTCCCCGCTGATGGCACCGTCCTCGCCGGTGAGTCCGGCCAGGGAGTGCAGCAGGGTGGACTTGCCCGCGCCGGAGGCGCCGAGCAGCAGGACCCGCTCCCCCGGTTCGATGATCAGGTCCACCCCGCGCAGGGCGTGGGTGCCGCGGCCGGAGTGCCTCCAGCCCCAGCCGGACAGTTCGACGCGGGCCCCGCGCGTGTCGGGTCGGGTCACGGGGTCAGCCCCGGGCCGAGGGGAAGGGGGCGAGCGCGCCCGCCCTGGCCAGCGCGGTGGTGAGCAGGCGCGCGCCCACCCCCGCGATGACGGCCGAACTCAGCACGACGATCACGCCGTAGGTGATCTGGTACTCGATCGGCCAGGTCACGTTGTAGGCGATGTTGTCGCGCACGGCCGGGGAGATCCCGGCGACCGCGGCGGCCAGCACGGCCACACCCGTGTTCCAGCGCCGGTAGGCGAAGGCGAGGAAGACCAGTTCGGGCAGCAGCCCCTGGAGGGTTCCGTCGAGGATCACCATGACCCCCCACTGGGTGCCCAGCACCGCCGAGACCGAGGCCGCGGCGATCGAGGTGAGCAGGGCCGCGCCGGGCTTCCTGATGATGAGGCCGCCGAGCACGCCGGAGATCATCCACATGCCGTAGACGACGGCCTGCCCGGGCGGAAAGGCGACGAACAGCGGCGTGGTGACCGACCAGACGATGTTCCACAGCCAGAAGACGACGCCGACCGCCACGCCGATGACGGAGGCCACGACGATGTCGACGGTGCGCCAGCTCCTGAGCCCGGCCAGGACCCCCTGGACGAAGCCGCCCGGCTCGTCGGCGGTGCCGGGCCCGGTCTCGCGGTCGCTTGCTGTACTCATAGGTGGTTGACGTCCCTTCGTCGGTGTGACGAGGGGCCGTGTGGCCAAGAGCGCCGACCGGGCGCGCGCGGAAGGCGCACGCGCGGTGACGGTTTCCTACGACTTCCTTCGCTGGCATGACCCAGATCAGGTGTGTAAGGGTCTGCGGCCTGGTGCCGCACTCTCAGCGCTCACGCGCTCCCCTGTCGGATTGCCTCCATTATGGGGCAAACAGGACGAACAATGAAGTCCTTCCCGGCACACCAGCGGGGGCGCGTGCGACGGTGACCGCCGACCGCGCCCCCGACGAGGGCCTCCTCGGGCGCCGGGGGCGCCCCGAGGTCAGCAGCTCAGGTTCGACCCCGTGGTGGTCCCGAGGATCTGGGTGAAGTGCGTGAACGTGTTGATGCGGCTCTGGACCTGTTCGGGGTTGCCGCCGTTGCACTCGATGGAGCCGTTGATGGAGCGGATCGACTCACCGAAGCCGTGACCGTCGACGATGGCGGTGTGCCCCGACATCGTCCCGGCGCCGGACTGGGTGTTCCAGAACCAGAGGCCGGTCCGCCACGCGATGGCCGCGTCCTGCTCCACCAGGTACGGGTTGTTCAGCAGGTCGATGCCGAGGGCGTCACCGGCGGCCTTGTAGTTGTAGTTCCAACTCAGCTGGATCGGACCCTTGCCGTAGTAGGCGTCCTGTCCGGCCGGGCAGCCGAAGGGCTGGTTCCAGTCACAGTAGTGCGGGTAGTTGTCCTCGTTGATCTCCTTGATGTACACCAGCCCGCCGGTCTCGTGGCTGACGTTGGCCAGGAAGGCGGCGGCCTCGCGCCGCTGCACCTCGACGCTGCCGGTGTTGGTGAAGCCCGGGTAGGAGCTCAGGGCGTCGGTGAGCCCGGCGTAGGTGTAGAAGGGGTTCCGGTTCGGGAACATCTGGTTGAACTGGGCCTCGCTGACGACGAAGTCACTGGGGGCGGGCTGCTCGCCGCCCCCGCCGTCGCCGCAGGGCCCCTGGTCGGCCCAGACGTCCGACGTTCCGGGTCGCTCGTTCTGTGTCCACCACTTGGCGGTGTAGTTGCGGCCCTCGTAGGAGACCTGGCCGCCGCCGTTGTAGACGGCGGACGGGCTCCAGCCGGTCGCGCAGACGGCCGCGGCCTGCGCGACGGTGGCGGGAAGGACGACGAGCACAGCCGCGAGCGCGCCGAGCGCGGCCAACTGGCTCAGGAGACGTCGGATCACGTGATCACACTCCTAGGGTGCGGCGCGGCGTCCGACCGCGCGCCGCGGGGGGTGACGTCACCTAAGCAAGAGTGGTCTAGACCTGTCAAGGCCTTCCGCCACGGAATGTGAGAACCGGGTGACGGTACGGACAGGGACGGCGGCCCGCCCGCGCTCTCCCGCGCGGACCCCGGCGGGGATGCCCGCCCCGGGACAGCCGTGCGGGACAGCCGTCCGGAGCCGCGGCGGCACGGGGGCACCTCCGCGAGCGGCCACCGGACGCCCTCTCGTCAGCGGGCCGCCCCACCGGCGCCCGTCAGGCGAACTCCGCGCAGTGACGCGGTGTCCGGGGGCTGGCGGCCCGAGTCAGGCGGCCAGGAGGGCTCAGGGGGGAGCGGCCCCGCGAAGGCCCCGGATGCCTCGGAGGACACTGGACGACGGGCGGAGCGGAGCGCCTTCGTTTCAGGCCCTACGTACCGTCGTCACCTCCGGTACCGCTCATGTCCCCTTCGCCACCGGTACCGCTCGTGCCCCCGGTGCCGCTCGTGCCTCCGGTGCCGCTCGTGCCTCCGGTGCCGTCGGTACCGCCCGAGCCTTCCGTACCGCTCGTCGCGCCGGTGTCCCCCGTTCCACCCGTCTCGCCCGTACCACTTGTCTCTCCCGCCCCTTCAGTACCACTCGTCTCCCCGGTGCTACCCGTACCGCTGGTCCCACCCACACCGTCCGAACCGTCGGTCTCACCCGCGCCGTCGGTGCCCCCCATGTCACCCGTCGCGCCGGTTCCGTCCGTCTCACCGGCGCCGCCCTCGGTACCGCCCGTCCCTCCGGTGCCGCCCGTCTCGCCCGTGCCGCCACCGTCGTCGTCCTCGTCACCCCCGCCGCCCGGTCCGTCCCCGGCGTCGTCGCCGCCCCGCTGCTCCGGCGGCTCGGTCTTCGGGTCGCCAAAGGACTTGGGCGACCTCGCGAACGCGTCCTCGGGCAGGTGCGCGGTGGCGCCCCGCATACTCTCCTGCCAGATCGGCCCGGGCAGCGTGCCGCCGTAGACGATCCCGTAGTGGCGCCCGCCGATCGTCACGTTCTGGAGCGGGTTCTGCTCACCGCCCCGCACGTCGCCCACGACCACGGCGGAGGCGAGGTTCGGGGTGTACCCGGCGAACCAGGCGTAGGCGGCGCCGTCCGTCGTGCCGGTCTTGCCCGCCGCCGGCCGCCCCAGGTCCAGGCCGTTCGCGGTCCCCCCGTCGAAGGTCTGCTGGAGGAGGTGGTTGACCCCGTCGGCGGCGTCCCGCTCGACCCTGCGATCACACTCCGACGCGGTCTTGAGCTCCTCGTCGGTCCCGTCGACGGCCACCGAACGCACCGGCCGGGGCTCGCAGTACACACCCCGCGCGGCGAAGGTCGCGTAGGAGGCGGCCACGTTCAACGGCGACACCTCCTGGTCCCCGAGGGTGAAGGAGTTCCACACCCCGAGGTCGCCGCCGTCCGCGCGGTGCACTCCGGCCCGCTCCGCCATCTCCGAGGTCTCGCACAGCCCCACCCGCTTCTGGAGCTGGGCGAAGTAGGTGTTCACCGACCCCTTGGTCGCGCTGATCATGTTGTGGTCGCCGTCGTCGCTCTCCCCCGCGTTGCGCACGCTCCACGCGGCCTTGTCGTCCCCGTCGCAGTCGCTCATCCCGCTGACGGACATGTTCCTCGGCGAGGAGAAGCTGGTGCCGTACCCCATCCCCTTCTCCAGGGCCGCGGCCAGCGTGTACGTCTTGAAGGTGGACCCGGCCTGGTAGCCGGAGGTCCCGCCGTCCGCCTGGTCCACCGCGAGGTTGAGTGACGTGGTCCCGACCGCCTCGTCGTCGAGTCCGTACCGCAGGTTCTGCACGAGGCCGCGCACGCGCCCGGAACCCGGCTCGACCATGGCCTGGGCGGCGAACTTGGTGGAGTCCTCGCTCGGCACCCGCGCGTCGACGGCCTCCTGCGCGGCGTCCTGCGCGGCGGTGTCGAGCGTGGTGCGCACGGTCAGACCGCCCTGGACGATCCGCTGTTCGCGTTCCTCGGCGGTGTCCCCGATCAGTTCCGAACCGCGCAGCCAGCGCATCGTGTAGTCGCAGAAGAAGGGGTAGTCGCTCTCCGCGCAGCTGCCCCCGCGCGGGGTGGGGTCGATGCCCAGGTCCTTCGCCTTGTGGGCCTCGGCCTCCCGCGCGTCGAGCGCGTCGGTGTCGACCATGCGGTCGAGCACGAGGTCGCGGCGTTCCCGGGCGTCCTCGGGGTTGTTGAGCGGGTCGTAGAAGGAGGGGGCGCGCACCAGCCCGGCCAGCGTGGCCGACTGTCCGGGGTCGAGGTCGGCCGCGGGGACGCTGAAGTACCGCTGTGCGGCGACCTCGATGCCGTGCGCGCCCGCGCCGAAGTAGGACAGGTTGAGGTACCCCTCCAGGATCTCGTCCTTGGTGAGGCGGTCCTCGACGTCGATGGCGTAGCGCAGTTCCGAGAGTTTGCGGGTCAGGGTGCGCGCGCTGGCGCCGTCCACCTCGTCCTCGGTGTCCGCGGTCTCGATGAGGAGGTTCTTCACGTACTGCTGGGTGAGGGTCGATCCGCCCTGCATGTCGCCCTGGGCGGTGCGTGTGGCCGCGCGGAGGACACCGCGCAGGTCGAGGCCCTGGTGTTCGTAGAAACGGTCGTCCTCCACGGCGATGAGGGCCGCGCCGACCCACGGGCTGATCTGGTCGAGGCCGACCACCCGGCGTTCGCGTTCGGCGACCTCCGCGAAGGGGGTGCCGTCGTCGGCGGTGAGCAGTACCTGGGAGGACAGACTGGGGACCTCCAGGTCTCCGGGCAGGGACATGAAACCGGCCGCGGCGTCCCGGGCGACCAGCCCGACACCGCCCACCCAGGGCATGACCAGGGCCGCGGACAGGACCCCCGCGATGATCCCGAGCCCGGACAGCCTGAGCAGCGCCTCCCGCCGGTCCCTCGGCTGGTCGTGCTTGAGGAACCCCCGGAACGCCTCCAGGAACGCGTCTCCCCGGTTCGACTCCGCCACGTCGCCCCCCTCCGGCCGTGTGCTGCCCGTGCGTCACACGGCACGAACTCTGCGTGGCCCAGACTCTCAGCCGTCGCGCAAAGGGAAGTCCGCCAAAGCAGGAGAGTTAGCGAAAAACTTCTCAAATGCATGGCAAAGCTGACAGATGCCTCATTGTTCACAAACCATGACAGGGGATCACGACACCCGGACGACCGGAACACCGCCCCACGACTGGTCGGCGCATTCCAACATCCCTACCCGGGCCGAACACACCTCCAACATGAGCCCCGAATGCTACGAATTTTCGTGATGGGGAATACGAAAACAACCACAGAGACGCCGGAATCGCTTGCCATATTTTGTCCGCAATGCCGATATCCACGAGGGGAAACGCGGCAATTACCGGACCTTGCCCCCGGCGCGAGATGTGACGAGGATCACTGTTGGCCTGCGGCCCTGGCACTCAGACAAACCCCACGTGAGGACGGACGATGGACAGCGGCGGGCACCCAAGCCGCAATCCGGACAGTTCTCGATCCGGACCTTCGTTGATCCCGCCATTCCTTGAAACACACTCCTGCTTTCCTCTTTCCCGGCGCGGGCCCTTTCCGCGCTGTGCCACAACGCCCGAACCACGACAATTACGGTGTAGCCAGTGATCGGACGCCTGCCCATCCTCGACATCACTCCCGACAACGACCTCGGCCCGGTGAAAGCCGTTCCCGGAGAACGCTTCACCGTGGGAGCCACCGTGATCCGAGAGGGACACGACTCCCTCGCGGCCGGTGTCGTCGTCCACTCGCCCCGGGGCCGCCGCGAGGCGCTGGTCCCCATGCGGGAACGCGCCCCGGGAACCGACCGGTACGAGGCGCAGATCAGCCTCCCCGGCGAGGGCGACTGGTCGTTCTCGGTGGAGTCGTGGACCGACCCCTTCACCACATGGCTGCACGTCGCGCGCGTGAAGCTCCCCCTGGACACCGACACCGCCCTGGTCCTGGAGGAGGGCGCGCTCCTCCTCGCTCGGGCCGCGCGCCGCACCCCCCGTACACCCGCGCTGAACGCTGCCGCCAAGGTGCTGCGCGACACCTCCCTCCCTCCGATGGAACGCTTCGGGACGGCCGTCACCGACGAGGTCGTCGAGGAGATGGAACGCCGCCCCCTGCGCGAACTCGTCACCCGGTCCCCGCGCACCAGGGTGGTCGTCCACCGCGAGCGCGCGCTCTTCGGCTCCTGGTACGAGTTCTTCCCCCGCTCCGAGGGCGCGCAGGTCGACACCGCCCCCGGCCAGGAGGCCTCCGGCACGCTGGCCACCGCGGCCAAGCGGCTGCCCGCCATCGCCGACATGGGCTTCGACGTCGTCTACCTCCCGCCGATCCACCCGGTCGGGCACGCACACCGCAAGGGGCGCAACAACACCCTCCAGGCCGGGCCGGGCGACCCCGGCTCCGTGTGGGCGATCGGCTCCGCCGACGGCGGCCACGACGCCGTCCACCCCGACCTGGGCACCCTCGCCGACTTCGACGCCTTCGTCGCCGAGGCCGACGAGCACGGCCTGGAGATCGCCCTCGACCTCGCCCTCCAGTGCTCCCCCGACCACCCCTGGGTGACCGAGCACCCCGAGTGGTTCAGCACGCGCGCGGACGGGTCCATCGCCTACGCCGAGAACCCTCCCAAGAAGTACCAGGACATCTACCCGCTCTGCTTCGACCACGACTTCGAGGGCCTCTACAAGGAGTGCCTCCGGGTGGTCCGGCACTGGATCGGCCACGGCGTGCGGATCTTCCGTGTCGACAACCCGCACACCAAACCCGTCGCCTTCTGGGAGCGGCTGCTCGGCGACGTCGCCAAGAGCGACCCGGACGTGCTCTTCCTCGCCGAGGCGTTCACCCGCCCGGCCATGATGCGCACCCTCGCCAAGGTCGGCTTCCACCAGTCGTACACCTACTTCACCTGGCGCAACGGCAAGGACGAGCTCACCGAGTACCTGACCGAACTCAGCCAGGAGACCGCGCACTACCTGCGGCCCAACCTCTTCACCAACACCCCGGACATCCTCAACGCCTACCTCCAGGAGGGCGGCCGCCCCGCCTTCGAGGCGCGCGCGGTACTCGCCGCGCTGCTCTCGCCCACCTGGGGCGTCTACTCGGGCTTCGAGCTGTGCGAGAACACCCCCGCCGCGCCCGGGAGCGAGGAGTACCTCGACTCCGAGAAGTTCCAGTACCGCCCCCGCGACTGGGCCGCCGCCGACGCCGCCGGAACCACCATCGCCCCGCTGCTCACCCGGTTGAACGAGCTGCGCCGCGCCCACCCCGCCCTGCGAGAACTGCGCAACCTGCGGTTCCACCACGTGGACCGGCCCGAACTGGTGTGTTTCTCCAAGCGCCGACCGGGTGGCCCCGGTGAGCCCGACGACGTCGTCATCGCCGTCGTCAACCTCGACCCGCACCACGCCCGCGAAGCCACGGTGCACCTGGACCCGCCGTCGATCGGCCGCACACGAGAGGAGGAGTTCAGGGTGACCGACGAACTGACCGGACGCGCCTACACCTGGCGGGCGGACAACTACGTCCGCCTCGACCCGGCGACCGGACCCGCGCACGTCTTCACCGTCCACGGCAGATGACGGCCCCAGACGGGCGGGGCCGCCACCCGGGCCGGGTGGCCTCCCCTCCCACGTGCGCAACGCGTGTTGATCCGACGTCGAACTTTCTTGGTGGGGAGCAGTAGATGAGCAACGACGAGCCCGGACCCGTCGTCCACGAGCACACCGAACACGGTCCGCTCGCCCCGGCCACCGGGGCCGCCACCGGCCCGCTCATGTCCACGGGCGGCGCCAGTGATCCCCACTGGTTCAAGCACGCCGTCTTCTACGAGGTGCTCGCGCGCGGGTTCTTCGACTCCAACGGCGACGGCACCGGCGACCTCACGGGCCTCGTACGGAAGCTGGACTACCTCCAGTGGCTGGGCATCGACTGCATGTGGCTGCTGCCCATGTACGAGTCGCCCCTGCGCGACGGCGGCTACGACATCTCCGACTACTTCAAGATCCTCCCCGAGTTCGGTACCACCGCCGACTTCGTGGAGCTCCTGGACGAGGCCCACCGCCGGGGCATCCGGGTCATCACCGACCTGGTCATGAACCACACCAGCGACCAGCACCCCTGGTTCAAGGCCTCCCGTGAGGACCCCGACGGCCCCTTCGGCGACTTCTACGTGTGGTCGGACACCGACGAGCCCTACGACGAGGCGCGCGTCATCTTCGTCGACACCGAGACCTCCAACTGGACCTACGACGAGGCGCGCGGCCAGTACTACTGGCACCGCTTCTTCTCCCACCAGCCGGACCTCAACTTCGAGAACCCGGCGGTTCAGGAGGCGATCCTGGAGGTACTGCGCTACTGGTTGGACCTCGGCATCGACGGGTTCCGCCTGGACGCCGTGCCGTACCTGTACGAGCGCGAGGGCACCAACTGCGAGAACCTCAAGGAGACCCACGAGTTCCTCAAGCGGGTGCGCGCCGAGGTGGACCGCCTCTACCCGGACCGGGTGCTGCTGAGCGAGGCCAACCAGTGGCCGTCGGAGGTCGTCGACTACTTCGGGGACTTCGCGTCCGGCGGCGACGAGTGCCACATGAACTTCCACTTCCCGCTGATGCCGCGCATGTTCATGGCGGTGCGGCAGGAACAGCGGTTCCCGATCTCGGAGATCCTCGCCCAGACCCCGGAGATCCCCCGCAACTGCCAGTGGGCGATCTTCCTGCGCAACCACGACGAGCTGACCCTGGAGATGGTCACCGACGAGGAGCGCGACTACATGTACTCCGAGTACGCCAAGGAACCCCGCATGCGCGCGAACGTGGGGATCAGGCGGCGGCTCGCGCCCCTCCTGGACAACGACCGGAACCAGATCCAGCTCTTCACCGCGCTGTTGCTGTCCCTTCCCGGGTCGCCGGTCCTGTACTACGGCGACGAGATCGGGATGGGAGACAACATCTGGCTGGGCGACCGCGACGCGGTCCGCACCCCCATGCAGTGGAGCTCCGACCGCAACGCGGGCTTCTCCAAGGGTGACCCGGCCCGTCTGTACCTGCCCCTGATCATGGACCCGGTGTACGGGTACCAGGCGGTCAACGTGGAGTCCCAGCGCGAGAACCCGGGTTCGCTGCTGAACTGGACCCGCCGGATGATCCAGATCCGCAAGCGCCACCCGGTGTTCGGCACCGGCGCGTTCACCGAACTCGACGCCACCAACCCGAGCGTGCTGGCGTTCATCCGCGAGCACGGTGACGACCGCATGCTGTGCGTGAACAACCTGTCCCGCCACCCGCAGCCCGTGGAGCTCGACCTGTCCCGTTACGCGGGGGTCAGCCCGGTCGAGTGCGTGGGCGGGACGGCGTTCCCCGAGATCGGCGAACTGCCGTACCTGCTGACCCTGCCCGGGCACGGCTTCTACTGGTTCCAGCTCCCGGCCGCCGCGCGCACCGGCGCGCCCGAGGCGGACGACCACGGAGGCGCCCCCACCTACGGGCTGCCCTCGGCGGGGGTCCGTGCCCGGGACGCCCTCGACGCCGGCCGGCGTTCCGTGCCCGGCCCGGCGTCCGGTGCCCGGCAGGGGGACGGCGGCGGGAAGGGAGACGGGCGGTACTGAGATGTCACAGCTAGAAGAACTCCTGGCGGTCTGGCTCCCCCGGCAGCGGTGGTTCTCCGGCAAGGGGATACCGCTCCAGCAGGTGCGGGTCGAGAGCCGGTACACCCTGGTCTCGGCCGGCCCGGGCGGACCCGACCTGAACGTCCTCGTCGTCCAGGCGGGGCAGCGCGGCCTCAGCTCCCGTTACCAGGTGCTGCTCGGTTCCCGCCCGCCCCGGTCCCTGCCACCCGACCTGGCGCGTGCGGCGATCGGCGTGTGCCAGGTCTCGGGCAGCCGCCCCAGGGTGGTGTACGACGCCGCCCACGACCCTCAGCTGACGGCCCTGCTGCTGGAGAGGTTCGCCTCCGGCGGTGACGCCGAACGGCGCGGCAGGGTGCGGTTCCGCACCCTGCCGGGGACCACCGTGGACGCCGTCGGTCCGGGGCGCCTGCTCACGGGCGAGCAGTCGAACACCTCGCTCGTGTACGGCCGGGAGTACGTCCTCAAGACCTTCCGCAGGCTCTGGCCGGGGCACAACCCCGACCTGGAGCTCAACGTGGCGCTGTCGGGCTCTCCGTTCGTGGCGCGGCCCTGCGGGTGGATCGAGGCGGACCTGTCCGGACACTCGACCCCGACCACGCTCGCCCTGCTCCAGACGTTCGTCCCGGACGCCACTGACGGGTGGGTGATGGCCACGGCCGACGTCCGCACCCTGCTGGACGGGGTGGAGGCCGACTTCAGCGAGGAGGCCGCCCGGCTGGGGCGGACCACCGCCGAGGTGCACAGCTCCCTGGCCCGGGCGCTGCCCACCGACGTGCTGTCGGCGAGCGCCGCGAGCGAGCTCGCCGACGCCATGGTGGAACGCCTGGCCATGGCCAGCGCCGAGGTCCCCGAACTGGCCGAGCACGCCCCACGGGTGATGGAGGCCTACGCCGACTTCGCCCGGCTGGACGAGCCCCTGCCGATTCAGCGCATCCACGGCGACTACCACCTGGGGCAGGTCATACGGCCCGCCTCCGGGTGGGTGCTGTTGGACTTCGAGGGCGAACCGACCGTTCCGGTGCGCGAGCGCCAGCGGCTGTCCAGTCCGCTGCGGGACGTGGCCGGGATGCTGCGCTCCTTCGACTACGCGGCCGGGTACCTGCTGGTCGACCGGGACGACGATCCCGGGCTCGCGTGGGCCGCCCGGGACTGGGCCCGGCGCAACCGGGAGGCCTTCTGCCGGGGCTACGCCGAGGGGGGCGGAGCCGATCCCGACAAGCACCTGACGGTCCTGCGGGCCTTCGAGTTCGACAAGGCCGTCTACGAGGTCCTCTACGAGGCCCGTAACCGGCCCCACTGGCTCCGGGTTCCGTTGGAGTCCATCGCCACCGCCGCCGGAGCGCCCCGCGTTCCCGGCTGACCACCGGGGCGGCCGCCGTTCACCCGCGGCGGCCGCCCCGTCCCCTTCCCGCCGTCCCTCGGTCACGACCTCACGCCATCCGACCACGACGAGTCACCACGGAGTCGCATTGTCACCGCGTACGACCAGGAAGTCCTCGACACCCGACGATCAGCCGCCGAAGGCGCCGAGGAAGGCCGCCACCAAGGGATCGCAGGCGAAGGGCACGGAGTCGAGGAGCACGCAGGCCAAGGCACCCGCCGCGAAGAGGGCGGCCCCGAAGGCGGGCACGGCGAAGACGGCAGCGGCCAAGGAGGCCGCGCCGAAGCGGGTCGCGGCGAAGGAGAAGCACCCGAAGGGAGCCGCCGCCGGCGGTACCGCGAAGAGGGCGGGAGGCACCCCGCCGAAACCGACCGCCAAGCGCACGCGCGCCACCGCCGGGATCTCCGCCGAACTGGTCGCCGACATCGACCGGATCGTGGACGGCTGGCACCACGATCCCCACTCCGTCCTCGGTCTGCACGGCCGCGACCTGCGGGTCCTGCGCCCGGGCGCCGTCGGGGTGGACGCCGTCCTGCCCGACGACACGCGGGTCGCGCTGACCCACCGCCACCGTGGCGTCTTCACCGCCAAGCTCCCCGCCCGCACCGCCGACTACCGGATCGCGGTGCGCTACGAGGAGGACGGCCCGGAACGGGTCGAGGCCGACCCCTACCGTGCGGCGCCCACCCTGGGGGAACTCGACCTCCACCTCATCGGTGAGGGCCGCCACGAGGAGCTGTGGCGGGCGCTGGGCGCGCACACCACCACCGTCGACGGGCCCATGGGCGAGGTCGCGGGCACCGGCTTCGCCGTCTGGGCTCCGGACGCGCGCGGCGTGCGGGTGATCGGCGACTTCAACTACTGGAGCGGGACCGCGCACCCCATGCGCAGCCTGGGCGCCACCGGCGTGTGGGAGCTGTTCGTGCCCGGCCTGGGCGACGGCGACCTCTACAAGTTCCAGGTCCTGGGCGCCGACGGGCACTGGCGGGACAAGGCCGACCCCATGGCGCGGCGCACCCAGGTGCCCCCGGCGACGGCGTCGGTGGTCACCACCTCCGAGCACGTGTGGACCGACGAACAGTGGATGGCCGAGCGCAAGGGCGTGGAACCGCACCGCGCCCCGATGAGCGTGTACGAGGTGCACCTCGGCTCCTGGCGACCCGGCCTCGACTACCGGGAGCTGGCCGAGCAGCTGGTGGCCTACGTCGTCGACCTCGGATTCACCCACGTCGAGTTTCTGCCGGTGGCGGGCCACCCGTTCGACGGGTCGTGGGGATACCAGGTCACGTCGTACTACGCCCCGACTCCGCGCTTCGGTTCCCCGGACGAGTTCCGCCACCTGGTGGACTCCCTGCACCGGGCCGGGATCGGGGTGTTCCTGGACTGGGTGCCGGCCCACTTCCCCAAGGACGAGTGGGCGCTGGCGCGCTTCGACGGGACGGCCCTGTACGAGCACCCGGACCCCCGGCGCGGCGAACACCCCGACTGGGGGACGCTGATCTTCAACTACGGACGCACCGAGGTGCGCAACTTCCTCGTGGCCAACGCCCTGTACTGGCTGGAGGAGTTCCACATCGACGGCCTGAGGGTGGACGCCGTCGCGTCGATGATCTACCTGGACTACTCGCGGGACTCCGGGCAGTGGGAGCCGAACGCGTTCGGCGGTCGGGAGAACCTAGAGGCCATCGACTTCCTCAAGGAGCTCAACAGCACGGTCTACCGGCGCAACCCGAACGTCGCGATGATCGCGGAGGAGTCCACCGCCTACACGGGCGTGACCCGGCCGGTCGACCAGGGCGGCCTCGGCTTCGGGATGAAGTGGAACATGGGCTGGATGCACGACTCCCTGGAGTACGTGAAGAAGGAACCGGTCCACCGCGAGTACCACCACGACGACATCACCTTCTCGATGGTCTACGCGTACAGCGAGAACTACGTGCTGCCGCTGTCGCACGACGAGGTGGTACACGGCAAGCAGTCGCTGTTGAACAAGGCTCCCGGTGACGAGTGGCAGCGCGCGGCGACCCTGCGGGCGCTGCTGTCGTTCATGTGGTCGCACCCGGGGAAGCAGTTGCTGTTCATGGGCGGGGAGATCGCCCAGGGGGACGAGTGGTCGCACGAGCAGGGGGTGCCGTGGTGGCTGCTCCAGTTCGAGCACCACGCGGGGGCGCAAAGGCTGGTCCGAGCCCTGAACCACGCCTACCGGCCGCGCCCGGCGCTGTGGTCGCTGGACACCGATCCGGCGGGGTTCCGCTGGCTGGACGGGGGCGACCGGCAGGGCAACACGCTCAGCTACCTGCGCCACGGCGAGGACGGATCGGTACTGGCCTGCGCGGTGAACTTCTCCCCCGTCCCCCGTCCGAACTGGCGTGTGGGGCTGCCCTCCGAGGGCCGGTGGACGTCGGTGCTCAACTCCGACGACGCGCGCTTCGGGGGCTCCGGCCACCCGGCACCGGCCTCCGTGGAGGCCTCCGCCCAGGAGTGGCACGGTCAGCCGTTCTCCGCCGAGATCACCCTGCCCCCGCTGGGGGCGGTCTGGTTCGAGCCCGAGCGCTGACCCCTCCGTAGGGGAGGCGGGAACGTGCCCCGGGGCGCCGTCCACAGGCGGCGGCCCGGGGCTTTCGCGCGCCCGGGGGTTCGGGGTCTACTGGAACCGCGGGCCCTCCCCCGGCCCGCGTGTCACACAGAACCCGTCACCCCACCACCGGCCACTCCGTACGACCCCGGCGGCGCCACCGGCCAGAGCGGCGCTTCCCCGGGGCAGCCACGTGGTCTCCTGTCCCCCGCACCCGTGTCCCCGACACGGGTCCCACCCGTTGGGAGCCCCCCATGTCCGACACGAGTCCGGGTTTCGTCAGGGTCCTGGGCAGGGCCGACGTCCTAGCCCTGGCCTTCGGCGCGATGATCGGCTTCGGCTGGATCGTCCTCACCGGCGACTTCGTCGACGCCGCGGGCAGCGGCGGCGCCGCCCTGGCCTTCGTCATCGGCGGCGTGGTGATGGCCTTCGTCGGCCTCACCTACGCCGAACTGGTCTCCGCCATGCCGCACGCGGGCGGAGAACACCACTACGCCATGCGCGCCATCGGCCCCAAGGGCGCCTTCGTGGCCTCCTGGGCGATGGTCCTGGGATACGTCTCGGTGGTCGCCTTCGAGGCGGTCGCCGTCCCGCAGACGCTCGTCTACCTGTTCCCGGACATCGAGGCCGGGTACCTGTGGACGATCGCCGGGTACGACGTGCACGCCAGCCTCGTCGCCATCGGGGTGCTGAGCGCCGTGGCCATGACGGCCCTCAACTACGTCGGGATCAGACCGGCCAGCGTCTTCCAGGGCGTCACCGTCCTGTTCCTGCTCGCGGCGGGCGCGGCGATGCTCACCGGCGCCTTCGTGGGCGGCTCCACCGCGAACATGGAACCCCTCTTCACCGGCGGGGTGTCCGGGATGTTCGTGGTGCTGGTCGCCGTCCCGTTCCTGTTCGTGGGCTTCGACGTCATCCCCCAGTCCGCCTCGGAGATCAGGCTGCCCCACCGACTGGTGGGCTCGCTCCTGGTGGTCTCGGTCTTCTGCGCGACCGCCTGGTACGTGATGGTGATGCTGACCGCCGGCGCCGGGATGCCCGCCGCCGACCTCCTGGGCTCCGAGCTCGCCTCGGCCGACGCGATGGCCGCCATGTGGAACAGCGCCGCCATGGGCAACCTCCTGGTCCTGGGCGGCGTGGCCGGGCTGCTCACCAGCTGGAACGCCTTCCTCATCGGCGGCAGCCGCCTCATCTACGCCATGGCCCGGTCGCGGATGCTCCCCTCCTGGTTCGGGGAGCTGCACCCGCGCTTCCGCACCCCCGCCAACGCGGTGCTGTTCATCGGGGCGCTCTCGGTCCTGGCCCCGCTCTTCGGCCGCCCGATGCTCGTGTGGCTGGTCAACGCCGGCGGTCTGAACATCGTCATCGCCTACCTGACGGTGGTCGTGTGCTTCCTGGTGCTGCGCCGTCGCGAACCGGAGATGGAGCGCCCGTTCCGGGTCCGTGCGGGGACGCCCGTGGGCGTCACCGCCTTCGTGCTGGCCTTCGGCCTCTTCCTGCTCTACCTGCCCGGAATGCCCGCCGCCCTGGGCTGGCCCCACGAGTGGGTCATGGTCCTGGCCTGGTGGATCGGCGGCGCCGTCCTCATGTGGCGGCTTCCCCGAGTCACTCCGGGCCCGGACGCCGAGGAACGCCTCATCGAGATCATGGACGCCCGGGACGGAAGGAGATCCCCCGCCCTCTGAACTGCCCGACCCGGGACCTCCCCGCGCCCTCCGGCCCCGTCGACGCGGACCGGAGGGGCGGCGTGCGTCGGGGTCAGTTCACCCAGCCGTGCCAGGAGGCCAGGCGCCGGACCGCCTCGTCCAGCACCTCGTCCTTCTTGCAGAAGGCGAAGCGCAGCAGGTGCCGCCCCTCGTCCTGCCGGTCGTAGAACACCTTGGCGGGGACCGCCGCCACCCCCGCCTGACGGGGCAGCGCCCGGGCGACGTCCACGCCGTCCGCGTACCCCAGCGGGCGGATGTCCGTCATCAGGAAGTAGGTACCCTCGCAGACGTTCACCTCGAACCCGGCCCGGGTCAGGCCCTCGGCGAGCCGGTTCCGCTTGCCCTGGAGCGCGAGCCGCTGCCGTTCGATCCACTCCCCCTCGTGGTCGAGGGCGTCGGCGATGGCCAGCTGGAGCGCGCCGTTGGCGGAGAAGGTGAGGAACTGGTTGACCGTGCGCACGGCGCGGACGAGGGGTTCGGGGCCGGTGACCCAGCCGGTCTTCCACGCGGTGACGGCGAACGTCTTGCCCACCGAGGAGATGGACAGGGTCCGCTCACGCATGCCCGGCAGCGTGGCCAGCGGCACGTGACGGCGGTCGTCGAAGGTGAGGAACTCGTACACCTCGTCGGTGACCGCGATGAGGTCGTGCTCACGGCAGACCGCGGCGATCTCCTCCAGCTCGGCGGGGGTGAACACCGTGCCGGTGGGGTTGTGCGGGCTGTTGACCATGATCAGCCGGGTGCGCGGGGTCACCGCCGCGCGCAGCTCGGCGGGGTCGAAGGTGAAGCGTCCGCTCTCCGGTTCCCGGCGCAGCGTCACCGGGCGCCGCACCCCTCCGGCGAGGGAGATCGTCGCGGCGTAGGAGTCGTACATCGGCTCGAAGACGATCACCTCGTCCCCGGCCTCCACCAGCGCCAGCATCGAGGCGGCGATCCCGGCCGTCGCGCCGACCGTCACGTACACCTCGGCCTCGGGGTCGAACTCCAGGCCGTAGTGACGGGCACGGTAGCGGCTCACGGCGTCGCGCAGCTCCGGGCGGCCCGGCCCCGGCGGGTACTGGTTCACCCCCGCCATGATGTTGCGGGAGGCGCCCTCCAGGAGGGAGCGCGGTCCGTCGGTGTCGGGGAATCCCTGCCCGAGGTTGACGGATTCGGTCTCGACGGCCAGGCGCGTCATCTCGGCGAAGATGGTCTCACCGTACTGGCGCATGCGTTCGATCAGAGGTTCTTCCACCCGTCGAGCGTATCCACCCCGTTCCTCCGCGGCACCCTTGGGCACGGCGAAGGCCCCCGACCTCGTCACACCCGGTTCGTCAGGGGGTGCCACGAGGTCGGGGGCCCGACCCGGCCGTCACGGCAGGAGGAGGCTCAGCACGATCCAGACCACGGGACCCGCGATGAGCAGCGAGTCGATGCGGTCCATGAGACCACCGTGGCCCGGCATGAAGCGGCCCATGTCCTTGACGCCGAGGTCACGCTTGAAGAGCGACTCGATGAGGTCGCCGACCGTGGCCGCCAGGACCACGGACAGGCCCAACACCACGCCGACCCACCAGGGGCCGCCCAGCAGCAGGGTCACGCACAGCGCACCCGCCACCGCGCAACCCACCACGGAGCCGCCGAAGCCCTCCCAGGTCTTGTTCGGGCTGATCACCGGGGCCATCTTGTGCCGCCCCAGCAGGATTCCGGCGAAGTACCCGCCGATGTCGCTGGAGATCGTCACGAGGATGAACACCACGAGCCGGTACTGGCCGTCCTCGGGGTGCGCGATGAGCAGCATCCACGTGGCCAGCAGGAACGGCAGGTACATCAGGACGAACAGGTTCGCCGACGCGTCGGCGACGAACCCCTCTGCCCCGCCCCTCAACCTCCAGACCAGGCAGGAGACGGCCGTGAGGGCGGCGATGCCCGCCAACCAGTCCGCCCCGCCGAAGTAGGCTCCGGCCTGCATGGCCACGCCGCCCACCGCCAACGGGACCACGGCGAGGGTCGTGCCCTTGCCTCCGAAGGCCCGGTTGAGCTCGCGCAGCCCGATCAGCACCCCGAGCGACGTGATGATGGTGAACAGCTGCGGCCAGGGGAAGATCGAGAAGAAGACGAGCGCGCCCAGGGCGCACCCGCTGGCGATGGCCACCGGGAGGTTGCGGCCGGTCCTGACCGGCTCACCTCCCGGCTTGTGCAGCACGAAGCGCTGCCCGGCGGCCGTGTCCGGGGAGGGGGTCTCCGCCCCGGACGGGGGAGTGTCGTCGGGTCTGTGCTCCGGCGAGTGGTCATCGCCTCCGGAGCCCTTGGAAGGTGTGGTCACCGGCTAAACCTCGAGAAGTTCCGCTTCCTTGTGCTTCAACAGCTCGTCGACGGAGGCGACGTACTTCTGGGAGAGCTCGTCGAGCTCGGCCTGGGCGCGGTGCGCCTCGTCCTCACCGAGGTCACCGGCCTTGACGGCCTTCTCGAAGCTGTCCTTGGCGCGACGGCGCACGTTGCGGATCGAGACCTTGCTGTCCTCGGCCTTGGTGCGCGCGACCTTCACGTACTCCTTGCGGCGCTCCTCGGACAGGTCCGGGAACACCACGCGGATGACCTGGCCGTCGTCGGAGGGGTTGACGCCGAGGTCGCTGTTGCGGATCGCGTTGATGATCTCGGTGCGCGAGTTGACGTCGAACGGCGAGATGACGACCATCCGCGGCTCCGGGACCGAGAAGGACGCCAGCTGGTTGATCGGCGTGCGGGCGCCGTAGTAGTCGACGGTGATCTTGTTGAAGGTGGCCGGGGTGGGCCGGCCGGTGCGGATCGTGGCGAAGTCCTCCTTCGCGACGACCACGGCCTTCTCCATCTTCTCCTCGGCCTCAAGGAGGGTTTCTTCGATCATTGTGGCGCTCCCGGGTTCTCGGCTGGGTGTTCGTGGCTTGGGGGTCGCGGGCCGACCGTCCGCCGTTAGGCGGGGACGGGGCCGACGATGGTGCCGATCTTCTCACCGCGGACGGCGCGCAGGATGTTGCCCTGGCTCATGAGGTCGAAGACCACGATGGGCAGCCCGTTGTCCATGCACAGGCTGACGGCGGTGGCGTCCATGACCTTGAGGCCGCGGGTGAGGACCTCGTTGTAGTTGAGCTTGTCGAACTTGACCGCGTCCGGGTTGCGCTGCGGGTCGGCGTCGTAGACCCCGTCGACCTGCGTGCCCTTGAGAACCGCCTGGGCGCCGATCTCCAGCGCGCGCTGGGCGGCGGTGGTGTCGGTGGAGAAGAACGGCGCTCCCAGACCGGCACCGAAGATGACCACGCGGCCCTTCTCCAGGTGGCGGATGGCGCGGCGCGGGATGTAGGCCTCGGCGACCTGGCTCATGTGGATCGCGGTCTGCACGCGGGTGTCCACGCCCAGGCGCTCCAGGAAGTCCTGGAGGGCGAGGCAGTTGATGACGGTGCCGAGCATCCCCATGTAGTCGGCGCGGCCGCGCTCGATGCCGCCCTCGGTGAGCTGGGCGCCGCGGAACATGTTGCCGCCGCCGACGACGACGGCGACCTGGATGCCCTCGGAGACCGCCTCGGCGATCGACTCGGCCACGTACTGGACGACGTCGGGTTCGATGCCGAGACCGCCCCCGCCCGCGAAAGCCTCCCCCGAGAGCTTGAGCATCACGCGTTTCCAACCGGAATCGTGCATGGCGGGTTCGGTGGTCATCGCTTCGTTCTCCGACACGGCCTGCGGCCTCCCTTGTTCTCCCCGAGTGGCACAGGGTCCCCCGAGTGCTCCTGCTGCGGGCGGTGGGGGCACGACGCCCCGCATCCGCCCATATCCACCAGAAGGTGCCGGGGAGAGACGTCTCCCCGGCACCTCCATCATGTCAAAACCCCAGGGTGTGTGCGGTGGGTGCCCTCACGGAACACGCCACCGGACCTCGTCCCTAGGCCTGGCCGACCTTGAAGCGAACGAAGCGCTTGACGGTCACACCGGCCTCGTCGACGACCTTCTGGACCGTCTTCTTGCTCTCCTTGACGAACGGCTGGCCGAGCAGCGTCACGTCCTTGAAGTAACCGTTGAGGCGGCCCTCCACGATCTTCGGGATCGCCTGCTCGGGCTTGCCCTCCTCGCGGGTGGTCTCCTCGGCGATGCGGCGCTCGTTGGCGACGACCTCGGCCGGGACCTCGTCCTTGCTGACGTACTGCGGAGCCAGCGCGGCGATCTGCTGGGCGAGGTCCTTGCCGACCTCTTCGTCCTTCTTGTCCAGCTCGACGAGGACGCCCATGCTCGGGGGCAGGTCCGGGTCGGACTTGTGCAGGTAGCTCGCGACGTAGGCACCGTCGAACTTGGCGATGCGGCGGAACTCGAGCTTCTCGCCGATGATCGCGCTCTTGCCCTCGATGTAGGCCTGGAGGCTCTTGCCCGGCTCGATCTCGGCGGCGGCGATGGCGGCGATGTCGTCGCCGTCCTGGGCGGCGACGAAGTCCGCGACCTGGTTGGCCAGCTCGATGAAACCGGCGTTCTTGGCGACGAAGTCGGTCTCGCAGTTGAGCTCGATGAGGGTGGCCTTACCCTCGCTCTCCTGCTTGAGGACGACCATGCCCTGGGCGGCGGTGCGGTCGGCGCGCTTGTCGACGGACTTGGCGCCCTTGATGCGCAGGGCCTCGACGGCCTTGTCGTAGTCGCCGTCGGCCTCGGTCAGGGCCTTCTTGCAGTCCATCATGCCGGCGCCGGTGGCGTCGCGCAGCTTCTTGACGTCCGCGGCGGTGAAGTTCGCCATGCCTGTTCTCGCGATTCCCTTGGAGTGAAGTCTGTACTGGAAGTGAAGCGCCCCGGGATGAGCACCGCACGGGCCGCCCCGCCCACGAGGGGCGGGGCGGCGCACGGGAAACGGTGTCCCCGGAAGGGACCGCTGACTACTCGGCGGTCTTGTCCTCGGCGGGGGCCTGCTCGGGGGCGTCCACCGGGGAGTCCTCGGAGGTGACCTCGGCCGGAGCCTCGGCGGCGACCTCGTCGGCCGGGGCCACGGTGGCGGTCTCGGCCGGGGCCTGCTCGGCCGCGGCCTCGGCGGCAGCCGTCTCGGACTTGCCCTCCAGGAGCTCGCGCTCCCACTCGGCCAGGGGCTCCTCGGCGGCCTTCTCCTCGGTCGCGCCGGAGGCACCGGAGCGGACCATGAGGCCGTCGGCGACGGCGTCGGCGACGACGCGGGTGAGGAGGCTGACGCTGCGGATGGCGTCGTCGTTACCCGGGATCGGGTAGTCGACCTCGTCCGGGTCGCAGTTGGTGTCGAGGATGGCGACGACCGGGATGTTCAGCTTGCGAGCCTCGCTGATCGCGATGTGCTCCTTCTTGGTGTCCACGATCCACACCGCGCTGGGGACGCGGGACATGTCGCGGATACCGCCGAGGGTGCGCTCGAGCTTGTCCTTCTCACGGCGAAGGTTCAGCAGCTCCTTCTTGGTGAGCGCGGAGCCGGCGACGTCGTCGAAGTCGATCTCCTCCAGCTCCTTGAGGCGCTGGAGCCGCTTGTGCACGGTGGAGAAGTTGGTGAGCATGCCGCCCAGCCAGCGCTGGTTGACGAAGGGCATGCCGACGCGGCGGGCCTGCTCGTCGATGGCCTCCTGCGCCTGCTTCTTGGTGCCGACGAACAGGATGGTGCCGCCGTGGGCGACCGTCTGCTTGACGAACTCGTAGGCGCGGTCGATGTACGCCAGCGACTTCTGGAGGTCGATGATGTAGATGCCGTTGCGCTCGGTGAAGATGAAGCGCTTCATCTTGGGGTTCCAGCGACGGGTCTGGTGCCCGAAGTGGACGCCGCTCTCCAGGAGCTGGCGAATCGTCACGACTGTGGCCATGACCTGGTCCTCCTTGCGGTGGCGAAGGGGTGCTCCGCCGTCGGTTGATCCTGACGCCCCGGCCGTACCGCCACGCCGCCGAAGCGGTGTGGACCGTGGGTGCGGCCCCTCCCGGAGGAGGCGGGTGGGCGTGCGTATTGTGGTTGGTCCAGCGGACCACAGACGATTCTATCCTCCGCGCGGCACACCCCGGAACAGGTCCGTGCCCAGGCAGATCGCTCCGGGGGACGGGGCCCCGGGGCGGGCCCTCGGCGGCGGTTGTCCACAGGTCCGGTCCCTCCGGTGGCGGAACCGGGGCGCGGAGCGCACGCTGGGAACATGAGCCCTCGCCGTGTCTGGCACCTCCTGTTGTCGCTCTCGCTCCTGCTCCTGCCCGTCCTCGCGCACCGCACCGCGTACGCGGCCCAGGGCGGAGCGCCCTGGCGCTGGCCGGTGGACCCCCCGGCCGAGGTCCTACGCGGTTTCGACCCGCCCACGCGGCCCTGGCTACCCGGGCACCGGGGGGTGGACCTGGCCGCCGTACCGGGCCAGGACGTCCGGGCGGCGGGTCCGGGGCGGGTCCACTTCGCCGGCCGGGTCGCGGGTGTGGGGGTGGTGAGCGTCTCGCACGGGGACCTGCGCACCACCTACCTGCCCGTGGACGCCTCCGTCGCGCGGGGCGACCCGGTGGGCGACGCCCCGCTGGGCAGGCTCTCGGACGAGCCCCGGCACTGCCCCGACCGGCACTGCCTGCACTGGGGCCTGCTCCGGGGCACCGAGTACCTCGACCCCCTGCACCTGTTGGGCCGGGGCCGGGTCCGCCTCCTGCCCCTGCGCGGTCTCCTCCCCCACGGGGCCCCGTCTGCCGAGGGGCGGGTCAGGCCCGGGGATGCGCCTGCTGGTAGGCGGTGCGCAGGCGCTCCACGGAGACGTGGGTGTAGATCTGCGTGCTGCGGGGGCTGGAGTGGCCGAGGAACTCCTGGACGCTGCGCAGGTCCGCGCCGCCGTTGAGCAGGTGGGTCGCGGCGCTGTGCCGCAACCCGTGCGGGGCGGAGTCCGCGCCGACGGCGCCCAGGTGGGCGTGGACGTCCTCGCGGGCCTGACGAACGCCCAGGCGACCGCCCCGGGCGCCCAGGAAGAGGGCCCGGGTCGGAGTCGGGGCGACCATCTCCGGCCGCCCCCGGGCGGTCCAGGCGTCCACGGCCTCCAGGGCGGGGGCGCCCACCGGGACCGTGCGCTCCTTGTCGCCCTTGCCCAGCACCCGCACGGTGTCGCGGGAGCGGTCGAGGTCGGTCAGGTCCAGGGCACAGAGTTCGGCGACCCGGATACCGGTCGCGTAGAGGAGTTCCACCACCGCGTGACGGCGCAGCTCCGTGGGGGTCGTGGGGTCCGCGGCCTCCAGTGCGCGGGCCGCCTGGTCCTCGTCCAGGACGGTGGGCAGGGCCCGCTGCTGGCGGGGGGTGGCCAGACGGGGGCCCGGGTCGGTGGCCAGGATTCCCTCGCGGTGCAGGTAGCGGGTGAGGGCGCGGACCGCCGCCACCCGTCTCGCGACGGTGGACCGGCTGGCCCCGGCGGCCCGTGCCCGGGCCAACCAGGCGCGGACCAGGGGGACGTCGAGGTCGGACGCGGTCCGACCGCGTGCGTCGAGATCGGCCAGGAGGGAGGTGAGATCGGCGAGGTAGCCGCGCACGGTATGCGGGGAGCGGCCGAGTTCGCCGGACAGGTGCGCGGAGAAGCGCTCCAGGAGGACCTCGGCGCCGGGGCCGGCGCGTCCGGTGGCGGGGGCGGGCTCGTCACCTGGCCCGTACTCGTCGCCCGGCCCGGGTGCGGGCGTGGTCAAGCGCCCTCCCGGGGCAGGCTGGCGACGGCGTCGATCTCCACGAGGAAGCGCGGGTCCACCAGGCCGCTGACCTCCACCAGGCTGGCCGCAGGGAGGTGGTCCTCGGGCAGGGAGTCCAGGAGCGCGATGCGGAACTCGTCGAGGTCGGTGATGTGCCGGAGGTAGTAGGTCAGTTTGACCACGTGGGTGAGGTCGGCCCCGTGCCGGGCCAGAACGGCCTCCAGGTTGCGGAAGATCTGGCGGGTCTGCCCGCCCGCGTCGCCCGCGACGTCGCCGTCGGGGGCGACCGGGACCTGCCCGGAGACGAACAGGAGCGGTCCGTCCGCCACCAGGGCGTCGCTGTAGGTTCTGGCCATGGTAGGACCGTACCCCGGCCCGACCGCCGGTACCCCTGGTCGCGGGTCCCGCGGGCCACCGGTTCGGTCGCGGCTCTCGTAGCCGACCGGGCCCGTACGGTCCGCGCCCGGGGACGCGGGGCCGGTCGCGGAGTCGGCCCCGTGCCCCCGTGGCGGGATCGTGTGGCTGGTCGGGTACGGCGGGACCGTGGACGCCTCTCCCCCGTGGGTCGCTAGGCGGCGCTCGGTTCCCACTGGGTGTCGAGGTCCTCGGAGGTGATCCTGAGCAGCTGGCCGTCGGCCCGCAGGATCGCCTCGTGGAGCCGTCTGAGCGGCACGGTGGGCTCCACCCCCAGTTCGCTGGACAGCCGGAGCCGAGCCCCCCGGTAGATGCCCAGAGCCTCAGCCTGGCGCCCCGACCGGTACAACGCGAGCATCAGCAGGGCGAGCAGCCGTTCCCGGTACGGGTGCGCGGCGGCCAGTTCGGTCAGTTCGGGCACCATCCGGGCGTGGTGTCCCCGGTCCAGGTCGGTTTCGATGCGTTCCTGGTCGGTCAACAGCCTGAGTTCCTCCAGTCGCCGAATCTCGTTCGCGACCACCCCGCTGTTGGGAATGTCCGAATAGGGTCTTCCCCTCCACAGCGCCAAGGCGTGGCAGTACGTTTCCGAGGCCTGCCGGAGTTCTCTCCGACCGCGTGCCCGGCGGGCGTGAACAACGGTCGTCTCGAATCTTCGCGCGTCCACCTCGGCGCTACACAACTCCAGGCGGTAACCCGGCCCGTCGCGCACCAGGCGGCCACCGTCGTCCAACACTTTCCGCAGCCGGTGGACGTACACCTGCAAGGTACTGCGGGCCCCGTCCGGGGGCGTTCCCTCCCAGAGGGCATCAGCCAGTTCGTCCAGGGAGAGCCGGTGCCCTCCCTGGCTGAGCAGTACGGCCAACAGACGGCGCAACATGGGGGCCCTGAGCACGACCGGAACTCCGTCCCGATAAATGACCAGCGGCCCCAGAATCCCGAACTCAATCACGTCGCCTCCTGTTCGGGAAGTGCCGTACCCATCTCCGTGCGTCCGGAACGGGCCAGCTTTATCACTACTTTACGTGGCCAGTCATTGCCAGCGGTCACCTTCAGCACGTGATGAAAGTAGGTCGAAGGACCTGTTCGGCGCAACCAGGCAGTAATCGAGGTGTAAGTGCCCTCACTCATGCTGGGTCGTGCGTCGACCGAAGCCTGCCGGAAAGAGCGACATGAACGCTGACGGGCGGACCCCCGCCGCACCCCGGTCCCCGGAGCCGTCCCCCCTGTGGCTGCCCATGACCTCGATGTCCATGTTCGAGCGGGGCGGGACCACCCTCGTGGCGGGCGACGGTGTCCGGGTCCGCGACGAGGCCGGTAACAGCTACCTCTCCGCCACGTCCGGCCTGTGGAACGTGACCTGCGGTTGGAACCACCCCCGGATCGTGGACGCCGTCACCGAACAGCTGCGCCGTCTCTCCTACGGAACGCTGTTCCGTTACGGGCACGACACCGCCCGCGACCTCGCGGCGCGGCTGCTGGAGATCACCCCCGGCGACTTCGGCCGCGTCTACTTCTCCTCCTCCGGCTCCTCCGCCAACGAGGCGGCCGTGAAGGTGCTGCGCCGGTACCGGAGCCTGATCGGGCAGCCCGAGCGCCGCCTGGTGGTCTCCTTCGACTCCCACTCCTGGCACGGAACCGGGATCGGTGCCATGGCCCTGACCGGTGAGGACCTCGACCAGGACGCCTACGGGGCGGACCGCCGCTGGAACCGGCTGCTCCCCTTCCCCGACCCCTTCGCCGCCGAACGCGGGCTGGGCCCGGACGAACGGACCTGTCTGAGGGCCCTGGCGGAGCTGGAGCACACCGAGGGCGAACGGGTCGCGGCGGTCATCGTGGAGCCGATCCTCTGTTCCGGCGGTGTACTCATGCCGCCCCCGGGCTTCCTGGAGGAGGTCGCCGCCGCCACCGCGCGCATGGGCGCCCACCTGATCGTGGACGAGGTGGCCACCGGGTTCGGGCGCACGGGGCTGATGTTCGCCAGCGAGCACACCGGCCTGCGCCCCGACGTGCTCACCCTGTCCAAGGGCATCAACAGCGGCTACCTGCCGCTGGCCGCCACGCTGTTCCCCGCAGAGGTGTACGAGGCCTACGAGGCCGCCGGGACCTACCTCACGCACGGGGAGACCCAGTCCGGCAACCCCGCCGCATGTGCCGCCGCTCTCGCCACGCTGGAGGTGATGGAGGAGGAGGCCCTGGTCAAGCGCTCGGCCTCGGCCGGGTCCCGGCTGCGCGGGCATCTCGACGCACTGCTGGAACTGGACATCGTCGGCGAGGTGCGCGGCGAGGGCCTGGCGCTCGCCGTCGAACTGGTCCGGGACCCGGTGAGCCGGGCCCCGTTCTCCCCCATGGAGATGGCGATGATCAGCCACCTCTGCCAGCGCAACGGACTCCTGGTGCACCTGAGCCGCCGTTGCCTGCTCCTGTTCCCCCCGCTCGTCGTCACCGACGACGACGTCGACGAGATCGCGGCCCGGCTGACCGGGGCGCTGAAGGCGGTGAGGCCGCGATGACCGGCACGGACTCCGGGATCAACCCGCACTGGTGGGTCCCCACGAGGGTCGACTTCGGCGCGGGCCGCCTGCGCGACGTCCCGCTGGAGGTGGAACGGGCGGGCCGACCGGTGGCGGTGGTGGTCGACGAGCACGCCGAGGCCGTGGTGCCGGGCGTCGCGGAGGTGCTGCGACGGCTCGCCCCCGAGTTGGTCGTACGCCGCGCGGCCTCCACCCCCACCCGGCGGGAGGCGGCCGAACTGGCCGACCGCCTGCGCGCGGCGGGGACGCGCTCGGTGTGCGCGATCGGCGGCGGCACGGTGATGGACCTGGCCAAGGCGGCGGCCGCCGCGGTGGTCCTGCCGGGCCTGCTCACCGGTTGGCGGCCCGGTGGCGGGTTCGTCATGCCGGAGCCGGTGACGCGGGGAGGTCTGCCCGTGGTGGCGGTACCGACCACGGCGGCGACCGGCAGCGAGGTCAACGCGAAGGCGAGCCTGGCGGAGGGCGCCGACCGCCGCTTCCTGGTCCACTGGTCCCTGTTCCCACGGGTCGCGGTGATCGACCCGGTGCTGCACACGTCGCTTCCGCGGGCCCTGACCGCCGAGGGCGCGCTGGAGACGGTGGCCCGGCTGCTGGTCCCGATGGTGTCGGACCCGCCCACGACGGCGCTGCCCGACGAGGTCGCCATCGGTCAGATCCGGGCGGTGGTCCCCGCGGCCGACCGGGCCCTCGCCGACGGCGACGACCTGGAGGCGCGCGGCACGGTGGCGCTGGCCGCCAGCGTCAGTACGTTCACGCTGCACCAGATCGGCCGCCACCTGCACTCGTTCTGGGTCTGGTACCCGACCAACACCCTGACCGCACGTGGCCTGCGCAAGGGACCGGCGCTCGGTGTGCTGCTGACCCGCTGGGCGCGGATGGTGGTCGACGGCGACAAGCTGGCCGGACACGCCGACCGGCTCGCGGAGCTGGGCGGCCGGGCACTGGGGCTGACCGGGCCGTCACCGGCGGAGGTCGCGGACGCGTTGGAGGGCCTCCTACGGCGCTGGGGCTTCCCCACCACGTTCGGGGAGCTGGACCTGGACGCCTCCGCCGAGGAGCTGACCGAGCAGACCTGGCGGGCGTGGTCGGTGCCGCTCGACCCGAGGACCCGGGACCAGGTGCGTTCCCTCTTCGAGGGCGCCTGACCGGCACCCGCGGCGTCATGACGAGGGGCCGTCCCCGACCGCATCACTCCCGGTCGGGGACGGCCCCTCTGGTGAGCCCGGCTCCGTCAGCATCCCCCACCACCGGAGCCGGGCCGTCCCGCGGCGCCTACAGCGGGACCTCCAGTGAGGCCCCGACGTGTGCGGCCACGCCGATCGGCGCGACACACATCGTGGAGGCGCCGGGCAGTTCCAGGTTGGCCTCGATCCCGGGCCCGTCGTAGGCGCACAGCGGGAAGGTACCCAGGCCCCGGTCAGCGGCGACCAGGGCCGCCGCCTGGAGGGACACCCCGATCGCCACGGCCCCCGCCCGCAGGGCGCCGGGTCCGTGCGCGCGCACCAGTTCGGGGAGTTCCAGGACCGGGACCACGACACCCGCCAACGAGAGGTTGAGCCGGTGGCCCGGAGCGCCGATCCGGGTGGCCACCCTCGGGTCCTTGGGCGGAACCAGCCTTCCGTGACCGCCCAGGGGCGCCAGCACGGAGTCGACCGCCTCGGCCACCGGTGCGAGGTCGTCGGCGGTGGGCGGGGGCGCCACGAACCCGCCGACCGGGCTGCGGCGGCGCAGCATGGCCCGTTCCGGGTCGCGCGGCATGGTGATCTCGCCGAACTCCAGCTCCGGACCCGGTTCGGAGCGGCGGGCCGCGCACAGGACGTCCTGCGGGTAGCGGTCCGGGACCGGGGGCACCCGGACCGGGGCCGGGTCGCTGGCCGGGATCACCGTGCGGGTCGGTCCGACCGTCACCACGGCGAAGGCGATCTCGGTCTCGTCGCCCAGCTCCAGGATGTGCTCGACCTCGTCGTCGACGAAGGCGAGCCGGGGCGCGCACTCCCAGTCCAGGCTGCGTCCGGCGATCAGCAGCTGCGCCAGGGTGTGGCCGGTGTCGAGCAGGTGCAGCCGGTGCGCGAACTTCCCGTACCGGCCGGTGGTGCGCTCCAGCCGGGTGGTGAGCACGATGGTCAGGTCGGAGACCGCGCCGCCCAGCGCCCGGGCCAGGCGCGGCCGGGGGTCCTCGGTGGTGACCTGGGTGAGACCGTGGTGGACGGGGTTGTAGCGGTGCGCGCCGACCGGCAGCCCCGACTCCCCGCCGGAGAGCAGCCACAGGTCCACGGGGTAGGCGGCGCCGCCGCTGGCGACCAGGCGCAACAGCGTGGTCATCACGTGCTGTTCGTCGAACCCCCACCCGGGCGCGCCGGTGGGCAGGAAGGCCCTCGCCCCGGAGACGGTCAGGAACCGGTGGCGGGCGAGCCCGTTGCCGGTGGCCAGCATGCGCGAGATGCGGTCGACCGGCCCGTCCGGTCCGCTCCCGGGGCGGGGCAGGGCGTGCTCGGCGACGCCAGGGCGCCCCGCTCGCGTCGGGTACAGCTGGTAGGCCCCCGACACCTGGGGCAGTTCGCGGTCGGCCAGGTACGCCAGGACGGTGTCCCGGGCGGCGTCGGTCGCGGTGGTGCGCTCGGCCGTGCTCATGAGTGCCCTTCTACGAGTTCGGTCGCGCCCGCGGCGACCATCGCCACGGCGTCGACCCCACAGGCCTGTTCCACCGCGTCGGCGACAACGTGGCAGTACAGGAATCGGTCCACCGGGCGGACGCCGATCCGCGCCAGGTGCAGGTACAGGAGGTTCAGAGCCACCCGGTAGCGCAGGAACCATGGAGCCCCGCGCAGGGTCCGTTCGAAGTCGCCGGAGCCGCGCAGGGTCCGGTGGAAGGCGCTGTGGCGGGTCTGCTCCTCGGTGGCGTCGCCGCCCTCTCCCCCGCCTCCGCCGGTGATGGGCCCGTCGAGGTCGAGTCGGCCGTCGGCGAGCAGGGGGCGGGCCGCGTCCGCGGAGCGTACGAGTTCGCGGCCCACGGCCGCGGTGAGGTCGTCCAGGTGCCCGGCGTCCCCTTCGGCGTGGGCGCGCACCCTGCGTACGAGGGGGTCGCGCAGTCGGGCCGATCGTTCGTCGAACAGCGCGCGGACTCCGCCGGGGTCGGGGCTGCCCATGATGTGCGCCTCGGCGTGCGAGCGGTAGGAGACGAACCCGCGTTCGAGGTAGCCGCCCACCTCCCGGGCCATGAGCAGCATGAGGTCGACGACGTGGGTGCTCAGAGAGGGGCCCTCGCCCACCGCCATGGTGAGCGCCGCGCCACTGGTCCGCTGGTGGAACCCCTCGAACAGGGCCACGGCGTCGGGGGTCCCGAGCACGTGCAGCCGGGGGTCGTGCTCCTCCTCCTCGACGGTGTTGTCCGCCTGTTGCGGCTCCAGTGGTCCGTACTCGCGTTCGCGTGCGGCGAGCTGCCGGTACGCCTGCCGGAGCGGTTCCGGGTCGATGACCGTGGTGGACGGGTGGGCGGCCAGCGCCGCTCCGAGGTGGCGGGCCGCGGCCGGGCGCACGATCCGCTCCCAGTCGGCGTCGTCTGCGTCCACGACGATCCGCAGGTGCGGGCCCCGGCGCCAGTGACGGGCCCAGAAGGCGGGCAGGTCGCGGGCGGCCAGCTCCGCGAGCAGGGGCCGGACCCCGGCCCTGAGCAGGGGCGCGGGGTCGGCGTCGTGGTAGGCGACGCGCAGTCGCCGGGCGGCCGTCACGATCCCACCGACACCGTGTCGGCCAGGGCCAGCCTGAGCAGTTCCATCACCAGTGCCTCCCGTTCCATGTGGACTCCGAGACGGTTGTTGTGCATGTGCAGGGCGGACAGGGTCGCCATCCCCCGGTCGAGGTGGGGGAGGTCGGCGGGCGCGGTGCCCTCGGACAGCTCCAGCAGGCCCCTGGCCTCCACGTCGGCGAGCCCCTCCTGGAGCCGACGGCACGCGCCGAGCCACTCCCCCTCGCCGCCGCCGGGCGACGCGGTCAGGGCGTGCCGGACGAGCTGGCGGACCCGTTCCCCGGAGCGCTGCCAGGACCGCTCGACGACCCGCTGCCACTGGGCACCGGTCCGTTCGCCGATCCAGCGGCCCACCATGTGGTCCACGAACCGGTTGACCCAGTCCGCGTCGCCGACCGTCGCCAGGCCGCCGGTCATGCACCACACGGCGCGGGCCACCGGGTCGGTCGGGGTGCCGACGTAGGCCAGGGCGTCGCGGCTGGACGCGGTGAAGAACCGCTCGACGTGGGGCATGGCGGCGGGTCCGCCATACAGTTCCGTGTCGGGCCGGTAGGGCTCCCAGACGAGGGTGTTGTCGGGGAACAGGTCGCCGCCCGCCCCGCTCCCGGAGTCCCCGATCAGGTCGGCGAGCCGCTGGTAGTCGGCCGGGTCGGCGACGGCCAGTGACGGTTCGCGATCCACGAGGTCGGCGAACCGGCTGCGGACCTCCTCACGCACGGCCGCGCGGTCGTCGGGGTCGGGCACCCACAGGCGGAACCTGACGTGGGGTCCACCCGTCCAGTAGCGGACGTAGAACCAGTCCGGTGCCCGTTCGCCCCACGTCTCCACGGTCGGGGCCACGACGGAACCGACCACCACCGCGGGGTCCTGGTGGTAGTAGCAGTGGGCCGAGATCCAGCTCATGGACGATCCCCCGGTAGTTCGACGGCGTACTCCACGACCCGGTCGGGGCCGAAGACGTCGGGCTCGGCCTCCTGCAACAGCAGCAGGTCGCGTCCCTTCGACATCCGGGCCAGTTCCTCGACGCCCCACCAGGAGCACAGGTCCAGCGGCCGCGGCTTACGGTCCTTGGCCTTCTCCATGACCCGCTCGTCGGAGTCGACGACGTCGGCGGCCCGCGCGAAGACGACCTCGGGGAGCCCGAGGTCCCGGACCCTGCGGCGCACACGGGCGAACCGGTCGAAGTCCCCGCCGCCGCCCGGGTCGAGTTCGGCGCGGGGCACGATCCAGCTCCTGCGTTCCATGAGCACCCGGCCGACCCGTAGGCGCGGCAGGACCGACACCTCGGTCGGCTTAGGCCCGGTGTACAGCGCCCTGGCCCGCCCGACCAGCGCCCACGCCTCGGACATGGGGGTGGTCAGGTCGAGGAGGAAGCGCAGCACGGGAGGCAACCAGTACCGGCCCATGGTTCCCCTGTGGACGAGGACGACCGGGCGGTCGGCCGGCCGCCACCACAGGGCCGGCCGGCCCGCCGGGTCCAGCCGGATCTCCAGGTCGGCCGGGTGCACCCGACGCTCCGGTGGCAGGGAGGGAACGCACCCCGGCCAGGTCAGCTCGTGCGAGGCGTACGGCGCCACCCGGTTCAGGGAGCTGCGGAACAGCCCCGCCACCTCCACCAGGAGGGCGCCGTCGCCGTCCTCGCGGGCGGCGGGCGGCCCGGACCAGCGGCGGACCCGGGAGCCCGCGGTTCCGTACCCCGGTGAGGCCGCGTTGAGGGCCACGGTCCCGTCCGCCAAGGGCTGGAGGAACAGGGTGGTGGGGTGGTCGCGGGGCAGCCAGGCGGGCGCCGCGTCCAGCAGCCGGTCCAGGGCGCCGGTGTCGGCGTCGAAGGCGGAGCCTCCGCCCGGCGGGGTGAGGAGCCCGAGCAGTCCGGCGTGGAACCGGCGCAGTTCCTCGACCCGCGGCACGCCGGAGTCCTCCAGGTGGAAGGGGTCGTCACGCAGCCGGTGGAGACGCGCCGTGCCGGGCGCCCCCGTCTCACGGGACTCGGTCCAGGCCAGCCAGGCCTCGAGCAGTCCCACCCGGGCGTCGGCGCCGAAGCGTCGGGCGAGCAGCTCCGCGACGGCCAGGCGGCCGGGCAGGGCCCCGTCGAAGACCGACACCAGGCGCCGGACCCGGTGCAGGTCGCGGTCGAGTCCCGGCCAGTCCGGGGTGCGGGGCGGCGTGGTCCAGCCGGGCAGGACGTCCTCGTAGCAGAGGTATTTGCCCGGGATGAGGGACGGGTCGCCCCCGGCCCCGGTCAGCGCCTCCCCCACGGTCGAGCGCAAGCGGCCCAGGGAGAGCCACCGTTCGGCCGGAGCGTCGGCGGCCTCGACCTCGCGTGCCGCCTCGTCGACCCGTCTGAGGGGGGTGTCCTGCGCGAGCCCGAGCCGTGCGGCCGCCTCTGTCAGGCGGTTCCGGGCCTGGTCGGGAATCCCGAGGTCGCCCTGGAGGAGTCCGGCTCCGACCAGCTGGCCGAGCATCGCCTCGGCCTCGGCCTCCGCCGCACCGAACCCGGAGGTCAGGAACACGGCGAGCTCGCCCGGGGAGGCGCCGTCCCGGGCCCTGCTGGCGAGCGCGAGCAGCCACGGGCGGGCGGGCACGCCGACGCAGCGCCCGTCCGCACGGGCGACCACGGCGCGCTCGCCGATCACGGTCAGGGTCGGGTTGGTCCGCAGGACCACGGGCCCGTGCGCGGTCACCAGCAGGCGCTCCAGCTGGAACTCGACCTCCGCGTTGAGTTCGAGGTGACGGGAGAGCGCGTCCGGTGCCGGGACCTGGACCGTGTACCCCGCCCCCGCGCCGGTCGTCCCCTCGGGGAGTGGACCGGCGGTGGTCAGGGTGGAGAAGGGGCTGGTCTTCAGAGCGGTGCGCAGGACGTAGTTGGCCACCCGTCGGCGGGTGTTGAGGTGTTCGGGGGCGCCCGCCGGTCCGGACAGCCAGGCCTCGACGTCGGGGAAGAGGGCGTCGCTGGCCATCGCCAGGGCGCGCCGGAAGTCCTCGTCCCGGGCGAGCCCGGCCAGTCGCCGCTCGGCCCGCGCCGTCTCGGCGCGGTAGGCCTCGCGTGCCTCCTCCCACCCCCGGTCCAGGTCCTCGTGGCCCGAGACCAGACGCCCGTGGAGTTCCCGGGCGGGCGCCGACAGGCGGTCCGTCGCCGCCTCCGACAGCGCTCTCGGCGGCCGACCGTTGTGCACGGCCCTGCGGCAGGCCAGCAGCGCGCGGCGGACGGCTCGGTCCTCGCAGCCGCCCACCGCGGTGTGGATCAGGTCCGCGAGCTCCGCGCCCCCTCGGTCCAGGTCGTGTCGGAGCGCGTCGAGGTCCGCGAGGCGCCGCGCGGTGTCGGGCAGGGCGCCGACCCGTGCTCCGCCGCTGGGCAGCCCCGCCACGCGTGCGATGATCACGGCCGCACCCTCGTCCCCAGGTGCCAGGGCGCGTTGGGCTCGCCCAGTACCAGAAGGAACACCGGAACCTCCCGTTCGCCGTCGAGACCCAGCAGTCGGGCGCAGGCGTCGGCGTCGTAGCTGTTGGTCACCCGGGCCGACAGTCCGTGCGCGGCAGCGGCGAGGGAGATCCGCTGCGCCACCACACCGGCGAGCAGCTGGGTCGCGCGAAAGGCCCGCCTCGGGTGGTGTTCGAGCAGGCGCTCGGTGTCCGCGGTGAGGGCCACCATCAGCGGCGCGGTCCGCGCGTTGATCTCCGTGCGCCACACGTCCATGGCCTGGAAGGGCGGGCGGGGGTCGCCGTGGCCCACGGTCCTCAGCGCGCCGTCCACGAGCCGGTAGTGGCCCTGCGGCAGGTCGGTGACCGCGCCCGCGAGCAGGTGCACCCCCACCTCGGGTGGCGCGGTCTCGTACCAGAGGTCGTCGGCGGCCGGACGCGCCGCGTCGAGCAGGAGGTCGGCGACGACCCCCAACGCGACCGGCTTGGCGGTGGGCAGGAAGACGTCCGGGCCGGAGTCGCGCCGGACCACGGCGGTACCGGTGTCGGCGCCGCTCTCGCGTCGCAGCGGAGCCAGCGGCAGGTCGGCCCCGGCCGTGGGCGGGTCCGCCTCGGCCCCGGCCAGCGGTCGCCCGGCGGGTGCCTTCACCGGTTCCAGATCGGCCGGGTCGCGCAGCCGCGAGGCTCGCTCCACGGCGAGGGTGCGGTGGCTGAGCGCCGGCTCGATGCCGTTTCCGCCCGCCACCGGAACCACGGTCCGCCTCGGCGGGACCGGGGCGGCCGCACGGTGTACCGGTTCGCTCGGTGTGCGCGCGCCGTCCCACAGGGGCAGCAGCGCCAGCACCGACTCGGAGTCGTCGTCGGGCAGCGCGAGCAGCCGGGCCACCGCCTCGTCGAGGAACCGCAGCCGGGTGTGACCGCCCAGCCCCAGGGCGGAGGCCACGACCTGGAGGTTGCCCAGGACCAACCCCGCCTCCTGTGTGACCAGCCGGTAGGCGTAGTTGCGGTACCGGAAGGCGGTCTTGCCCAGCCGGGCCGTGACGATCAGCACGGTGCGAGCACCGTCGAGGTCGGCCGCCGTCGCCGCCGCCAGGTCGGCCAGTCGCACGTCGTCGCGCAGCTCGGACAGCTCGTGGTGGGCCGCGTCGTAGCGGTGGACCCCGCCGGGCGCGGCGTCCGACCACACCGCGAGTTCGACCGGGTAGAAGCAGCGCGCCGAGGCCACCGTCCGGTGCCAGGGCCACTCCACCTGCGGACCGACGTCCACGCGCGAGAACCCGTAGCCGTAGAACAGCAGTTCGCCCAGCCGTTGCAGGTCCGAGCCCGCGCCGGCACCGGCTCCGGGACGGCGGTGCCCGTCCCGGAGCGCCGCGCCGAGCGGGCCGATCCGGTGACGCGGTCCGGCCGGGAGCGCGAACCTGCGCCGCGGCTCGGCGGGGCGGGTGAACAACGGGGGGCGGGCGGGATCGTCGAGTCCGCCCTGCCCCTCCGCGTGGATCGCCTGCCACCGGTAGTGCACGTCGTACAGGTAGTCCCGAACCAGGGCCGCGTCCCCGCCGTCGGTCACGGGTGCCGCCGCGCTCGGATGGGTGTCGGTCATGGGAACGGGTGCGGGTCGGGGTTCACGTCGTCGAAGCCCTCCTTGGCCGCCGCCGCGTACACCCGGTCGAGACCGCGCACGCGACGGAACCGGTGGCCGAAGGTCATCGGCAGCATCCCTGGGACGATCACCTTCACGCAGAACAGGCCGCCCGCTCGGTGCTCGGGAGTGGTCTGGTCGACCACCAGCACCTCCAGGCCGTGTCGGCGCAGGCGCTCGACGGTGTCGTTGAGCAGCGCCTCCATGTCCGTCGGACCGTCGGTGTGCAGCCTCGGGTCGGGCTCGGCCATCTCCCGCTTCGGGCCGCCGAACAGGAACGCCAGCCGGTCCTGTGCCTCGGGCCTGCCGTTGAGCTGGCTGTGGTGCAGCATCGAGGTGCACAGGTCCGGGTCGTCGACCATGCGCCGGGCGAGGTCCTGTACGTCGGCGGGCTCGTCCTGGTGCTGGGCGATGATCGGGGCGAGTTCCAAGAGCCCCGCCGCCACCGCGTCCTCCATGTCGAAGTGCGAGGCCGCGGCGCAGAGGAAGCGGGCGTAGCCGTCCCTCTCCCGCTCGTCGACGACCCCGACCCACACGCTGGGTATCCCGTGCTCGGTCGTGGTGTCCCAGGCGTGCGCCGTGTACCCGGTCAGCCGCTCGATCCGCTCCAGCAGCAGCGGCACCGTGGTGCCCCTCGCGGTACCGAGGTCGATCTCGGCGGGGGTACGGCGCGAGTACCAGGTCATCAGGAACGCGTCGCGCTCGATGACCTCCATCAGCCCGTGCAGGATCGTCTCCGGCATGGAACCGCCCACGGCACAGCCGTTGGACACCTCGTACAGGAACCGGGGGCGGTCCGGTCGCACCAGCCGTGTGCGGTAGTAGGCGTAGGTCTCGGGCACGAGGACCGGCCGGTCGTGGGTGAGGGACCTGCCCCAGACCCAGTCCAGCTCAGCGTCCTCGCTCCACCGCCGCCAGGGAAAACCCTCCTCGTCGTAGCGGTGCTCGTCGTGCAGCCCGAGCCGCCGCAGGTCGAGAGCCTCGGGCAGGTCACGGTAGGCACCCGTCACCACACTGCGGTGACCGGACGGGCTCATCCCGCCCCAGCGCTCGACCGCCTCCGCGACGGCGGCCGTGCCCGACTCCCGGTAGGAGGGGGTGCGGCCGATGCCCTGCTCGATGTCGGTCGAGTTCCGCAGACCCAGGGGCGCGGTCATGTTCGGGAACACGCCGCCGCCGTACTTGAAGAGGGTGCGGACGAGACCGACGTCCCGGTCCACGTAGGTCGGGAGGAACGACTCGTCGTCCACGAGGGACTTGGTCCGCATCGACCCGGGCTTGTGCGACAGGGAGGCGCTCGGCCGCAGGTCCTCGGTGTCCTCCGGGTTGTCCTCGGGCAGGGCCCCGCACACGGCGCACAGCGGGTCCGGCAGGAGCACGGCCCGCCGTGCACCGAGACCGATCAGGCGCACCACCATGACCGAACGCCGTTCGGCGGTGTCCTGGTCCCGGTCCAGCTCGACCAGCCGACCCGCGGCCTCCGCCGCGAACTCGGCGTGCAGGCGGGTGAGCGCGGGCGGTGCCCACCGCCGGAGCCGCTCCGGGTCGCGGCGGTCGATCTCGGCCATCGGCTCCGGGAACTCCCGGGCCAGCAGCAGCCGCGACTCCAGGCACTCGGGGCATCCGGGAAGGTCCTCGCGCACCACCGGACCGACGAAGAGCCGGTCGCGACGGGCGAGCACCGGCAGCACCGGACCGCTCCCGGCCGGGATCTCCGGCAGCACCCCGTCCTCCCCGACCACCACCGTGTACTCCGGCGGGACGACGGCGCGCAGGGCGTCGGCCAGGGCGCCGGTACCGACCACCGTGGGCGTGCGGGTCATCGACTCGGTCACAGCTCCACCACCCTCACCAGGTGCGGCGTGGCCGTGCGCAGGACGGGCTCGCCGTCCAGCTCCACGACGCCGAGCCGCGTACCGCGTGCGGCCAGCAGCTTGACCGCGTCCTGGGCCGTCAGCGCCGATCCGGTCAACGCGGCGGCCGCGCCGTCGGGTTCGGGAACGCGTTCCGGTGGCGGAGGGGTCGTCACCGGGTCGGCGCCGCACTGCGCGGTCGTCGTGGCCCGGAGGACGGCCAGCGAGGCGGCGGACTCCAGGTCCCGGCCGGAGGCCCGCGCCAGCGGCCCTTCGTCGGTGGCGGCCAGGACCGTGGGCAGTTCGGAGTCCAGTTGGAAGAGGCGGATCTCGGACTTGGTGAGCAGTTCCAGACGGTGCACCTGATCTCCGACGGCTTCGGAGAGGTCGTCCCGGGCGATCAGCGGAGCCCGGTCGGGAACGGACACGACCCTTTCGGCGGCGTAGTCCAGCACCGCCTGGGAGAGCGCGGACTCGCGGTCCAGCGCGGCTCCGATACCGGGGACGCGAGCGTCGGCGATGCCGACGGGGACGACCTCGGGACCGGTCTCCCCGCTGAGGAGGTCCCGGGCCGGACCGCTCGCCGGGTGGGCGGCGGCCAGTCGGCCCAGCGCCGCCAGGGTGGCGTCGTGTCGGGCCTCCACGAAGGCGTCGGCCACACCGAGGACGTCACTGGTCCGGCCGCCCTTGACCAGGCGGGCCACGGCCACGCGCAGCGGCAACTGCTCCGGGTGCTCCTCGATGTCGAGCAGGGGGCCGGTGAGCGGGTCGAAGAGTTCGGCGGCGGCGAGGGAGAAGGCCTCGCTGTCGACGACGGTCCCCGTGTCGTCGCTGGCGGCGTCGGCCGCCGTCCCGACCGGCAGGACACGACCGGTCTGGGACTCCAGCGTCTCCAGGTCGATCCGCTCCACCTCGCCGGAGACCGGCGCGGGGTAGGCGCCGGTCACGGCGCGGAAGGCCGCGAAGAGCGCGGTGTTGGCGGGCACCCCCACGGCGGGGCCGCGCAGCCAGGTGGAGGGGCCGGCGGGCAGCGTCCCGGTGTCGGTCAGGCGCGCCCTCGCGTCGGCCCAACCGGCCTCGCCACCCGGAACCGGGCCCACCCAGGCGGTGTCACGAGTGACCAGCACCGGCAGGAGCGGGGCCGTACAGGCGTCCGCGACGGTGTCGATCAGCGCCGGGTCCTCGGTGAGCACCACCACGAAGTCGGCGGAGGAGACGCTCGCGGCGAGATCGGCCGCCGGGGTCTCGACGAGTACGAGGGCGGGGTCCTCCTCCCTCAGCGCCGCGACGTCCGCGGCCCGCGCGGCGCGGGCGTCGGCGTCGTCGGAGGGGTCGACGACCTCCACACGGGCACAGCCCAGGTGCCAGGCGGCGCGTGCGGCGGAGTCGGCGAGCGGGGCACCGCCCACGATGACCAGGCGCGTGCCCCGCCAGGTCTGGAACCGGGCCGGGCCGGAGTCGCAGCGGAAGTCGACGTAGGCGATCTCGGCCTGGTAGCGGTGGAGCTCGTCCTCGGTGAGCGAGTGCGGCTGATCGTCGGTGACGTCGCGCACGAACCCGTTGCGTTCGAGTAGCCCCACCAGGTCACGGGCCATCTTCTGGTGGGCGGGCGACAACCCGGAGGTCAGCTCGTCGAGCGGTGCGGAACCGTCCAGACTCGGTGCGAGCAGTTCCACCCACTGATAGATGGATGCGCCACGCAGTGTCACCGATCTCGCGCTGTCGATGATGAAGGCCCCGTCCGCGGTCGGGACGTAGTAGACATCTGGCCGGAGTTTCGGTCGCATCCGCGCCCTTCTCTTCTCTCTCACTGTTGCGAGGGGACGGCCCCGGCGCGGGGGTACGCGCCGGGCCCGCCCCACCGGATCAGCTGCAGCAGCAGCACGGGCAGCAGCTACAGCAGCTGCAGCAACCGCCGCCGCTACCAGACGCGCCGATCTCCATCATGGCCAGCGTGGAACCGAGCGACTCGATACCACCGGGCTGGTCCGAACCGAAGCCGAGCACACCCTCACTGCTGGTGCTGAATTCCTCGACCGGAAGGTCTCCGAGACCAGCGGAAATCTGGTCAGCCTTCATCGACATGGGAACCTCCTCCCTGTTATTCGACGGAGCGCCGAAACCCTTGTGCGTCGGCGCTGCACCATCATCGCGGTCACTGCTTACACCGCACCTACAGCGGGTTTGCATCCGAATACGAGCGCGTCCGGGTCCGCCCCGAGAAATGGGGACCGCGTTCCACCGGGAAGGCGAGGGGGCGGCGGTCCCGGTTACCGAGACGACGCCGACGGGCCGACCGCGTACCGTGACGCGACCGGCCCGCCAGCCGCACATCCAGACCGTCGAGCAGGTCACCGCCCCGCAGAGGACCGGGGGGCGACCTCCCAGGTCAACCGATCAGCTGCAGCAGCAGCACGGGCAGCAGCTGCAGCAGCTGCAGCACTCGCCACCACCGGAGGCGCCGATCTCCATCATGGCCAGCGTGGAACCGAGCGACTCGATACCACCGGGCTGGTTGGAGCCGAAGCCGACCACGCCCTCGCCGCTGGAACTGAATTCCTCGACCGGAAGGTCTCCGAGACTTGCCGAGAGGTGACCAGAATCGATAGACATGTGTTCTCTCCTTTCTTCGTCCAAAGGCGGACAACGCGTCGAATCATCGACGGATACCACTGTGGACGAAGGCAGTTACACCTCGACTACACGGCGTTTTACCGGCCCGACTCCGACTCGGCGATGACGGGCGTACGATCCTCCTCCGTGGCTCTCACCCCTCACCCCTCGGTCGGGACCGTCGGCGGTCGGGCAGGCGCCACCCCGCCTCACACCGCTCCACCAGCCCGGCCGCCGCGAGCAGCCCCAGAGAACGGATCGTGTGCTCCAGGTCCCCGGAGCCGCGCGAGGCCACCACCGCGGTACCCGCCCCCTTGCGGGTGACGGCCGCGAGCACCCGTGCGGTCCCCCGGTCGAGCTCGGCCTCGACCACCAGCGGGCCCGCCTCCCTCGGAACGGCCTCCCCCAGGGGCACGATCAGCTCCTCCACGTCGTCCGCGCGCGTCACACAGCTGGCCCGGCCCTCCCGCAGCAGCCGGTGGCATCCCACCGACAGCGCGGAGGTCACCGGGCCCGGTACGGCCATCAGCACCCGGTTCAGGTCGGTGGCGTGGGCGGCGGTGTTCAACGCGCCGCTGCGGGCTCCCGCCTCGACCACCACCGTGCCGGGGGTGAGCGCGGCGATCAGCCGGTTGCGCACCAGGAAGTCGGGGGTACGCGGGGTCCGGCCCACCGGCCACTCGCTGACCAGGACCCCGTTGCGGGCCACGTCCGCGAACAGCCCCGCGTGCCCGCGCGGGTAGTCCGCGTCCAGACCGCAGGCCAGCACCACGACGGTGCTCCCCGCGGCGAGGGCGGCCCGGTGCGCCGCCCCGTCCACGCCGTAGGCACCCCCGGAGACCACGGCGAAGGAGCGGTCGGCCAGCTCGTGGGAGAGCCCGGCCGCCACGTGGAGCCCGTAGGCGGTCGCGGCCCGCGCACCCACCACCGACACCGACCTCAGACACAGGTTGCGCAGGTCGCCCATGCCCCGCACCCACAGCCCGTAGCAGACCGGCAGCTCGTCGAGCCGCCCCGGCCACTCCGGATCGCCCGGAGCCACGAACCGCACCCCGGCCTCCGCGGAGGCCTCCAGCAGGCGGTCCGGGTCCACCCCACGGGCCCGCTCCGACCACCGCCGCCAGGCCCGCGCCACCTGATCGGAGGGCGGGGGTTCCACCGGGGGCGGCGCACCGGACACCAGGGCCGCCCACACCCCGGCCGCCCCGTGGGCGTTCACCAGGGGACCCAGCCAGCGGTGGCTGGGGGGTGCCACCGCGGTGAGCCCCACGCGCGCGTGCGCCTCGTCGGTCACGCTCACCACGCCCTTCCGGCCCACAGCGCGTACGCGTAGGCGGTCTCCTCCTCGGTGGGGCGCTCCCGGCCCGCGAGGTCGGCCAGGGTCCAGGCCACCCGGAGGGCGCGGTCCACGCCCCGGGCACTGATCTGCCCCGCGTCCATGGCCCGGCCCAGCACCCTCAGGGCCCCCGGCTCCACCGGGAAGTCGCGGCGCAGGCGCGCCCCGGGGATGGCCGCGTTGGTGCTCCACGGGGTGTGCTCCAACCGCTCCCGTGCCCGGTTCCGGGCCCGTGCCACCCGCTCCGCCACGGTCGCCGAGGACTCCGCGAAGGCCCGGTCGGCCAGTAGCTCGGCCCGTGTCACCGGCTGGAGCTCCACCTTGAGGTCGACCCGGTCCAGCAAAGGCCCCGAGAGCCGGGAGAAGTAGCGCCGCCTCTCACCGGACGGGCAGGTGCACAGGCTGCCCGGTTTGGCACAGGGGCACGGGTTGGCCGCCAGCACCAGTTGGAAGCGGGCCGGGAAGGCCACCGTCGAGGCGGAGCGGGCGATCACCACCTCCCCGCGTTCCAGGGGTTCGCGCAGCGAGTCCAGCACGCCCCGGCCGAACTGCGGGGCCTCGTCCACGAACAGGATGCCGTGGTGGGCCTTGGACACCCAGCCCGGCTGCGGGTTGCCGTGTCCGCCGCCGATGATCGACGCGCGACTGGAGGTGTGGTGCGGTGCGGCGAAGGGCGGCACGGTGACCAGGGGCGCGCCCGGCGGGAGCAGCCCGGCCACCGAGTGGATGGCGGTGGCCTCCAGCGCCTCGGCGGCGGAGAGCCGGGGCAGGACCGTGGGCAGGCGTTCGGCGAGGAGGCTCTTCCCTGTTCCGGGACTGCCCAACATCATGAGGTTGTGACCGCCCGCGGCCGCGATCTCCACCGCCCGCCGGGCCACCGGCTGTCCCAGGACGTCGGCGAGGTCGGGACCGCCCTCGCCGACGGGCTCCGGTTCGGCGGTCTCCTCCGTCGGGGGCTCCGGTTCGCCCTCCCCGCGCAGCCACCCGCACAGCTCCGCGAGGTCGGCCACGGCCGTGACCTCCACGTCGGGCACCAGACGCGCCTCGGCCAGGTTCCCGGCTGCCACCACGAACCTGGTGAACCCCTGGTCGGCGGCGGCCACCAGCGCGGGCAGCACCCCGCGTACCGGGCGGGCCCGGCCGTCCAGGCCGGGTTCGGCGATGAGCACGGTCCCGGACAGCCGCTCCGGCGGGACCTCCCCCGCAGCGGCCAGCACCGCACCGGCGATCGCGAGGTCGAAGAGGCTCCCGGACTTGGGCAGGCTGGCGGGGGAGAGGCTGATGATGATCTGGCCGCTGGGCCACGCCTCGGAGCTGTTGGCCACGGCCGCGCGGATACGGTCGCGGGCCTCCCGCAGGGCGGCGTCGGGCAACCCCACCAGGGTGACCCCGGGTTCACCGCCACCCAGGTGCACCTCCACCTCGACGATGTGTCCCTGGACCCCGAGCAGGGTGACGCAGTGGGTGAGGGCGAGTGACATCAGCCCATCCCCCGTTCGTGGGAGACGAACACCCGGCCGCCGCGGACCAGCAGGCACACGCCGTCCACCCGCAGCGGCCGCCCCGGACACCGGTGCAGCCGCGCCCAGGATCGCCCCAGCGCGCGCAGTCGGCGCCGTTTGTCCGCGGTGATGGCCTCCACCGGGTGACCGAGGCGCAGCGACCCCCGTGTCTTGACCTCGGCGATCACCAGGAAGGGCCCGTCACGGGCCACGATGTCGATCTCCCCGGCACCGCCCGGGGCCCGCCAGTTGCGGGCCACCACCCGCATCCCGGCGCGTTCGAGGTAGACCGCGGCGAGGTCCTCGCCGCGGCGTCCCAGGTTCCTTCGGTACTCGGCCCACCGATCCACCGGCGACCACCTCCCCCCACCACGGTGCGTGATCGGGGGCGGGCGCGCCAGGGGTCGGCGCCGCCTGTGGACAACCGGTCCACGGGTGGAGGGGAGGCGGGGAGCGGCGGCGGGCGCCCCCCGGGCTACTCGGCGGCCCTGCCGCCGTCCGTCGGGGGCATCTCCAGGTCGGACTTGGTGATCTCCTCGACGTTCACGTCCTTGAACGTCACCACGCGCACGTTGCGCACGAACCGGGCCGGGCGGTACATGTCCCAGACCCAGGCGTCCTCCATGACGACCTCGAAGTACATCTCCCCGTTCTCGGTCGATCGGGGCTGGAGGTCGACGTGGTTGGTGAGGTAGAAACGGCGCTCGGTCTCCACCACGTAGCCGAACAGGCCGACGACGTCGCGGTACTCGCGATAGAGCTGGAGCTCCATCTCGGCCTCGTACTTCTCCAGGTCCTCAGAACTCATGTGCGCGCTCGCTTTCGTCAGCACTCTCCGGTCACGATGTGCCGGTCCTCCTGACACGGACACCCCCGCCGCCGGCTCGTTCCCGCCGGAGGAGGCACCGCGCGATCGGGGGACGCCGATACGATCCGAGTTCCATCATGCGTCACGGAACGGACTTCTGTACCCCGTCGGGCGGAATTCCTTCGACGGATCGGTCACCCCGGCCGGAACCGGCGCGCCCCGTCGCCGCGCCCGGGGGCCTCCCGGGACCACCCGGTCCGCCGGATCAGCCGTCGGACCCGTCCAGCCGCTCGAAGCCCTCCGGCACGCCCAGGGAGCCGGCCTGGCCGAAGGGCCAGATGATGACGAAGGCCCGGCCCACGACGTGGTCGATTGGAACGGCACCGCCACCGGGGTTGTTCTGGTTCATCCGGGAGTCGTAGGAGATGGCCCGGTGGTCGCCCATCAGCCACAGGTACCCCTCCGGCACCTCGATGGGACCGAACTCGGTGTGGCTCTCCACGCTGCCCGGGTACAGGTACGCGCCCTCCTCCAGGGGGACGCCGTTGACCAGTACGCGGTTCTGCTCGTCGCAGCACTCCACGGTGTCACCGGGCAGGCCGATGACCCGCTTGATGTACTCCTTGCCCGTGGGGGCGGCGCCGAGCTGCTGCTGGACCCAGGTGAAGCCGCGGCTGACCGGGTTGGTGGACTCGGGGGGCTGGACGACGGTGGGATCGTCCCACGACCCGTCGCCGTTGAACACGATGACCTCACCGCGCTCGATGTCGCGCACCTGGTAGACGACCTTGTTGACGAGGACCCGGTCACCCACGAGGAGGGTGTTCTCCATCGACGACGAGGGGATGTAGAACGCCTGCATCACCCAGGTCCTGATCACGAACGCCAGCACGAGGGCGATCACGATCAGGATGGGCAGTTCCTTCCAGAACGACCCCTTCTTGGCACTGCTCTGGGACTGGCTCATGTCGGCGTCAGCTCTCTCCTCCGGCCCCTGGCCATCGGCGTCGGATACACCACTGGCCCCCAGGCGCTCATGCGTCTGGGAGCCAGTGGCGGAGCTGCGCTCCTCCGGGCCGGGCCGGGCGGAATCCTCGTCCGGGACCGCGTCCGAGCCGAGGTCCCTCTCGTCTTTGCTCATCGGCCGAAAGCCTATCCTGCCGCCCGGTGGGGCGGCGTGGTTCCGGCCCGATCAGCCAGGACCTACTTGGTGACGGGCTCGCGGCGCTCGCGGATGCGGGCGGCCTTGCCGCGCAGGTCGCGCAGGTAGTACAGCTTGGCACGACGCACGCGACCGCGGGCGACGACCTCGTACTTCTCGACGGCCGGGGTGTGGATGGGGAACGTACGCTCCACGCCCACGCCGTAGCTCACCTTGCGGATGGTGAAGGTCTCGCGGTTGCCCGAGCCCTGACGGCGGATGACGACACCCTTGAAGACCTGGACACGGGTGCGGTTGCCCTCGGTCACGCGGACGTGCACGTTGAGGGTGTCACCGGGGCGGAACTCCGGAACGTCGGTGCGAAGCTGAGCCTTCTCAAGCTCCTGAATGGCGGTGTGCATCTCGCGAATCCTCATCAATAGCGCGCCGCGTCCTGCCCTCCGGCTGTTCCGGAGAGGGGATGCGCGGGCGAGGCCCTGTTGGGTCTGAACAGTCGAACCACCCGGTGACCGACACAGAGGCCGACGTCGTACCGCCGGCATGCGGATGCCTGGGGATCACCAGGGGGGAACTCACCTAGTTTGCCACATGATCCCGGCCGTCCCGAACCGGTCGTTCACCACCTTCGGCGCCCCCGGACGGACCCCGGACCTCGTCCAGGACCTCCCGGTCCCGCCGGTCGAAGCCGTCGTCGGGGGTGGCGGCGATCAGGTCGGGCCGGTTCCTGGCGGTCTTGCGCAGTGCCTGGTCGCGGCGCCAGCGGTCGACGGCACCGTGGTTGCCCGACAACAGGACCGGGGGCACCTCCTGGTCCCGCCAGGTTCCGGGCTTGGTGTACACCGGCCCCTCCACCAGGTGCTCCATACCACCGGAGGCGAAGGAGTCCTGGACGTGGGACTCGCGGTTGCCGAGCACCCCGGGGAGCAGACGGGTGATGGCCTCCACCATCACCAGCGTGGCCGATTCACCGCCGTTGAGGACGTAGTCGCCGATGCTGATCTCCTCGACCGGCATCCGCCGCGCCGCGTCGACGGCGACCCGGGAGTCGATCCCCTCGTAGCGGCCGCACCCGAAGACCAGGTGCTCCTCGCCCGCGAGGCGTTCGGCGTCGGCCTGGGTGAAGGGACGTCCGCTCGGGGTCGGCAGCACCAACCGGGCGGGCCGCTCCGCCACGACCGCGTCGAGTGCCTCGCCCCACGGCTCCGGCTTCATGACCATGCCGGGGCCACCGCCGTAGGGGGTGTCGTCGACGGTGTTGTGCCGGTCGTGGGTCCAGTCGCGCAGGTCGTGGACGCGTACGTCGAGCAGGCCCGCCTCACGCGCCTTGCCGATCAGCGACAGGTCCAGGGGGGCGAAGTAGTCGGGGAAGATGCTGATGATGTCGATGCGCACTGCGTACTCGTTCAGTCGGTGTTCTGGAGGTCGAGCAGGCCGGGCGGCGGATCGAGCACGATACGGCCGCCCGCGACGTCGACCTCCGGAACGAGGGGCGCGACGAACGGGACCAGGATCTCGTGTCCGCCGGTCTCGGCGGTGATGACCAGCACGTCCTGCGCGTGGTGGAGGACGTCCCCGACCTCGCCCACGGTCACGCCCTCGGTGGTGACGGCGGTGAGGCCGATCAGTTCGTGGTCGTGGAACTCGTCGGGGTCGTCCAGGGGGGCGATGTCCTCGGAGTCCACCATGAGGAGCGTGCCGCGCAGCGTCTCGGCGGCGTCGCGGTCGGCGGTGCCCTCGAAGCGCACGAGCAGCCTGCCGCTGTGGCGGCGCGTGGCGGCCACCTTCAGCGGGCCGGTCGCGGTCGGGTCCGTCTGGAGGACGGAGCCGACCCGGAACCGGGCTTCGGGGTCGTCGGTGCGCACGTCGACGGCGACGTCGCCGCGGATACCGTGCGCGCGGCCGATCCGGCCCACCACGAGTCGCATGAGCAGTGCTTTCCTTCGGTCGTTCTTCGGTCCCCGCGCGGGGAACCGCCCCGGGGATGGCCGTGCCCGGGGCCGTTCACACGGTCCCCGGGCACGAGTGCGGGGACGCCGACCGTCAGCGGTCGGCGCCCCCAGAGGCGCGTCAGCGCACTTCGTTCAGGTCCAACAGGTCCACGCGGACGTACCGGCCGCCGGCGAGAGAGCCGACGACGGTCCGCAGTGCCTTGGCGGTCCGGCCGTTGCGGCCGATGACCTTGCCGAGGTCGTCCGGGTGGACCCGGACCTCCAAGACCTTGCCCTTGCGGAGCCGCTTGGCTCTCACCTGGACGTCGTCGGAGTTCGCGACAATCCCCTTCACGAGGTGCTCAAGCGCCTCTTCCAGCACGATTAGGCCTCGCCCTCGGACTTCTTCTCAGCCTCGGCGGTCTCGGCGGGCTTGTCGGCCGCCTTGTCCGTCTTCTTCTCGGCCTTCTTGGTCTTCTTCTCCTGACCGGGAAGGACGAGCTCCTTCAGCGCGGCCTGGAAGGCGGCTTCCTTGGCCTCGGGGTCCTTGGCCTCGGCGACCTGGAGCGGAGCCGGGGCGGCCAGGCCCTTGAACTTCTGCCAGTCACCGGTCTTGCGCAGGAGGACCTTCACCGCGTCGGTCGGCTGGGCGCCGACGGACAGCCAGTACTGGGCCCGCTCGGAGTCGACCTCGATGAGGCTCGGGTGCTCCTTGGGGTGGTACTTGCCGATCTCCTCGATCGCCTTGCCGTCACGCTTGTTGCGGGCGTCGGCGACGATGACACGGTACTGGGGCGTACGGATCTTGCCCATACGCTTGAGCTTCAGTTTGACAGCCACTGGAGTGGTCTTCTCCCGTATAACGGTGTTAGCGCCTGATGGGCGGCCCACGTGGGGTTGTGGAACCCGTCGAGGCAGGACGTGGGCGGCGGGTTAGTTAGAGGGCTGACCCGGCCACCGTTAGTCGACTACTCATTGTGCCAGACGCCGACGTGTTCCTTGGACAGGACACCACCGTGCGCGCGGCCCGGTTCCCGAGCGACGACGGCCCGCCCGGGAAGACCCGGGCGGGCCGCGTGGCGGTTCTCACCGTCGCCGTACCGCGTCGGCTACTGCTTCGGCAGCTTGAAGTTGGACAGGTCCGGCATGTTCGGGCCGCCGAAGCCGGGCGGGAGGGTGGGCTGGCCACCGCCACCGCCGCCGAGGCCGGGGGGCAGCTGGGGCGCCTCCTGGCCGCCCTCCTCCTGACGCCGCTTGCGCTCGGCCGCGCGGTCGGCCTCCTGCTGGCGGGCCTTCATCGGGTTGCCGCTGCGCTGCTTGCCCTTCTTCGCCTTCTTGGCCTGGGCCTTGGCCTTCTTCTTGTTGCCGCCCATGCCCGGCATCCCGGGCATTCCCGGCATGCCGCCGCCGCTCTTCATCTTGCGCATCATCTTCTGCGCCTCGAAGAACCGGGTGACCAGGCCGTTGACGTCACTGACCTGCGTTCCGGAACCGTTGGCGATGCGCAGACGGCGGGAGCCGTTGATCGTCTTCGGGTTGGCGCGCTCGCCCGGGGTCATCGACTGGATGATGGCCTGGATGCGGTCCAGGTCCTTGTCGTCGATGTTGTCGATCTGCTCGCGCATCTGCCCCATGCCGGGCATCATGCCGAGCAGGTTGCCGATCGGGCCGAGCTTGCGGACCATCGACATCTGCTGGAGGAAGTCGTCCAGCGTGAAGTCGTCGTCCGAGGCCATGGTCGAGGCCATCTTCTCGACCTCGGCCTCGTCGAACGTGCGCTGGGCCTGTTCGATGAGGGTGAGGACGTCGCCCATGTCCAGGATGCGCGAGGCCATCCGGTCCGGGTGGAAGAGGTCGAAGTCCTCGAGCTTCTCGCCGGTGGAGGCGAACATGATCGGGCGGCCGGTGAGGTGCCGGATGGACAGGGCCGCGCCGCCGCGCGCGTCACCGTCGAGCTTGGTGAGCGCGACCGCGTCGTAGCCGACCCCGTCGAGGAAGGCCTGGGCGGTGTTGACCGCGTCCTGGCCGATCATCGCGTCGACGACGAAGAGGATCTCGTCCGGATTGACCGCGTCGCGGATGTCCGCGGCCTGCCGCATCATCTCGGTGTCCACACCGAGGCGCCCGGCGGTGTCGATGATGACCACGTTGTGGTTGTTGCGCCGCGCGTGCTCGATGGACTCACGGGCCACGTCGACGGGGTCGCCCACGCCGTTGCCCGGCTCGGGGGCGAACACGGGCGTACCCGCGCGCTCGCCGACCACCTGGAGCTGGGTGACGGCGTTGGGGCGCTGGAGGTCGGCGGCGACCAGCAGCGGCGTGTTGCGCTCGGCCGTCAGCCACTTGGCGAGCTTGCCCGCGAGGGTGGTCTTACCGGCGCCCTGGAGACCCGCGAGCATGATCACGGTGGGGGGCGTCTTGCCGTAGCGGATCTGCCGGGTCTCGCCACCGAGGATCTCGACCAGTTCCTCGTTGACGATCTTGATGACCTGCTGGGCGGGGTTGAGGGCCTTGGAGACCTCCTCGCCCCGGGCGCGCTCCTTGATCCGCGAGATGAACTCGCGGACCACGGGCAGCGCCACGTCCGCCTCGAGCAGCGCGAGACGGATCTCGCGCGCGGTCGCGTTGATGTCCTCCTCGGACAGCCGCCCCTTGCCGCGCAGCGAGGAGAAGACCGATGTCAGCCGGTCGGAAAGCGTCTCGAACACGAGTGTGGCCAGTCCTTCGTCGTCGGGTTTGACTTCCTAGCGTACCGCCCCGCCGTGACCGGGCACGAGGCCCAGGTCCGGCCGGGGCCCGTCCCCGCGCGACGGGGGCGGGGACCCGGGTCCCCGCCCCCGTCCGTCGTGCCCCGAGGCCGGTTCGTGAGGACCGGCGAGGCCGTGCGGGCACTACTCGCCCTCGGTCTCCTCGGCCTCGGTGCCCTCGCTCGCCTCCGCGCCCTCGGACTCCTCGGCGTCGCCCGAGAGGGTGGCCTCGCGCTGCTCGGTCAGGGCGGCCAGCATCTCCTCCTGCTGGCCGCCGCTCAGACCACGCGTGGACAGGCGGGCCTCGCCCTGGATGTCCTCGTACGTCTTGGGCTCGGCGGTGACGATGTTGTAGTTGGCGTCACAGGACAGGGCGAGCGTGCCGCCCGCTTCGAGGGAGCCGCTGTCGGTGCAGGTCTCGTCGCCGATCTGCTCCTGGGTGAAGGTGACGTCCATGCGGACCAGGACGGTGCCGCTGCCCGAGGCTCCGGCGTCGTGCACGGTGCCGGACCACGTGCAGTGCGGGCCGTCGGCGCACTCCATCTGCGGTTGACCGTCCCAGCTCACCTCGATGCGCGCGTCACGGGAGTCGGTGAGCTCCTCCTCGGTGAGGGTGGTGAGGGTGTCGTAGAGCTCCTCGGCGGCGGCCTCGTCGGCCCGCGCGATGTCCAACCTGACCTGGGGGCCCTTCTCGGCACCCTCGGGGACCAGCTCCTCGATCTCGATGCGCAGGAGCTGCTCGGTCTCGGCGTCGATCCACACCTGGTTGCGCTCGCCGTTGAGGTCGAGCCGGTAGGCGCGGGTGTCGTCCAGGGTCTCCTCGACGGCGTCCTCTCCCTCCAGTCCGATCTCCTGGAGGATCGCGGAGAGCGCGGGCGGGGCGAGCGTGTTCTGCGGGTTGATCCCGGCCTGCGCCGTGGAGGAGCGGACCCAGGTGCCGTCGAACTGGTCGCTGTCGGGCCCGAAGACGTTCTTGTCGAGCCAGAACTCCTCACCGGCCCGCAGGAAGATCTTGCTGTCGGCGGCGACCAGCTCCGCCTCGACCCCGTTGGCGCGAACGGTGCCGTTGGTCGCACCGCCGTCCGCGACGGTCATGGTGGCCTCCTGGACGTCACCGCCCACGGAGGGGGCGACCTGCCCGTCCGCGGTGAGCGCGGGGTAGTCGGCCAGGTCCGTGAGGGCCTTCTCCAGCAGGGGCGCGGCGTCGACCGGGGCCGCCGTCTCCTCGGTGGGGGCGGGCTCGTCGTCACCGCCGCCGAAACCGCATCCGGCCAGTCCCAGAGCGGTGATCGTGCCCACCGCGGCGAGGGCGAGCCGTCCGCCCGCGCGACCCCTGTTGTGAGTAACCGGCGCCATCTTGCCTCCTGACCCCGACCTGTGGGGTGCTGATTCGAATGCGCGTGAAGAAAGGTCGTCGGGAGGTCCCCGGGCGGTGTCACCGCCCCGCCTCTCCGCGACATGGGATGCGTGCGCGGCCCCCGCCGGTCGCGTCCGGTGGGCCCGTGGGTCGGCCCGACCCGGCGTTTGCCGCCGTTCCCCCGAAACCGGGCTGGCCGCCGCGCCGCCCGGAAAGGGTACCGAACACGAGCGCGCACCTCTGCCAACACCACTCCATGAACACGCGCATATCAGCGGAATCCGCGGGCCACGGGCGAAGGAGCAGCCAGAACGCGAACGGGGCCGACGGGGAGAAATCCCCCGTCGGCCCCTGTGTTCCGCCCCACCGTGCCGGTGGTCCGGGACCGGGCTCCTCACCGTTGAGTGCTAGGTCCCGGCTCCCGATGGGGCCGTCTCCCCGCCCGGAGGCGTCGGCGGGGAGGCGGTCTCTCCCTCCCTTTCGTCGAGCTCGTCGAAGGCGTACGCCGACTCCGCGTGGAGCTCGTGGTCCAGACCGTTGGTCTCGACCTCCTCGGTGGTCCGGAAGCCGATGAGCAGGTCGATGACCTTGGCCAGGACCCAGGTGACGACGAACGTGTAGATCATGACGCCGAGGACCGAGACGGTCTGGGCGGCGAGGAGGCCGAGGCCTCCGCCGAGGAACAGGCCCGCGTCGCCACCGCCGGGGACGGCGGGGGAGGCGAGGAACCCGAGCGCGAGGCAGCCGACGACGCCGCCGACCATGTGGACGCCCACGACGTCCAGGGCGTCGTCGTACCGGAAGCGGAACTTCCAGCTGATGGCGTAGGCGCACACCGCGCCGGACAGGGCGCCGACGGCGATGGCCCCGACCGGGGTGACGTTGGCGGCGGCGGGCGTGATGGCCACCAGCCCGGCGATGGCTCCCGAGGCGAAGCCGAGGGCGCTGACCCGGCCCTGGCGCAGGCGTTCGACCAGCATCCAGGCGGCGGTCGCGGCGGCGGTGGCGACCTGGGTGTTGACCAGGGCCAGAGCGGCCTGCTCGTTGGCGGCGTAGGCGGAGCCGCCGTTGAAGCCGAACCAGCCGAACCAGAGCAGGGCCGCGCCGAGCAGCACGAACGGCAGGTTGTGCGGGCGCATCGACTCGGCGCCGAAGCCCTTGCGGCGTCCGAGGACCAGCACCAGCGCCAGGGCGGCGGCGCCGGCGTTGATGTGCACGGCCGTGCCGCCCGCGAAGTCGATCACCTCGGGCAGCCCGGTGAACTCGTGCATCCGGGCGATCCAACCGCCGCCCCACACCCAGTGGGCCACGGGGAAGTAGACCAGGAGCGCCCAGACCGGAGCGAACAGCAGCCACGCGCCGAACTTGGCGCGGTCGGCGATGGCACCGCTGATCAGGGCCACGGTGATGACCGCGAACATCAGCTGGAAGCCCGCGTCGACCAGCAGCGGGTAGCCGCCGTCGGTGCCGTCCACCGGCTCCACCTCGGTCAGGAGCGAGGTGAGGCCCACGTGGTCGAGTCCGCCGACGAACAGGTCGAGGGCGCCGTAGCCCGGCGCGTAGGTCAGTGAGTGGCCGACCAGGACCCACAGGACGCTGACGACGGCGATACTGCCGAAGCTCATCAGCATCATGTTGAGGACGCTCTTGGCCCGTGACATGCCTCCGTAGAAGAAGGCCAGGCCCGGGGTCATGAGCATCACCAGCGCGGCGCTCATCAGCAGCCACGCGGTGTTGCCGGTGTCGATCATGTCGTCGCCTCCGTTGCACGGACGGGGGATGGTCGTGGGTGGCGGCGGACGCCGGGCACGTCCTCGGGTCCGGTGCGCCGGCCACGGCGACCACTCTCCGACCGGGGTGTTTCCCGGCCGGGCCCGACGTGTTGCGCGTCCGTAAAAGCACGGGCGGGGGTGTTAAGCCGACGTGAACGGGGTGTGCTCCCGGAGACGACGAACGGCCGGACCCCGTCTCTGGGGGTCCGGCCGCTGGGGCCGCGAGGGTGCGGCGGGCGCTGGCCTCGGCTCAGCCGAGGATGGCGTCCACGAAGACCTCGGGGTCGAAGGGCGCGAGGTCGTCGGGGCCCTCGCCGAGCCCGACGAGCTTGACGGGCACGCCCAGCTCGCGCTGGACCTGGACGATGATGCCGCCCTTGGCGGTGCCGTCGAGCTTGGTCAGGGCGATGCCGGTGACGTTGACGACCTCGGCGAACACGCGCGCCTGGCGCAGGCCGTTCTGGCCGGTGGTGGCGTCCAGGACGAGCAGGACCTCGTCGACCCGGGACTTCTTCTCCACGACGCGCTTGACCTTGCCCAGCTCGTCCATCAGGCCGGTCTTGGTGTGCAGGCGTCCCGCGGTGTCGATGATCACGGTGTCGGCGCCGTCGTCGATACCCCGGGCGACGGCGTCGAAGGCCACGCTGGCGGGGTCGGCGCCCTCCTCCTTGCGGACGACCGGCGCGCCGACCCTGCTGCCCCAGGTCTGGAGCTGTTCGCTGGCGGCGGCGCGGAAGGTGTCGGCGGCGCCGAGCACGACGCTGCGCCCGTCACCGACCAGGACGCGGGCGAGCTTGCCGGTGGTGGTGGTCTTCCCGGTGCCGTTGACGCCGACGATCATGATGACGGCCGGGTTGTCGCCGTGGGGTTCGGTGCGCACGGCGCGGTCGGCGTCGGTGGTGATCTGCTTGAGGAGTTCCTCGCGGAGCAGGGCGCGGACCTCGCCGGTCTCGCGGGTGCCGAGCACCTTGACCCGGGTGCGCAGGTTCTCGACGATCTGGGTGGCCGAGGTGACACCGATGTCGGCGGTGATCAGGGTGTCCTCGATCTCCTCCCAGGTGTCCTCGTCCAGGTTCTTGGCGGAGAGCAGGCTGAGCAGACCCTGACCGAAGGAGCTCTGTGAGCGGGCCAGGCGGGCGCGCAGGCGGACCATGCGCCCGGCCGACGGCGGGGGGGTCTCGATCTCGGGGGCGGCGGGCTCGGCCGGGGCGGGAGCCGCGGCCTCCTCTGCCGGAGGGGCGTGGGCGGGGGGCCGCTGGGCCGCTTCCCCGTCCCTCTCACGGTCTTCTTCTGGGGCGGCGGCACCGGGCTCCCCGGTGACCTCGGGCTTGGCTTCTTCCTCACTCGGCTTGACCGAGCGTCCGGCCCTGACCAGGAAGAACCCACCAACCGCCAGGAGGGCGACGACGACGATGATGCTGACGAGCAAGGTGATGTCCATAGCGTTCACCAGTCTCCCAGAGTGTCCGACGCGTTCGTGTCACGCCCCGGTGGCGTGCCGGGAACGGTCGGGGGGCGGTGTCGGCGGTGTCAGGTGCCGCGGTGGCGCGTGGTGCGCAGGATGAGAATGAAGAAGGGGGCCCCGAGGAAGGCGGTGACCACACCGATGGGGAGTTCGGCGGGGGCGACCACCGTGCGCGCCACGATGTCCACCAGGACGAGGAAGGCCCCGCCCATGAGGACGGTGACGGGCAGGATCGCCCGGTAGTTGGAACCGACCAGGCGGCGCACGATGTGCGGGACGACGATGCCGACGAAGCCGATGAGCCCGCTGACGGAGACGGCGGCCGCCGTGGCGAGGGAGGCGGCGGCGATCACGACCATCCGCACGACGACGGGGTTGAGGCCGAGGCTGACGGCCTTGTCGTCGCCCAGTGCGAGCATGTCGAGCAGGTAGCCGGACACCAGCAGGACCACGAGGCCGACGACGGCGTAGGGGGCGATGAGGCGGACGTCGTCCCAGCCGCCCCGGCCGAGACCGCCCAGGAGCCACGCGTAGATACGTTGCAGCTGGTCCACGCCCATCTGCTGGACGAGGGTCTGGGCGGCCGACAGGAACGAGGAGACGGCGACCCCGGCCAGGACGAGGGCGGCGGTTCCCCCTCCCCCGGCGGTGGAGCCGAGCAGGTAGGCGGCGGCCACCCCGGCCAGTGCCCCGACGAAGGCCGCCACTGGGACGAGGGCCCGCGGGTCGGCGAGCACCTCGTGGCCGAAGACCATGACCATCGTGGCGCCCAGCCCCGCGCCGGCCGCGGCGCCGAGCAGGAAGGGGTCGGCCAGGGGGTTGCGGAAGACGCCCTGGTAGGCGCCGCCCGCCGTGGCCAGCAGGGCGCCGACGACGGCGCCCATCACCACGCGGGGCAGGCGCAGCTCCATGAGCAGCGCCTCCTGCCTCTCGGTGAGCGGTGTCTCGACACCGAACGGCAGGAGGCTGAGCAGGTGGCGCAGGATGTCGGCCGCGGAGATCGACGCGGCTCCCGCCGCGACGCCGAGGACCCCGGCGGCGAACAGGGCGGCCGCACCGCCCAGGACCCAGCCCAGGGGAACCCCGAAGCCCTTCACGTCCCGCCCTCCTCGCTCTCTCCCCCGTCGCCCGCCGGGCCCGGAGGCTCCCGGGTCCGGCGGGCGGTGTCGGTCCTACTGGTTCGCGGACTCGGTGACCGCCTCGCCCACGGAGCGGGCGAAGTCGACCACGCGCGGCCCCCAGCGGGAGGAGGTGTCGGCGTCCAGGAGGTACACCGAGCCGTTCTCGACCGCGGAGACGGTGTCGAAGGCCGGGCGCTCGGCGACCGCGTCCACGGACGACTCGTCGCCGTAGGACAGGAAGATGAGGTCGGGGTCCTCCTCGACCACGAACTCGGCGGACAGCTGCGGGTAGCCGCCGCTCTCTCCGTCGTCGGCCTGGTCGGCGATGTTGACGAGGCCGAAGGCGTCGTAGACCTGGCCGACGAAGGTGCCGGAGGTGGCGGAGAACAGGGTGTCGTCGAGCTCCTGGTAGAAGGTCAGTTCGGTGCCGCCGATCTCGGCGCAGGCGGCCTCGACGATCTCCCCGATCTCGGACTCGATCCGGTCGGCCTCGGTGTCGGCCTCATCGGTGCGGCCGGTGACGTCGCCGAGCAGGCGGATCTGCGCGTAGACGTCCTCCAGCCCGGCGGCACCGGGCAGGACCAGCACGGGGATGTCGACCGCTTCGAGCTGGTCGGCGGTGTCGACGGCGCTGTCGGCGAGGATGACGAGGTCGGGGTCGTACTCGCTGATCGCCTCGACGTTGGGCGTGAATCCGCTGAGGTCCGTGGTGGGGGCCTCGGCCGGGTAGTCGGAGTAGTCGTCGACCGCCTCGACCTGGTCGCCCGCGCCGATGGCGAACAGCATCTCGGTGTTGCTCGGCGAGAGCGAGACGATGCGCTCGGGCGCGGCCTCCACGGTGACGTCGCCGACCACGTCGGTCACGGTCACGGGGAAGGTGCCGTCGCCGACGGAGGCGCGGTCGGCCGCGGGCTCGGGGGCCCCGCACCCGGCGGAGGCGGTCCCGTTGTCCTGCGCGGGCTCGGACTCGGGTTCGGCGTCGGTGGTGCCGCAGGCGGTGAGGGCGAGGGTGGCGCCCAGGAGTGCGACGGGGAGGTGACGGGCGATCCGCACGGTGCGGTGCTCCTTCGGTGAACAGGGGAAAGAGCACGACCCGGTCGGGGACGGCCGGTCCTTCCCACGAGGACGGGGTTCGTCGGTGCCGAGGAGGCGACCTGGCTCGTCCCCGCGCGGGCGCGGGGCGTCACAGTTGCGGGGCAGCGCCGGATTTCGCGGGCCGGGTCGGCCGCGGTACCGGACTTCGCTCGTTCGACACCCGTCGTGCCACCGACGGGCGGCACAACCCCTCCACTCTACTCGGCGGCCCGGCCGGGCCCCGGGGCGCCTCCACACCGCGGGGCCGGACGCTCGGCAGCGCCGCGACCTGTGGCTTCCCCGGGAGAACGCCGCTGGGAGCGGTACTCCGGAGCGCGGTACCGAGGCCCACGCCCCGGATTTCTGTTCACTTTTATCCGACCAAGCGCTTTATGTCCCCTTTATTGCTTGTGTGACCCAAGGGGAAATACGCGCCACTTGGATCTCCTACGTGGCCATATTGATCCTCAAAGCACATTGACACCTGTATCGCACACGGCAATGATCTCGTTGCCATGCGCGCCGATTATCCGAATCACGGACGACAGACGGCGTATCCCCCGTGCGCGTACCTCCGCACCCGGCGGATGCCGTTCCCCCATGTCCTGAGGCGCGCACGAGAAGGGAAGTGTTGACAAGGTGGCACCCAACCCGTCACGCCTGGCACCGATCGCCGGGCTGGCACTGCTCGCCGGCCTGGTCGCGGTCACACCCGCCCACGCCGACGAGGGCTCGGAACTCGCGCCCCTCCACCCGGCCCCCACGTCCGGGAACGGCGAACTCACCCACCAGGTCCAGGACCTGTGGTTCATCGAACTGGCGAGCCCTCCCACCTCCGAGGGAACGGCTTCCGCGCTCGTCGAGGACGAGCACGAGGAGTTCCGCGCCGAGGCCGAGGAGATCGGCCTCCAGTACACCGAACGGCTCTCGTTCGGCGAACTGTGGAACGGCCTCTCCGTGGAGATGGACGACGCCCAGGTGACCACGGCTCGGGAGATCCCCGGCGTCGCCGCGATCCACCCCGTCGTCCGCCACGAGATCCCCGACCACGACGACAGCTCACCCGACATGGACACCGCCCTGGGCATGACCGGCGCGGACGTCGTCCAGAGCGAGCTCGGCCTGACCGGCGAGGGCCTGCGCGTGGCCGTCATGGACACGGGCGTCGACTACACCCACCCAGACCTGGGCGGCCCGGGCGGCTTCCCGACCGGCCGCGTCGTCACCGGATACGACTTCGTCGGCGACGACTTCAACGCCAGCGACCCGGCCAAGAGCACCCCCGTCCCCGACGACGACCCGCAGGACTGCAACGGCCACGGCACCCACGTCGCGGGCATCATCGGTGCCCAGGGAGAGGTCACCGGGGTCGCGCCCGACGTCACCTTCGGCGCCTACAAGGTGTTCGGGTGCACCGGTTCCACCACCTCCGACGTCATGATCGCCGCCATGGAGCGGGCGCTCGCCGACGACATGGACGTGCTCAACATGAGCGTGGGCTCCGCCCACTCCTGGCCGCAGTACCCCACCGCCGTCGCCTCGAACAACCTCGTCGACGAGGGCATGGTGGTCGTGGCCTCCATCGGCAACGAGGGCGCCTCCGGGCTCTACTCCGCCGGAGCCCCGGGTCTGGGCGCCGACGTGATCGGCGTCGCCGCCTACGACAACACCCACATCCGCGCCAGTGGCGCCGAGGTCACCCAGAGCGGCGAGACCATCGCCTACATGGAGATGGACGACGCGGTGCTGCCGCCGACGTCCGGCGAGACCGACGAACTCGTGTACGTGGGCCGGGGCTGCCTGGCAGCGGGCGACGAGCTCGAAGGGGACCCCGAGGGCCGCACCGCCCTCATGGTCCGGGGCGAGTGCACCTTCGGCGAGAAGTACGACGCCGCGCTGGCCGCCGGGGCCACCGGTGTCGTCATCCACAACAACCTGCCGGGCATGTTCGCGGGCGGCGGCATCGTCGACCAGGGCGCGTTCGCCGTGGGAGTCTCCGACGAGGCCGGGGCGCACCTGCGCGAACTCCTGGAGGGCGGCGGCCCCGTGACCCTGACCTGGACCGGCGAGGAGACCACCATCCCCAACCCGACCGGCGGCCTGATCAGCAGCTTCAGCTCCTACGGCATGTCCCCCGACCTGGACATCAAGCCGGACCTGGGAGCGCCCGGCGGACTGATCAACTCCACCTACCCGATGGCCAAGGGCGGCTACGCGACCGTCAGCGGCACCTCGATGTCGTCCCCGCACGTCGCGGGCGGCGTCGCCCTGCTGCTGGAGGCACGTCCCGACCTCGCCGCCCACGACGTGCGCGGCGTCCTCCAGAACACCGCCAACCCCACGGCGTGGTGGGGCAACCCGGACCTGGGTGTCCTGGACAACGTCCACCGCCAGGGCGCGGGCATGCTCGACGTCCCCGGCTCGATCCTGACCACCACCGCGCTGACCCCCGCGAAGCTGCCGCTGGGCGCCACCGAGGGACCGGTGACCGAGAGCGTCACCATCACCAACGACGGTGAGGAGACGGCCACCTACGCGATCGCGCACGCCCCCGCGCTGGGCACGCACGGCGACACCTACGCGCCGTCCTTCAACGACACCTACGCCGGAGTCGCCTTCAGCACCGACGAGGTGACCCTCGCCCCCGGCGCCTCCACCGACGTCGACGTGACCGTCACTCCGCCCGCCCGCGACCACGCGCAGATGGTCTATGGCGGCTACGTCGAGGTCACCGAGACCGGCACGGACGCGACCGTCCGCGTTCCCTACGCCGCCTACAACGGCGACTACCAGGAGATCGAGGCGATGACCCCGATCACCGACGCCAACGGGAACGTCCACGAGCTGCCCTGGCTGACCCGCATCACCGAGTGCTCGGTCTTCACGGGCCTGGAGTGCGCGGACAGCAATGGCGGCGCGTTCCGGAACCAGCCGGACGGGGCCACCTACACGATGGACTGGGTGGACGGCCTACCGGACGTGCCGTACGTCATCGCCCACTTCGACCACCACGTCACCCGGCTGGAGATGACCGTGGTCGACGAACGCACCGGCCGTCCGGTCCACCCGGACCGCAACCTGGCGGTCAGTGTCGACCACGTCAACCGGAGCGCCACCAGCACGTCGTTCTTCAGCTACGTCTGGGACGGCACCGTGGTGGACTCCCGCGACCGGGTGACCGACGTCCGCGACGGTGACTACCGTCTGCGGGCCCGGGCGCTGAAGGCGCTCGGCGACCCGGACAACCCGGACCACTGGGAGACCTGGACCTCGCCGGTCATCACCATCGACCGGGGCTGATCCGGAGCGCTCGTGGTCGTCGCGGGGCCGTCCTCCCCTCCGGGAGGGCGGCCCCGCCGACGTATCGGGGTCGTGGGAGACCGGGCGTACACTGCGAGATCGGGCCATCGCCCAACCCCCCCAATCCGAAGGGACACACCCAGCCATGTCGGGATTTCGCGACTTCTTCCGTAGGCACTGACCCGTGCCCGCGGCGCTCAACCAAGCCGAGTACGAGGAGATCCTGCACCTCACGCTGACCAACCGCAAGGTCCAGGCCATCATGCGCATCCGGGAACTCACCGGGATGGGCCTGGTCAGAGCCAGGAAACTCGCCGAGGCCATTGAGACGGGGCGCTGGACCCCGGCACCCGACCCGGGCCGGGGCTTCGCCGACCTGGTACGGGAGCTGTTGGAACGCGAGGCCGAAGAGAGCCGGATGGCCGAAGACGAGGCCCGCTGCACAGGCAGCCTCGACCAGCCCTGACGGAGGAACGGCTCCGGCCCTCGACCAGGGAACGGCCACAGAGCCGGGGTCTGGCTCCAGACCCCGGCTAGGACTCGCCGTCCTTGGGCCGCGGGAGCTTCACCAGAGCGTAGGCGAAGCACAGGCTGGAGGGCAGGGCCAGCGCCAACGACAGAATGGCGCGGCTCTTCTGCCGCTCCGAGCAGGAGGAGTCCACCCACTCCTGTCGGATCATCTGCTCGATGTCCTCGCCCCAGTCGCGGCGGTCGTCCCACAGGGCGGGCCCCACCCACACGACCGGAGAGCAGCGCAGGCGCCCCTCCTCGCCCGGCGGTGGCTGCACGCGGTACGAGGTGCCCAGGAGCAGCATCATCGTGAACACACCGGTGCCCCCGACCGCCATACTGGCGCGGACCGCGCCGGGGAAGTGGCGCATCCGCTGTCGGGCCCACAGCACGAGGGGGATGAAGAACACGGCGTCCGTTTCGACCTGAAGGTTGGGGTTGGTGCTGGCACTGCAACCGCCAGGCTAGGGCCCACGGCACGCCGGGAGCCGCGTCGGGGCACCGGTGTCAGAGTGACCTCCGCCACCCGACCGCCGCGCACCGGTCGACCTCCACCGGGACCCGAAGGGGTCAGGGCGAGCGCGGAGGCTCGTCGCCGACCGAACGCCCGGCGGCGGGGCTCCCGGCCGAGGCGGCGACGTCGGCCAGGACGCGCGCCCGGGTGAGGGCCGCCAAGAAGAGGGTGCCGACGACCCCGAACAGCAGTGCCCAACCCACCCGGGCATTGGCCAACCCCGCGCAGGTGGCCTCACTGACCCCCTGCGGCGTCAGCACCCACGCGGCTCGGCCGAGCACCGGAGGGCAGTCCGGTCCCTCGGACTGTGAGGAGACCCCCGTCAGGAACTGTGGCCAGGCCACGTCGGTCGTCAGCAGGAGCACCATGACCCCGTACGCCACCCACACGGCCACTCTGAGCGGGATCAGCGACCGCCGGTCCCCCTTCGGCCGCTCCACCTTCTTCGGCCAGCAGAGGAAGCCCACCAGGAGCACGGTCAGCAGGACCGCGCCCGTCAGATTGAAGGCGTCCTGGGGCTCCACGGTCCACTCCTCACGGTGATCCGGCACGACGGAGGCAGGGTACCGATCCGTCGCGGACCGTCACGAGGCGGGGCGGTCGAGCTTCTGGCTGATCACCTGGGAGATCCCGTCACCCTGCATGGTGACGCCGTACAGGGCGTCGGCCGCCTCCATGGTGCGCTTCTGGTGCGTGATCACGATGAGCTGCGAGGACTCCCTCAGCTCCTCGAAGATCACCAGCAGGCGCTGGAGGTTGGTGTCGTCCAGGGCGGCCTCGACCTCGTCCATCACGTAGAAGGGCGACGGGCGGGCCTTGAAGATGGCCGCGAGGAACGCCACCGCCGTGAGCGAGCGCTCGCCGCCGGACAGCAGGGACAGCCGCTTGACCTTCTTACCCGGCGGCCGGGCCTCAACCTCGATACCCGTGGTGAGCATGTCCTCGGGGGTGGTCAGCACCAGCCGCCCCTCACCTCCGGGGAACAGGCGCCCGAAGATCGCCGCGAACTCGCGCTCCACGTCCAGGTAGGCGGACGAGAACACCTCCTGGACCCGGGCGTCCACCTCGGCGACGATCTCCATCAGGTCGCGGCGGGTCTTCTTCAGATCCTCCAGCTGCGCGTTCAGGAACGCGTGGCGCTCCTCCAGGGCCGCGAACTCCTCCAACGCCAGCGGGTTGATCTTGCCCAGCTGGTTGAGCTGCCGCTCGGCGACCTTGAGCCGCTTGGCCTGCACCTCACGAACGTACGGCAGCGGGATCGCGTCCTCGTCGGCGTCGGCCGCCGGGGGCACCGGAACGCGGGGACCGTACTCGGCGATCAGGGTGGGCACGTCCACGCCCAGCTCCTCCAACGCCCTGGTCTCCAGCTGTTCCAGGCGCATACGGCGCTCGGCACGCGCCACCTCGCCGCTGTGCGCGGAGCTGGTGAGCTTCTCCAGCTCCACGGAGAGCTCGCGGACCCGGGCCCGCACGGTCTTCAGCTCGCCGTCGCGGGCCTCGCGCTCGGCCTCGGCCGCGACCCGTTCGGTCTCGGCGGCGGCCAGCGACACGGCGATCCGCTCCAGTGTGAGCCGGGCACTCTCCACGACGGCCCGCGCGACCGTGGCCTGGGCGGCCCGGTCGCGGCGCCGCTCGGCCTCGCGCTCCACCGCCCGACGCTCCTCGGCGGCCTGGGCCAGCAGGGCGTCGGCCCGGCCCGCGATGGAGCGCGCCCGCTCCTCGGCGGTGCGCACGGCCAGTCGTCGCTCCATCTCGGCGGCGCGGGCCCGGGAGGCCAGGGCGGAGAGCTCGTCGCGGTGGTCGGCGTCGGGCGCCTCCTCCTCCACTGCGGCGGAGATCTCCTCGGCCTCCGCCAGCTCCTCCTCCAGCCGCTCCAGCTTCTGGGCGTCCTCGCCCCGGGCGGCGGCCGCCTTGGCCGCGGCGGCCGCGTACCGCTCGGACTCGGCCTCGGCGGAACGGGCCTGCCCGCCCAGCTTGCCCAGACGCTGCGCGGACTCGTTGCGTCTGCGGTCGCTCTGGCGGCGCCGGGCGGTGACCTCCTCGGCGGCCGCCGCGACCTCGGCCCGCTCGCGCTTCTTCTCCTCCAGCTCCACGGCGACGCGCTTGGCCGCCTCGGTGGCGGCCTCCAGACGTTCGGCGGCCTCGTCCACCGCCGCCTGGACCTCCAGGAGGCTGGGCGCGGCGGCGGTTCCGCCGTGGACCATGGCGGCGGCGAACACGTCACCCTCGGGAGTGACCGCGCGGACCTTCGGCAGCGCTGAGACCAGGGCCCGGGCCCGCGCCGTGTCGGGGACCAGGGCGACCCGGTCCAGGAGCGCGGTGACCGCGTCGCGCAGGTGGTCGGGCGCGGTGACGGCGTCGGCGGCGTAGCGCCCGTCACCGGGCAGGTCTGGCCAGTCGGCGCGGTCGGCGGACGGCACGGCGCGGGCCACGACGATCCCGGCCCGACCGGCGTCCTCGGACTTGAGCAGTTCCAGGGCGGCGGCGGCGCTGTCCTCGTCGCGGACCGCGACCGCCCCCGCGGCCACCCCGAAGGCGGCCGCCACAGCGGTCTCGTGTCCGGGTTCGACCTGGACGAGTGCGGCCAGGCCGCCGAGCATGCCCGGGAGCCCCGCCTCCAGGAGGGTGCCGGCCCCGTCCTTGTGCGCGAGACCGAGTTCGAGGGCCTCCTTGCGGGCGGCCAGGGCGGCGCGCTCGCCCTCGGCGGAGCGCTCGGTGTCGCGGAGCTGGTTGAGCTCGGACTCCACCGCGGAGAGCCGCTGGGCGAAGCGCTCCTGGCTCTCGTCGAGTTCGGCGTCCCCCTCGTCGAGTCCGGCGGACTCCTCGGCGGCCATCTCGTACTCGTCCTGGGCGGCGGTGGCGCGCTCCGCGGCCTGCCGGGCGGCCTCCTCCAGCCGGGTGATCTCGGCCTCGTTGGAGGTCAGCCGTCCGCGCAGGCCCTCAACCCGGGCGGACAGCCGGACGATGCCCTCACGGCGTTCGGCGGCCGCGCGGGAGGCGGCCTCCAGTCGGCGTTCCTCACGCTGCAGGGCGTCCTCGGCGGCGGCGCGCTCGGTGACACTGGTCTCCAGGACCTCGCGGGCCTCCTCCAGCCGGGTCTGGAGCTCCTCCTCCTGGGCGGCGGCCTCCTCGGCCTCCATCTCCAGTTCCTCGGGGTCGCGGCGCTGGACGACCTCACCCTGGACGGCGATCAGGTTCTGGTGGCGTTCGGTGGCCAGGCCGCGCACGCCGTCGAGGCGTTCGGTGAGGCGGGAGAGCGCGTGGTAGGTCTCGGTGGCCCGGGTCAGGGCGGGGGCCGCGGCGGTGGCCCGCTCCTCCAGTTCGGCCTCGCGCGCCTGCGCCTGGTTGAGGGCGGTCTCGGCGGCTCCGCGCCGGGTCAGGACCTCCTTCTCGTCCGCCTCCTCCTTGGCCAGCTGGTCGGTGAGGGTGACGATGTCGTCCGCGAGCAGGCGGAGCCGGGCGTCGCGCAGGTCGGCCTGGATGACGGCGGCCCGGCGGGCCAGCTCGGCCTGTCGGCCCAGGGGTTTGAGCTGACGGCGGAGCTCGGCGGTGAGGTCGGTGACGCGGTCCAGGTTGCCCTGCATCGCGTTGAGCTTGCGGATCGCCCGCTCTTTGCGCTTGCGGTGCTTGAGGATGCCGGCGGCCTCCTCGATGAGGGCGCGGCGGTCCTCGGGCCCGGCGTGCAGGACGGTGTCCAGCTGCCCCTGGCCGACGATGACGTGCATCTCCCGGCCGATGCCGGAGTCGCTGAGCAGGTCCTGGATGTCGAGCAGACGGCAGGTGTCGCCGTTGATCGCGTATTCGGAGCCGCCGTTGCGGAACATCGTCCGCTTGATGGTGACCTCGGTGTAGTCGATCGGCAGCGCGCCGTCGGTGTTGTCGATGGTGAGGCTGACCTCGGCTCGGCCCAGGGCCTGGCGGGTGGAGGTGCCCGCGAAGATCACGTCCTCCATCTTGCCGCCGCGCAGGGACTTGGCTCCCTGCTCGCCCATCACCCAGGAGAGGGCGTCCACGACGTTGGACTTACCGGAGCCGTTGGGCCCCACGACGCAGGTGATGCCGGGTTCGAAGCGCAGGGTGGTGGCCGACGCGAACGACTTGAAGCCGCGCAGCGTCAGATTCTTCAGGTACACCCACGCCTCCCACGACGTTCACCGTCCTCGCCACGTGCGTTCGTCACGGGGCCGACACCAAGGGTGCCATGAAGCCGCGTGTGACGTGCGACGTTGGGAGACAAGCGGGTGTGGAACCCGGTTTCGGCAGCCCCGGGAGGGGCGGCCGACCGGTGGTACGGCGAACGCGCGCGCCCCGCGTGAACACGGAGGGTTGCGTGGGGTGCCGCCGGGTACAACGGTAAAGGTAACCGCAAGGGAAGGGAAAGCGAGTGCGGTTTCGGGTCCCGTTCGGGACACCAAAGGCACGGACCGATCCGTGTCGTCTCCACGACGGTCCGGGATGACCGGCCAGGGACGCCAGTGTGGCCGCGGCGTCCCCGTCAGTGGATCATCGTTCGTGCGCCGCCCATGGGCCGTGGTGCACGGCCCTCACGGCGTCACGGTGTCAGGCGAGCGCGGGCTCGCGGTCTGTCGCACCGGAGGCGACGTCGGTAACGGCCATGCTGAGCTGGTCGTTCTGTGACTGAAGACGGCCGATCTCGTCTTCGAGGTCGCGTACCCGCTTCTGAAGCCGTCGCATCTCCGAGACCATACGAGGGTCGGAGCCGCCGACGTGGCCGAACAGAGCCTTCGCCATGATGTGGGTCCTCCACACTGAGTGACCAGTTGGGATGCGCGCATACGTGTCCCCGTGTGTACCCGTAGCCCCGGGTTGTCGCGGGGCGACTCCACGGTCGGAAGTTGCGCGGTGTGTCTTCCAGAGTCTCACTCCGCGCGCGACTGGTCAAGATTGGATTACAACAGTCCGTAACGACCACACACCAGGCAGGAACAGCCAGGGAACGTGGCACCGCACGGTCAGAACGTGACCCACCCCCGACACTGACGCCGGAACGCGCCGCCCTCGAACGGCTGGCGCGGTGGTCTCCGTGTGTCGCGGCACCCGTCTGCTGCCCGGTCGAGCCGCCCCACGGTCGATGCTCGAACCGCGTTACGCCTCCAGCATACTCACCGCTCGACAAAACCGTCGAAGGAACCCCCCGGCCGAGCCCAGCGTTCCACCACGGAATCGACCCTTCCCGGGGTCTCGCCGCTTCTCAGCTGCCCCAGGAGCCTCTCGCAGCTCTCCCGTGACCCCTCGGCAACCACCTCCACCCGACCGTCGTCGAGGTTGGTGGCGGCTCCGGTGAGCCCGAGCTCCAACCCGCGAGCCCGCGTCCACCAGCGAAAACCCACACCCTGGACCCGTCCGCGCACCCACGCGGTCAGACGAACGGGCTCTCCCTCCATACCCACGACCCCACATCCTCCCTTACCTCACGGAGATACTTTTCTCACCGACACGCCCACCGGTCGCGTACGGGTACCCCCGGAACGCACGGACGGTCCGCGTGCACGAACACTAGGGGACGTCCGGTCCCAGCCCACCGCCCCCTCCACGTCGACGTGGCGCCGCGCGATATGGATTATGGAATCCAGAACCGTGTACGCTGGCGGACATGGCCCGACCACGCACGTTCGACGAGACGTCGGTACTCGACGCCGCAGCCCGCGAGTTCCGCGCGCACGGCTTCGCCGAGACCTCCACCGAACAGCTCTGCGAAGCCGCTGGCGTGCGGCGCAGCAGCCTCTACAACGCCTTCGTCTCCAAGGACGAACTCTTCGTCCGCGCCCTGGAGCACTACACGGACACCATCAGGCAGCGCCAGAGGGCGGTCTTGGCCGACGACACGCGGCCGGGCGCCGAACGGCTACGCGCCCTGGTCGACCTCGTGGTCGGCGAGGAGCGGGAGGCCGCCGGGCACGGCCACGGGGCCGGATGCATGGTCGTGCAGAGCCTCATGGACCCGGACCTGCGCGCACGGGACGCCCGTGTGGCACGCCTCCTCGAACGCGACCTGCGCGAGCGGACCGGCCTCCTCGCGGGGGCCATCCGGGCGGGCCGCGTCGACGGCTCGATCGCCGGGGGCCCCGACCCCGAGGACGGCGCGATGCTCGTCAACACCGTGATCTCCGGGCTGCGCGTCACCGCGCAGACCGGCGCGGACCCCGAGACCCTGCACAAGATCGCCCTCGTCGGGTTGGCCGCCCTCCTGGGCTGACCGGATCGCCCCCTGGGCGGCTCCCCCACCCGCCCTCGTTCACCCCTGCGCTCATTTTGGATTATCAAGTACAGAAAGGCGCCCGCCTTGACCACCACCACGGCACCCCCCACCACGAAGGCGGTCCCCACCGCCGTCCACGTCCTGGCCGCCGGGGTCTTCGCCATGGTCACCAGCGAGTTCACCGTCGCGGGCCTCATGCCCCAGCTCGCGCGGGACCTCGGCACCGGGATCAACCAGATCGGCTACCTCGTCACGGTCTTCGCCGCCGCGATGGCCGTCGGCGGCCCGCTCCTCGCCCTCGCCCTCCTGCGCGTACCGCCCCGAACGGCGCTGATGACCGTCTTCGCCGTGTTCCTGGTCGGCAACGTCACGGCCGCCCTGGCGACCGGCTACCCGATGATGGTGGCCGCCCGGATCGTCAGCGGCGCCGCCTCCCAGGCCTTCTTCGGCATCGCCGTGTCCATGAGCGTCCAGCTGGTCGACGCGCGAACGCGCGGACGCGCCGTCTCGGTCGTGATGAACGGGCTGATGCTCGGCACCCTGCTCGGCCTCCCGCTGGCGACCCTGATCGGCGGCCGGTTCGGCTGGCAGTCGGCGTTCTGGGCGATCTCCGTCATCACCGTGGTCGCGGCCGCCCTGACCCTCGCCCTCGTGCGCGACCCCGCCCGGGACCCCGGGGACGCCGCCGACACGGCGGGGACCCGCTCGGAGCTCGCGGTGTTGCGCCGCCCCCGGTTCCTGCTCGCGCTCGTCTCCAGCACCCTGATCATCGGAGCGACGTTCTCCGTTTTCAGCTTCCTCAGCCCGATCCTCACCGAGGTCACCGGGTTCGCCGAGGGCGCCGTGCCCCTGCTCCTGCTCGCCTACGGAGCCGCGACCCTGGTGGGCAACGTCGTGGTGGGGCGGCTGGCCGACACCCGAACCATCCCCACCCTGCTGGTCGGCACGGGGCTGAACGCGCTCTTCCTGGCGGGATTCGCGCTCCTGACCGACACGCCCCCGCTGGCCCTCGCGTTCGTGCTCGGCATCGGCCTGGTCGGGGTCACGATGAATCCCGCGATGGCGGTACGCGTCCAACGGGCGGGGAGCACGGCACCGCTGGTGAACACCGTGCACGGTTCGTTCATCACCCTCGGCGTGATCATCGGGTCGGCCGCCGGGTCCGCGCTCATCCCGAACCACGGTCTGCGCGCCCCGATCGTCCTCGGCTTCGGCCTCGCGGTCCTGGCGGTCCTCACGATCCTGCCCGCGCTGTCCGACCCCGCGCGGCGCACGAGGGCCGACTCCGCCTAGATGAGTAATTCCCAGGGGTGCGTGGTCTGAGCATGAGGCGAGGGAGCCCATGGTCTTGTTGTGACGCAACACCTGAACTCCCTCGCCCAAG
>NZ_JBIAGA010000011.1:0-226026 GCF_042869555.1 Nocardiopsis sp. NPDC006938 | reverse complement strand
CGGTCCGCGGCGCGGGAGGCAGGAGCGGCTGGACGATCTCCCAGAGCCCATCGGGCAACACATCGCTCACAGGACGTGATCATGCCAGGCTCAGGAGCATCTCGCAGGGCTTTTGAGATGATCTCTTAGTAGTAGAGGTAGGGCCGGGTCAGGCGGGCACCGTCGATGATGCCCAGCTTGGCGGCGATGCGGTAGGCGGCTCTCCTCATGGGGTGCTTCCTTTCGCTCGACTCCGGTTCCCCAGCGGTTCCGGAGATTGTAGAGAACGCTATGTAAGCCGGAGACGCCTGGACAGTGGCGCCCGGGTGAGCCGTGTGTGGACCCTCGGTCACCGAACTCTGGCGTCGCGGAGCCGCCATGGGGGTTCTGCCCCTTGCGGCCGTCCTCGGCCGACGCGCGGGCGGAATGACCCGGAAACCAGGCCCTAGGCGGAGCGGCGCCGTGCCTTCCACTCACGGTGGAGCGCGCGCCGACGCTCGTACTCCCTCTTCGCACGGAGACGGGGGTCGGACTCCGGGCTCAGGGCCGCCGGACCCATGACCTGGAGGAGCGCGTAGTTGATACGGAAGCCCGTCCTGTACAGCAACGAGAACGAGTCCTTCCCCTGCGGCTTGTCCATGGCCGTTCGCCTCACTGATCGCCGGGATCGCGGGCGCACGCCGCGAGATGGTGTCGGATTCGGGGTCCGTGCGGTACGGACCGCTCGCCTCCCCGACCAGCAGCGTACCCGGCCGGATTCCGGTCGCCCGGTCGGCCCGCCCCCACACGGACGAGGCCGCCCGGGCCGTGCCCCGGAGCTCAGTGGTACCGGGCTCGGGCGGCGACCGCACCGGGGCGGCCTCCGGGCGGGCGCACGGCCCCGGTGCCCCCCCCCGCGCTCCGCCCGGAGAACCGGCGAACGGCCCCCTAGGAGCGGTCCTCGAACAGGGACTGACCGACGAACCCGCCCTCCCCGCAGCCCGGCGGTACCGCGAACACCGCCGAGCCGACGTGGGTGATCCACTCGTTGAGCAGGTCGAGCTCGTCCAGACGGCGCTGGATCGGGACGAACTGCCGCTCCGGATCGCGCTGGTAGCAGGCGAACAGCAGCCCGGCGTCTCCTTCGGCGTCCGACTCGTAGTTGTAGGCGCGGCGGAAGATCCTCTCGTCGGGGTCCTCCGAGCGGGCGCGACGGACGTGGGCGTACTCGGCGATCACCGGGAACCCCAGCGGTGTCACGGCGTCCAGGTCCGGCTCGTCGTGCTCGTTCCCGCCGGTGAGCGGCGCCCCGTCACCGAGACGCCGGCCCACGGAGTCCTCGCGTCCGGGCCGGTCCAGGCGGTCCCACTCGTCCAGGTCCATGGAGATCCGGCGCAGAACCAGGGCGGTACCGCCGCGGAGCCACCCGGGAGCCTCGTCCCCGCACCAGACCAGCGGGCCGAAGTCGTCGTCAGGGGGCGCGGGGTTGACGGTGCCGTCGACCTGACCCATGAGGTTGCGCATGGTCGTGCCCTCCGGCTCCGCTCCGTAGGAGCGCCGGAAACCCTCCTGCGACCAACGCACCGTGCCGAACGCGCGGGTGTCCTTGAGGAGCATCCGCACCGCGTGGGACAGGGTGATCGGGTCGTCGCAGCACACCTGGAGCAGGAGGTCGCCGTGGGACCAGCGATCCTCCAAACGGTCGGTCGCGAAGTGCGGCAACGGCCCGAGCCACGAGGGGACCGACCGCGGATCGACCCGCTCGACCAGCCCCGGGCCGAACCCCAGGGTGACGGTCAACGCGGCGGGGGCGCCCGCGAGTTCGGGTTCGGTGTCGGCCAGCGCGTGCCTGCCCTGGGTGAGCCGGGACGCGTCGTCGGACAACAGGGTGAGCAGCCGACGCACACCGTCGGCGTCGACGTCCTCGCGCAGGTCGACGCCCACGAACCGGGCGTGGGCCTGGGGCGGGGTCGCCACCCCCGCCTGGTGCCCGCCGTGGAAGGGGTGGACGCGCTCACCGTGCGGTTCGGCCCCGGTGGGGGGCTCGCCGGTGGAGCGCAGGGAGCGGACCAGTGCGTCGCCGCCGCTCAGGGCCACCGCCCCGGCACCGGCGGCCGCCGCACCGCCCAGCAGGACGCGTCTGCGTGAGGGACGGGGAGCGTCCCCGGTGGGCTGGGTCATCAGTGCTCCTCGCCCCCGTCGTCGTCGCCGTGTCCCTCGTGGCCGCCGTCGTAGTTCTCGTTGGCGCCCTCGAAGTCCTTCACCGGCGCGGTGAACTCGTGGGTGGAGCCGTCCTCGAACTCCAGGACGACCGTGACCTCGGTCCCGGGTGCCAGATCCTCGGTCAGACCCATGATCATGATGTGATCAGCGCCGGGGGAGAGCTCGTGGTCGGCTCCGGCGCCCACCGAGAAGCCGCCGTCCTTCTCCCGCATGAGCGTGTTGCCGTCGTCCCCGCTGACGACCTCGTGGAGCTCGACCGCTCCGGAGACCTCATCGGCGCGGGCGGCGACGACGACCGCGTCCCGGTCGCCGTCGTTGGTCAGGACGCCGAACGCGGCGGTCATGCCGTCGTCGGTGCTCGCGGCCTTGACCCAGGGGTCGGTGACGGTGACCGCCCGGGCCTGGTGCGCGGACTCCGCCCGGGCGGTGGTCGACTCCTCCGACGGGGCGGGTGAGGAACACGCGCCGAGGAGCAGCGCGGCTCCGATCGCGGTCGTGAGCGGGAGGGGGCGGCGGGTCGGGATGGTCATCGTGTCTCCGTTTCGACAGGGGTGGTCCGCGTCGCCGATCGACGCTGGCGGGTACCGGCGCGTCGCACTCGCAGAGCGATCGCGTACAGGGCGAGTCCGGCCAGGGCTCCGACCAGCGCGAGGACCGCACCGCGTGGAGGCCGGCCGGCGGGTGTCGAAACCCCCGCGTCACCGGGCGCGCTCTCCTCACCGGAGGCCTGCGCCGGTACCGCGTCCAGGGGCGGCGGCGGGGGGCCGCCCTCCCCCACGTGGAAGTCGAAGGCTCCGCTGACGGGGTGGCCGTCGCCCGAGACGACACGCCAACGCACCGCGTACCCGCCGTCCGCCAGTTCGTCGAGCGGTTCGACACTGACGTCGGCTCCCTCGACCAGGGGCGCGGTGGTGTCCACCGGTTCGGCCCGCGAGTCGAGGACGACCACGGCGGTGGAGACGTCCATGACCTCTCCGCTGAAGGTCAGGACGACCTCACGCGGCGCTGCTCTCAGACGCTGGTCGGCTTCGGGGGTCGTGGCGATCAGGGTGTCGTGGGCGAGCGCCGGTGCTGGTGTGAGCAGCAGGACGGCGGCGGTCGCGCAGAGCGCGGGCGGGATGCCCCGCATGGAACCTCCTGGACGTGCGACGCGACGAGCTTCTGCAAGGGGAGTCGTCCAGGGGAGGCGCGGGGTTCCCGGCAGTTCTCGGGGCGTGGGTTCGCGGGTCAGGAGTGCGGGTGCGGGGAGGGAGGGGGCGGCCGAGGCGGGGACGGTTCACACGGGTCGGTCGCCCCACCTCAGACGGATCGAGCCCCGCTCCCCGGGGTGGCCCCAGGGGCAGGGCTCTTCGTGGTCGTCCGTCCGTGGCGCGCGGGGCTAGCCCGCGAGTCGGTCCCAGTCCTTCGGGCGGCCGTTCCCCGCTTCCTTGGTCTCGGGGCGGGAGCCCCCGACCAGACCGGTCGACCGTGCCACGGCCAGAGCGGCGGCCACGTCGAAATCGGACTCCGGAGAGTCCTCGTAGCGCGAGGTCCGGCGTGCGGCGACCAGGACCGCGTCGAGCGCCCGGTGCCACTCCTCCTCGCGGCCCGTGCCCTTCACCGCCAGTTCCAGCACTCGGTGGATCAGGACCGACTCCTCCTCGCCCTCGTCCAACGAGGGGTCCAGGTCGAGGAAGTCCAGAACCCTGGTGACGGTCTCCCGCGCCGTGGACACATGGGTCAAGAGGAGGTCCAGTCCGTCGTTCTCGGCGTCGTCGGGGTAGTCGACACGGTCCCAGGACTCCCCGTCCCACCAGTAGACGAGTCCCTGCTCTCGCCGGTCTTCGAGCTCGGCGAGCCATGTCCAGGGCAACCAGTCGGGGCCGTCGTAGAGGTTGGTGCTCTCGTCAAAGGGTGGTCCGCACTCGTGGTCGACGCCCACGAGTACACCGCGACCGCCCTGGACGCGCGTCAGTCTCCACTCGTTGCCGCCCGCGTCGTCGTGGTGCACGACCGAGTCGGCGTAAGCGTGCTGGTTCTTGCAGCCACCGGCCTCGAGTGCGGCCAAGGTGGCGGCTCGGGCCCAGAGGACAGGGAACGGGGGCAGGTCCTCGGGGTGTCCGGGGACGTTGATGTGCATGGAGGGCCTCACGTTGGGAATCGATGTCCCGTCAAGCTATCCGGTGGTTACGACCATCGGCGTGCGGTGCCGGACGGCGCGACGTCCCGCTGTGGGGGCCGGGAGATCCAGCGTTTCGCCGGACCGGGGAGCCGGGGGACCGGGGGGCTCGTATCCGGGAGGCTCGTAAGTGGCGCGCGGGTGGGGCTCCGACTCGGGCAGCCCCACCCGCCTCGGGCCCGGGGGTGGGCGGACCCGTGGCCCTGATGGAGGCGGACTCAGTCGGGAGGCGGAACGAGCCCGCGCCGGTAGGCGGCGACGAGTCCTCGGGGGACGCGGTACTCGCGGCCCCGGAGGTGGAGGGTCACGAGTTCGGGGGGCGCGGCCTTCCACTGGGATCGGCGCGTTCGGGTGTTGGACCGTGACTTCCTGCGCTTGGGGACCGCCATGGGAGGGCCTCTCTCGGTTGGGTTCGGTGTCCGGGCTCGGGTTCGGGGTCCGGGTCGCTGGGAGGGGCGGGTCGGGGCGGGGCGGTCCGCGTCGACCGCTGCTCCGCCCCGGCCCCCGCGTCTATCCGCGCCGGTAGCGGCGTTGGAAGCGTTCCACCCGGCCCGCCGTGTCCACCACACGGGCCGTGCCCGTGTAGAAGGGGTGGCTGGCGCTGGAGATCTCGACGTCGATGACCGGGTAGGTGTTGCCGTCCTCCCAGTCGACGGTCGTGTCGCTGCCACGGGTGGAACGGGTGAGGATGGCGAAACCGGCCGCCCTGTCGCGGAAGACGACGGGCTCGTACCGGGGGTGGATGTCCTTCTGCATGGGTCCTCCGTTGGACGCGGGGTCGGTCAGCGTTCCTCGCGGAACTCGACGTGACGGCGGAGCTTGGGGTCGTACTTGCGCAGGACCAGGCGGTCCGGGGTGTTGCGGCGGTTCTTGCGGGTCACGTAGGTCGTGCCGGTGCCCGCCGTCGACCGGAGCTTGATGACGGGTCGGATGTCGTCGCGTGCCATGGGTTCCCTCTCAGGGTCGTGGTCCGCGAGAGCGGACGGACGTCGTGGTGTGCGGTGCGCCCCGTGCGGCGCCGCGCGCCCCACCGGAAAGCGGGTGGCGGGTGCCCGGAGGGAGGAACGGCCGACGGGGGAGGGCCGCTCCGGGCACCCTGGGGCCGTCCGGATCGCGTTCGGACGGCCCCGGTCAACGCCGGTGTCTACCAGCTGGACGTGGTGACTCCGGGGAGTTCGCCGCGGTGGGCCATCTCCCGGAACCTGATCCGCGACACCCCGAACTTCCTCAGGTACGCGCGGGGGCGTCCGTCGATCGCGTCGCGGTTGCGGACCCGTGTCGCGCTGGCGTCCCGTGGTTGGCGGCGCAGCTCGGCGGCGGCCGCCGCCCGTTCGGTCTCACTCGTGTGCGGGCTCTTGACCAGGCGCCGGAGCTCGGCTCGGCGTTCGGCATAGCGCGCCACGACCGCCCTGCGCTGTTCGTTGCGGGCGATCTTGCTCTTCTTGGCCATCAGATCCGCACCCCCCGGGCGCGGAGGTCGGCGACCACGCGTTCGATACCGCGCGCGTCGATCACCCGCATGCCCTTGGTGCTCAGGCGCAGTCTCACGTACCGCCCCTCGCTGGGCAGCCAGTAGCGCCGGTTCTGGATGTTGGGGTCGAACCGGCGCCTGGTGCGTCGGTGCGAGTGGGAGACGGCATTGCCGAAGCCCGGCGACCTTCCGGTCACCTGACAGATACGGGACACGTTCTTCTCCTGCTTCTCCGCTGTGGGGTCGCGTTCTCCGCGCGGTCGGGGCCCGTTCGGTGCTCCGACGCCGGGCGCCCCGTTCGGGAAGGGCGACGACGCCGGTCACGGGCGTGCGTTCAGTTCCGTCGGGCCGGGGACGGGTAGGGGAGCAGGGCCATCTCGCGCGCGTTCTTGACGGCCGCGGCGATCAGGCGCTGCTGTCGCGCGGTGACACGGGTGACGCGACGGCTGCGGATCTTGCCCCGCTCCGAGACGAACGTGCGCAGGAGACGGGTGTCCTTGTAGTCGACGCTGGCCGCGTCGCCCAGCGGGCTGGCGAAGGAGCGCCTGCGCGGCGCCTTCTCGGTACGGCTTCTGATCGGGGTCATGGTCGCCCTTCTGAGAACTCGGCGAACGGGTCGTTGCGGAACTCCTGACCGGCTTCGGTCTCGGTGACCAGGCACGAGTCCAGGAGCGAGAGGAGGGACGCGGTGTCCATGCCGACACCGGTGAAGGACAGGTGCTGGCGGCGGTCGCCCACGGTCGGGTCCCAGTCGAGGAGCGCGCGGGATCGCCGGTGCGCGGAGACCAGCTCCATCGCCGCCTCGGGCAGCGCGCCCAGCCACGGTCCGCCGCTCTCGACCAGGAGCAGGTCCTGGTGGGAGTCCCACACCATGAGGGTGTCCGGCTGGCTGGCGAGCCAGAACCTGCCCCGGCCGCGCAGCGACGTCGCGACGATCCGCTCCAGCGCGTCGGAGAGCCGCCCCGGGTGCAGGGGACGCGTCCGTGTCCAGGTCACGGTGCTCACCCCCTGGGACTCCTCGTGGTCCATGTACTGGGCCCAGGCCGGGTTGAGCCGCCGGTGCGCGGCCTCGGGGTCGAACCTCTGGTCCAGGAATCCGGTGAGGTCGGCTCCGGACGTGAGGACGGCGGCGGCGGGGTTGAGCTGGTGCGCGAGCGCCCGGGCGTGGGCGTGGTGTGCCCGTGCGGGGAGGACCAGGACGTGGGGGTACTCGACCTGCCGGGTGAGGACCTCGGCGACCGTGCGGACGTCGTCCTGGGCGATGTCCATCGCGCGGTCGCCCAGTTCGTCCGGGCTGCTCAGGTCGGAGGTGAACAGCCCGGTGTCCACCACCGTGGCGACCGTGGCCAGGAACAGTTCCGGCCGCGCGGCGATGCTCTCGGCGGTCGACCGGGGTTCCAGGCCCTCCCAGGAGTCCACGACGCACAGGTCGTGTCGTCCGACGGCCGCCGTTCGCAGGAGGAAGGGGACGAGGTCCTCACGCACCGTGCAGGAGGCGCAGGCGTGGTCGAGGTCCACCTGTTCGCTGCGGCTGGTGCCCGAGCTCTCGCGCACCACACGGCGCACGACGCCGTCGCCGATGTCCTTCATGTCGTGGTGGACCGCGATCGACCGGGGGACGGCCTCCAACAGCTCGTTCACGGCCTCGGTGCGCGCCTGCGCGTGTAGGCCGGTGACCAGTGCGATGCGCATCGGGTGCTCCTCTCCTGGACGTCGCTCTCGTGTTGAAAATGAAAACCGTTTTCATACTGTACACAGTCCGGGGAGTGCTCCAACCCGTGAGGGGGCGGGAGCGCCGAGCACGGCGCGGCCGCGCGGCCGCCAGCCGGGGAGGGGGCCGGGGCCGGACCCGGTATCCGGACGTCCAACGGGGCCGACAGCGGGACGAAGGTCGCGTACCTCCGGGACGGACGTCTCGCGAACGGGGGAGGGATTCTGGTGAGAATGAAGGGGACACCCGCCCACAGCGGGGTGACACGCGCACGGGAACCGAGCCGTGGAACGTGTGGCTCGGCCGTCCCGTGGGTGGTGCAGATGGACGCGGGTGAGGCCTTGGCCGGTGCGGGCGGTGCGCCCGCGCCGCGCGAGGTGGAGCCAGGACGGCTCCGGAGGCCTAGCTGGAAGGGGGCCCGACGGGAACCTTCGCAGCGACTCTCTCGCGCCTCGACACGCTCGGAGCTACTGCATGACGGTGTGGTGGGGGTGGTCGGGGAAGTCCGGGCAGCAGTGGATGCCGAGGGAGTAGCCGCGACTGATGACGAAGCCCTCCAGGCCGCCCGGCTCCATGCTGTCGATCTGGAGCAGTAGTTGCATGATGGCGCCGCACTCGCACTCGACGGGGAAGGGGTCGGTCAGGCCCCACGGTTGGTGGCCGCCGAACTTCATCCCCCTCCGGTGGGCGAGTTCGTCGACGTAGACGGTTCCAGGGTCCACGTGTCCGGACTCGGGTGCGGTGGACTCCCACTCGTCGACGCGCTCGGCCAGTGCTTCGGGCAACAAGGCCTCGGACGGGTAGTCGGTGATCTCCTCGATGGCGAGGGCGCAGGGTGGGAGGCCGTACGACTTGACGCTGGTGTGGGGGCGGGGTTGGTCGGACACCGGTGCGAGCCCGGTGAGGTCGTGCCGCCAGCGCAGGGTGAACCACGGAGTGAGTTCGTGGCCGTCGGCGTCCGGCGGGCGGGGGTGGTCGTTGGGACACCACAGGACCTGGAGGAGTTCCGCTCCGCCCGGCAGGGTGTGGCCGGGAGGGAGGTCACGCGCGAACAGTTGGACGACGCCCTGGAGGAACAGCGGTTCGTCGTAGAAGACGTCGCCGTCCTCGGGAGGAGCTCCGAAGACGTAGTGGCCATGGGGGCAGGTGGGCCAGGGCTCGTCGGCGGGCCACAGGAACGGGCCGCCGACGGAGCTGTCCTGCGGCCCCGGGCTTGCGAGGTGGGGGTGGAGCAGGAGAGCGGGCGTGCCGTGTTCGTGGAGTTCGGGGAAGGCGGCGAGGAGCCGGTCGCGATGTGTCGACGGGGCGGTGACGTGCATGAGGGTGCCTCACAGGAGTTGGTGCGGTGCCAGGGCAGGCTAGCGGGGGAGTACGTCGATCCGGGCCGGCGCCACGGGCTGGCGACAGCGCCTGCGGGCCCGTGTGCGGACCGGGCATGGGTGGAAGGCCTGGTCCCGCCTCGGTCCCCCTGCCCCGGCCCGACCGTCCGCGGCCGCGCCCGGGTACCCGGAACCGACGGCCGGGTCCGCGTGCGCCTACGTCCTGCACACCTCGGGATCGACCGGTTCCCCGAAGGGCGTCGCCGTACCCCACAGCGCCGTCCTGGCGATGGTCGAGGACTCCCGGCAGATCTTCGGGGAGGAGGCCCTCGCCTCGGTGCTCGCCTCGACACCGTTCTCCTTCGTCTGACCGCGGTGCTCCGGCCCGGAGCCTCGGTCACGGAGATCCGTTCCGCCCTGCGCGAAGACCAGCCCTCGTAGCTCGTGCCCGCCGCCGTCCTTCCGGTGACCGCGCTGCCCCGTCTGCCCAACGGCAAGGTGGACGGCCGAGCTGTCGCCGAAGCTCTCTCCCGTGACTGACGGGTGCGACCCAAGCCACCGTGAACAGGACACGCACATGAAGTTGGGACCCGAGTTCAGGCGCATCTGGTTCGGCAACGCCTCCTCGAACCTGGCGGACGGCATCACGTTCGTCGCCATGCCGTTGCTGGCCGCGACCCTCACCCGGGACCCGCTGCTGATCTCGGGGCTCAGCGCCGCCTACGCCGTGCCCAGGATCATCGCCGTCCTGTTCGCCGGAGTCATGATCGACCGCGGCGACCGCCGGCGGCTGCTCTACCTCTCGAACTACTCGCTGGCCCTGGTGTTCACTCTGCTCGCCGCGTTGATCGTGTTCGACCTGGTCACCCTGCCCGCCCTCTACCTGGTGTTCGCCCTGGTCGGTGTCATCGAGACCGTTTCGGACAGCTCGGCCCTCGCCGTGCTGCCCCAGGCCGTACCCGCCAGTGGACTGGACCGGGCCAACTCCCAGATCGCGGCCACCCAGATCGTGGTGGACGAGTTCACCGGCCCGCCCGTGGGCGGTTTCCTCTTCGGGCTGGCGCCCATCGCGCCGATCATCGCGAACGCGATCTCCTTCTTCGCCGCGGGGGCGGGGTACCAGTCACTCCGGGGCGACTACCGGCAGGACTACGAGCCCGGCCCGAGCATGATCCAGGAGGTCCGGGAGGGGGCGGTGTGGCTCTGGCGGAACCGCATCGTGCGCACGCTCGTGTCGGTCGGCGCCATCACGAGCGTCGCGTACATGATCCCCTTCTCCTACCTGGTGCTCTACTCCGAACAGGTGCTCGGCCTGGATTCCACGGGGTACGGCCTACTCCTGGCCTTCTCCGCGCTCGGCGGTCTGCTGGGGGCGTGGTCGGCCACCCGGATGCGGGCGGTGCTGGGGTACGGCCGGTCCGTCGTGACCGCCCTGGCCACGGGGGCGGCGTCGTTCGTGACGATCTTCTTCGTGGACCACCTGGTGGCGGTGGCCGTGGCTCTGGCCGTCTACATCTGGCACTCGGTGGTGTGGAACGTGCTGGCGGCGTCCATGCGCCAGAAGATCACCCCCAACCAGCTCATGGGCCGGGTCGGCGCCGTCAGCCGACTCCTGGGACTGTCCGGTCTGGCACTCGGCGCGCTGATCGGCGGGGTGTTGGCCTCACTCGTGGATCTGTCCTTCCCGTTCCTGGTCGCCGGAGCGCTCTTCGTCGTGGTCGCGCTCATGTGCCTGAGCCGACTGCCGGTGTTCGACGCGTGGGAACACGAGCAGCGACTCCTGGAGGAGACAGCGCAGGAGAGCCCGGGCCACGGATCGGGGGACTGATGGACACGGACGGCATCATCAGGCCCGCGCCGCTGGGCGAGGGCGCTCTGATCAGGGTGGTCAGCCCATCGCTGCCATCGATGGGCTGCGCCACGCGGGCGGTCGATCTGGCCGCGGACGTGCTCGCGGCTCTGGGCTGGCGCTGCGACTTCGCCCGGAACGCCGACGAGATCAGCGACGACGGACTCTCCGCGGGCACACCGGAGCAACGCGCCGACGACCTGAACGCCGCCTTCCGGGACGACCGGGTCGCCGCCGTGATGTCCGCGATCGGCGGCAGCACCTCCGCCGAGCTCCTCCCCCTGCTGGACGCGGACCTGATCCGGTCCCATCCCAAACCGTTCGTCGGCCGCAGCGACAACACGTACATCAACGCGTTCCTGCTCCAGGAATGCGGGCTGGTCTCCTACAACGGTGTGGCCTTCCTGTCACAGTTCGGAGAGCCCGTGCCGGTTCCCGAGACCCTGGCCTCCACCAAGGCGGTACTGGGTGGCGCCGATCCGGTCGACTTCCTCACTTCACCCACCCGAACCGCGGGAGCCCGCCCCTGGCAGCAGTACGCACGACACGACAGGGACCCCCACCAGAGATCACGCCGGGCCCAGGACGCCTGGATCAAACCGGGGACGGCCCGCGGCCGTCTGGTCGGCGGGGAGATCAGGATCGTCGCGGACCTCCTGGAGACAGGGAGCAGCCTCACCGCGCGGGAACGGGTGCTCTGGCTGGACGTCGGCGATGACGAACCCGGCTACTTCGACTCCGCCGTCAGGCGGATCGCGGACGCCCTGGACGGGCCGCCCTGAGCCCTGGTGGTGGCCGACGCGCCCTGGCGAGATTTCGAGGACTGGTGCGAGGACGTGGGGACGGTACTCCGGAGATCGCCCGAACTGGCGCAGGGGCCGGTGTTCGTCGGGGGCGACTGCGGCCACTACGAGCCGGCCTGGCTGCTGCCGTACGGGGACTTCGTCACCGTGGACTCGCGTGCGGGCATCAGCTACCGGTTTCCAGCAGGACCAAGGGAGGAAGCATGGACGACGTGATCTCGGAGCGTATCCGCAAGGAGACCCTCGACGTTCTGAGGGACGTGCTCGAGAACCCCGATCTCCGGGAGGAGGACGACTTCTTCGAGAGCGGTGGTGACTCGTTGCTCGTGGCCCGCTCCATCGCGCTGCTGAAGGAGCGGAACCTGCGGGTCAGGGCGCGAGCCTTCACCAATGATCCCCGGATCGAGTCGATCATCGCCGAAGTCAGTACGATGGATGGCTCCTGGATCGTTGATGGGAAAACCCTGGAACGCCTGCGGGCATGACGAAGGGCGTCGAGGATCAGAGTGTGACCAAAGACCTTGACGCCCTTCTGACAGCACTCTACGCCCATCTGGACGATCACGTGTGCACTTCGGCCAAGCCGGGCCGCCGCCCAGGTCGCCCACCGCTGTCCGTCCCGGCAGGATGCAGGGGCCCAGTGGTTCACCGGCCAGATGTTCCAGGGGAAGTCTGGCTCATCAAAGACGGATGAACCTCTTTGGACGCCTCGGGCTTCGTGGGGAAATACGGGTCCTCTGCTCCGGAGTTCACCCGAGCTTGACGCGGTCAGAGAAGGTGTGGCGTCTCCTGTACAGCGGAAACCGCCGCTCCGATAATCCTTTTACGGGTGCAAGCGCGACGGTCGACCCTCAGACCCAGGCCAAGAACGACGCGAGCTGGATGAACGAGACTCGAAGCGCGGTCGGCGGTTGGGTTTCAAGCAGATACATGACCGACGATGGTCTGAACTGGTGGAATATTGCTGGTGATGCAGCGTTTGCGATGAGCTTTATTCCAGGATTGCAGTGGGTCGGATTTGCCCTAGGTGCCGGTGTTGGGATTTCGAAGTTGTTTAGTTCTGGCCAAAAAAATGTGGATGGTATTTGGGATATAGCAGGGGCCTTGCCGTTTGGAATTGGCAAGGGTTCAAGATTCTTGGCCAGGTCCTCCGTTAGGAGTAATGCTGCAGATTTCTTCTCCTATAAATCGTCAAAAAGGAAGCAGAATAGCCAGGCGGTGAGAAGTCGATATAATTCTCTCAGGGGAGATATATCATCGAGTAGGTACTACGACAGTGTGGTGCAGGGCACTGCAGGAATGATTGGAGGTGCGCATGATTTTGTCACAGGCGCGAGGGCTGTCGAGGATCCAGGGTGGAGCTGGGCTGCCTAGTGGGTGGACCGGAAGCGTGTGGCAGCGTTCAATATTGATCCAGGTCGCACAGCCCGAGGGAGCTCTGGCCTGCGTGATCAGGGACGAGATGTCCACCGACTAGACCCTACGCTTCTGTTCCTGGGCGCGTCGACACAAGGTCGAGTTGTGTCTCACTCCTGCCTATGCCTCGTGGGCCGTCCTGATCGAGGCGTGCTTCGGGACACTGCGCCAGTTCACCAGCGCCAATGGTCCGAATACGGGTGCGGCATGCTTGCCTTGGGTGGTGCAATGCCAATGCCCGCGACCTTGCCGCACCCGCCTGGCAACGGCACGAGAGTGCCGCGGTACTCAGCGAGAAGGAAGTTTGGTGGGGAGTCCGGACGGTGGCCAACCCACTAGTAGCCTTGGTGCTGAACTGATGTGACGATATGGGAAATGAAATATTGAGAAAGATTTTCGTTGAGTATGGAATCTGGCGTCTTTCGGAAATTTTCTACGTGAGGCTGTTCCCTGGCCTCGGAGGTCTGGGGGCTCTCGTAGTAAGATTGCGTAGACGTGCCCGGGGGGAGGGGGTTTCTGTTCGCGAGGCGAAGGAAATTTTCTTCCTGGACATGGTGCTTACATCGCTCTATGTGCTGCCATTGGCGCTAGCTACGGAAGCTATTTACCAGCTTTCTCAAGTGGCTTTTGTTTCAAACTTCGAAAGAGATTACTATTACGCTTGGTGCTTCCTTTTTTCCGCCCCTGCCGTTGGCGTGACCTGCGTCATGGCTGTTGAGTCGGCAAGGGCTGTTTTGGTTGGCGCCGTTAAGGGGAGTCGTCATGTTATCTTCGCACTCAGAAGAAATTCATATGCTGCAATTCACTCAATTTCAACTTCTGTCGTCGTGTGTGGTTTCTTGGTGAACGTGTTGTGAGTATTCAAGAATGGGGAAATTTGGGTGCTCTTGGCGAATAGTAGTTCGAGCTCATCTCTTTTGGTGAGTCTGCGGTAGCAAATCAGTGTGCAGGCAATGCTGGCGAAGGTCAGGAAGTGGTCGGCCTTGCGTTCGTAGTGTCGGTGCAGGCGGCGGCAGCCGGCCAGCCAGGCCATGGTGCGCTCGACCTGCCATCGGTGCCCACTCAACTGCTGCGACGACTCCCCACCCTTACGGGCCAGGCGGTGGACAGTGCCGCGCTTGCGGGGTCAGCGGCGCAGGTGGCGGTTCCAGGCGTTGCTGCGGCGGGCATTGAATCCCACTGTGCAGATTCAGGTACTCCCGTTCGGTCGTGGTGCGCACAGCGCGATGAACGGTCCCCTGGTCATCCTCGACAAGGACCATGCGGAGTCACTCGTGTACGCGGAGACGCCCGGATCGGGTCAGGGGTGATCGTGGGAAACTGCCAGCAGCAGTACGGGCACCTCAGGAGCCTCGCGCTCTCCCCTGAGGAAAGCCTGCTCTTCATCGCAGCACTGTGAGGAGAACAACCGTGGACGCGACCTGGCGAAGGTCGAGCTACAGCGGCAACCAGGGCCACTGCGTGGAAGCGCGGAGGGACGCGGGTTCCCGTTCTCGTTCGGGATTCGCAGAACCGGGGGTCGGGCCACCTGGAGGTCCCCGATGAGCAGTGAATGCTCCTCCTGGAAGTGGCTGTCTCGAAGCTCTGACTCCGCGAGGCCCGAGAGGCTCCGTGCGCTCTCGAGGCACAGCTGGTCGACTGGTGATGGGCTGCCGAGATGCTGTTCCGCGCTCTTGAGCGGGTGGCCAACGAGGTCGGCTGGTCGTGGTAGTCAAGTCCTAAATGTCGGCTTCGTCCAGGGGAAGTGCTGCGTCGGATTTAGGGTCCGATAGGTTCTTGCGCTTACTCCGTCAGCACTGCCTCAACACGCGCTCGTCGTTGGGTCAGTGGAGGGGTGAGGGGAAGGCGCTGGAGGGAACGAGGCGCTCTCAAGGCGCCGCAGATCCTGTCAGAAGGCCTTCCAGTAGGCAGTCATGAGGCGGGTGGGGCTGTCTTAGGAGGTTCGGTGTGGAGGACTCAGCCGAGAATCCGAGGGGTGGCGTGGCTGCGAGGTGGCCAAGTCCGATGGGGTTCTCGCGGGTGCTGCTGCGGCTGTGCTCCGACTGGGGAGCACGCGAGGAGCACACATGGCCCCCAAACGCCACGAGGACCTCATTCGAGGTCCCCGTACACCCCGTATGACCTGGGGGTTTGTGGCGCACCCAGCAGGATTCGAACCTGCGACCGTCGGATTAGAAGTCCGATGCTCTATCCACTGAGCTATGGGTGCCTGATCCAATTGTGAGGCCTGGTCGCGCCGTGTGTCCGGCCCGTGACCTGGGGGTGGAGGGTGTGCGGTCCGGTGCCCTCGGGGAGACATCCTAGGGCATTCGGAGGATGTCGCCCAAGGGAGGGCAAAGTCTGACCAACTACGGTGATTCGTAGTTGCGTCTCGTTACCACGTGTGTTCCACCAAATCGGTCGCTATGGCCTCGCGCCCCACGTTACCGGTGATTAACCCCTGGTGCGCTGCTGTGTGGCGGGCGTTTCGCGAACTCCGGGGTGGGCCGCCCCTGTGCGGGGCGGCCGCGGGGGTCAGAAGACCCACCATTGACCTGCCAGGATCGCCAGTGTCGCCACCGTGAACAGCATGTGTTTCCTCTCCTGGGTCGACTCTAGGCTGCTCTAGGTGTATGGGCGAATACATTGCGTGGCAAACGCGGGTTTGCAGGGGTTTGGCGGTGGCCAGGGGTGCTGTTGACCGGCGGAGGGTGGTTCGTCTCGAACGCCGGGGACCGTGGATTCCGGGATCGGCCGCCGCGGGCCGATCCCGGTCGTCGGGTCAGGACGCGAGGCCGCGCGCGTAGTTCACCTGCTGGTGGATGTGCTGCACGTAGGACGGGTTGCCCACCATGATCTGGGTGGCGTGGTAGTGCCCGCCGCCCTGGACGGTGACCTGGACGTGTCCGGTCGTCTTCTCCTCTTTGACGAGGAGGATGAGCAGGCCGAGGAGGCAGGTCCACCAGAAGATGAGGATGGCGACGATGATCGCCCAGACGGGCGTGGTCCTCTCGGTGCGGCTCATGTCGCTGACGGTCCACACCGTCCCCTGGATGGGGAAGCGGCCGGAGGGGGTGATCACCGTGTTCTGGGTGATCGCGATGTCCCCGATGGTGTCGAGGGTGGGTTCGTTCGGTACGCCGCCGCCGAGGGGCTGGTAGCCGCCGGTGGGGGCGCCGTAGGGCTCCAGCTGTCCGCCGGTGTGCTGTTCGGGGGGTGGGCCCCAGCCGGGGGTGCCGCCGCTGGGCTGCTGCCAGGGCTCACCCTGAGCCGGGTCGGGGTACTGGTTCATGTGGCGATTGTGTCAAAGGTCGTCGGAGTGTCCGATCCTCGACCGGACAACGATCCAGGTTGTGGCCGGATGTGGCCAGCGCCCACGGAGCGTGCTGGTGTCCGTGCAGGCTGCTGTCGAGAGTTCCCGCAGGTGTGGCCTGGGTCACGGCAAACCAGCGTTTTCGGGTACCGAGGCCCAAGGTGAGCCGGGAAACGTGAAAGTCTTTCGCGATTTGCGCCCGGCTACGTACGATGCGCCTGATCCATCGCCCGCACCCCCAGGTGGTGACCCCACATGCCCCCGAACCTCCGACCCCAGCTCGACCCTCCCTCCTTCACGAGACGGCTCCGCACCGGAGCCGCGGGAGCGGCCCTGGCGATCTCCGCCTCGATGGTCGCCGCCCTGCCCGCCGCCCCCGCGCTCGCCGCGCCCGAGGACTACTGCGCCCCCGGAGCGTGCCTCGACATCCTGCCGCCGGGCCAGAACGGCAGCGCCACCCTGGTGGAAATCCTCGGCCACCAGGTCTTCGGCACCCGGCCCAAGCACTCCTCGAGCCAGCTCGACATGTACGACAACCTCGTGCACCACTACGACGGGCTCACCGACGAGGGCCTGGACGACTTCTTCGTCGACGGCACCTTCGGAGTCGCCGAGGGCGACGTCGACCGCCGGTACCAACCGCGCGACGACGTCACGATCACCCGGGACCGCCAGCACGGCATCCCGCACGTCGAGGGCACCACCCGCGAGGGCACGATGTTCGGTGCCGGCTACGCCGCCGGAGAGGACCGCCTCTTCCTCATGGACGTCCTGCGCCGGGTCGGCCGGGGCGAGCTCACGTCCTTCGCGGGCGGAGCCGAGGGCAACCGCGGCCTCGAACAGGACCTGTGGGGCACCGCGCCCTACACCGAGGAGGACAAGCAGGCCCAGATCGACCGGGTCGCCGCCAGCGGCGAGCGCGGGGCGCAGGCCCTCGCCGACGTCGACTCCTACCTGGAGGGCGTCAACGCCTACATCGACGAGGCCGACAGCGGCCGGTACTTCCCCGGCGAGTACGTCCTCACCGGGCACAAGGACGCCATCACCAACAAGGGGGAGATCGAACCCTTCACCCCCACCGACGTCGTCGGTATCGCCGCGATGGTCGGCGGGATCTTCGGCGGGGGCGGGGGCGGCGAGGTCCAGGCCGCCGTCGTGCTGGCCAACTTCCAGGACCGCTACGGCGCCGAGGAGGGCCTGGAGCTGTGGCACGCCTGGCGCATGGAGAACGACCCCGAGGCCGTGGTCAGCGTGGACGGGGACTTCCCGTACGCCCAGACCCCGGACGACCCGGTCGGCGAGGTCGTTCCCGACGACGGTTCGGTGGAGCCCTACAGCATCGTCCACGACGAGTACGGGTCCGCGGCCGCCGCCACGACCCAGAGCGCGCCCGGCGCCCCGAGTGAGGACGTCCCCGGTTCGGACGCCCCCACCGTCGAGGAGCTCACCGAGGAGCAGCAGGCCGAACTGGAGCAGATGGTCGAGGAGGGCGACCTGTCCGCCGCCGAGGGCATCTTCGACGACGGCGTCCTGCCCGAGGGCTTCCTCGACCCTCGAGGCATGTCCAACGCCCTGCTGGTCTCGGGTGAGCACACCGAGAGCGGCAACCCCGTCGCGGTCATGGGCCCGCAGACCGGCTACTTCTCGCCGCAGCTCCTGATGCTCCAGGAACTCCAGGGACCGGGTATCAGCGCCCGGGGCGCGTCGTTCGCGGGCGTGAGCTTCTACGTCCAGATGGGCCGCGGGGTCGACTACGCCTGGAGCGCCACCTCGGCGGGCCAGGACATCACCGACACGTTCGCGGTCGAACTGTGCGAGACCGACGGCTCCGACCCGTCGACCTCCTCGCGTGCCTACGTCGACTCCTCCGGCGCGTGCGCGGAGTTCGAGGAGCTGAGCGTCAGCAACGACTGGACGCCCACCGTCGCCGACGGAACCCCGGCCGGCGGCTACACGTTGACCTCGCTGCGGTCCGAGTTCGGTCTGGTCAGGTCGTTCGCCACAGTGGACGGCGCGCCGGTGGCCTTCACCGAGCTGAGGTCCACCTACATGCGCGAGGTCGACTCCATCCTCGGATTCCAGAGGTTCAACGACCCCGACGAGGTCACCTCCGCCGAGACGTTCACCCGGGCGGCGGAGGACATCGGCTACGCCTTCAACTGGCACTACGTGGACGACACCGACATCGCGTTCGTCAACTCCGGCTCCAACCCGGTCCGACTGGCGGGCACCAACCCGACCCTGCCCATCGACGCCTACTCCGGTTCCGGCTGGTCCGGCTGGGACCCGGCGACGAACGAGGCCGAGTACCACCCGCAGTCCGACCACCCCCAGCAGATCAACCCGGACTACATCGTCAACTGGAACAACAAGCCCGCGAGCGGGTACACCTCGGGCTGGTCCACCGGGTCGGTGCACCGCAACGACCTGCTGGACTCCCGGGTGGCCGGGCTGATCGGGGACGGGCACCGGTTCACGCCCGCCTCGCTCACGGCCACGATGATGGAGGCCGGGGTGGCCGACCTGCGCGCCGAGCAGGTCCTCCCGCTGCTCCTGGAGGTCATCGACACCGGGACCGTGGACGACCCGGAACTGGCCGGGACGGTGGAGTCGCTGCGGGCCTGGGTCGACTCCGGTTCCCTGCGGCGCGAGCCCCGGCGCGACGCCGGGTACTACGACCACGCGGACGCCATCCGGGTGCTGGACGCCTGGTGGCCCCTGCTGGTCCGGGCGCAGTTCGAGCCAGGCCTGGGCGAGGACCTGTACACGCAACTGACCCGTGCCGCCCAACCCGACGAGTCCCCTTCGGGGGCGATCGGCGGCGGCGCCCCCGGCAGCGTCAACCAGAGCCAGGCCCACCGGGGCTCCGCCTTCCAGTACGGCTGGTGGTCGTACGTGGACAAGGACCTGCGCACGGTCCTGGGTCAGGAGGTGGACGGCACCCTCGGTGACCGGGTCTACTGCGGTGACGGCGACGCCGACTCCTGCCGCACGGTGCTGCTCGACAGCCTGGCGGAGGCCGCCGCGACCCCTGCGGGCGACGTCTACCCCGGCGACGGCCACTGCTCCGCCGGAGACCAGCTCTGCGCGGACACCGTGATCCACCAGGCGGTGGGAGGTATCAACATGTGGCCGATCGCCTGGCAGAACCGGCCCACCTACCAACTGGTCTTCCAGTTCTCCGGCGGGAGGTGACCGGGCGAGGCCCCCGGCGGTGACCGACGCGGCCCGCGACCCCCTGGCGACAGGGAGTGTCGCGGGCCGCCGTCACTCCAACCGTTACGGGGATCTTGTGGTGCGCAGGGTCTGTGTGGGTAGCGTTAGGACTACCCGAAACCACAGGGGGAGGGCGAGCAGGACGATGCCTGTCTGGCTGATCTGGATCATTCTCGCGGCCGGTCTCGGGGTCGCCGAGTTCCTCACCCTGACCTTCGTGCTGGGACTCCTGGCGGCCGCCGCGCTGGTCGCCGGCCTCCTCGGCGCGATCGGTCTCCCGGTGGTCGTGCAGATCATCGGTTTCGCGGCCGCGGCCGCGGCCGGGCTCGTCCTGGTCAAACCGATCATGGACCGCCAGCTCCGGCACGGGCCGGTCGTGCGGTCGGGTACCGCGGCCCTGGTGGGCCGCTCCGGTGTCGTGCTGCGCCGGGTGGACGCAGACGGCGGCAGGGTCAAGCTCCAGGGTGAGGAGTGGTCGGCGCGCTGCCTCGACGAGGACCTCGTGATTCCGGTGGGGGCGCACGTCGACGTCATGGAGATCGACGGGGCGACCGCCGTGGTCTACCCGAGGGAGCGGCTGACCGAACTCCCCGAGCCGTTCGACCCGGACGCGACGGGCCCGCCCGGGCGAAACCGTCCTGACCAGGAGTAGGGCGGCGAGAGCGCCCCCTCGGGACGCCGACCGGGCGCGCCGCGCGGGCTCGGAAGAGAACCGAAGACCGAACCACCACCACAGCCACATTCCCGGACCGAGGTGCGGAACATGGAATCTGCGATACCGCTCATCATCCTCGCCGTCCTGCTGGTCGCCATCGCCCTGTCGGCGATCCGGATCGTCCCGCAGGCACGCGCCTACAACATCGAGCGCTTCGGGCGCTACATCCGCACCCTCGACCCCGGGCTGAACTTCATCATCCCGGGCGTGGACCGGGTCAACACCAAGTTCGACCTGCGTGAGCAGGTCTTCAGTTCGCGTCCGCAACCGGTGATCACCGAGGACAACCTCGTGGTCAACATCGACACCGTCCTCTACTACCAGGTGACCCAGCCCAAGGCCGCTGCCTACGAGGTGGCCAACTACATACAGGCCATAGACCAGCTCACCGTCACCACGCTGCGCAACGTGATCGGCTCCATGGACCTGGAGAAGACGCTCACCTCGCGCGAGGAGATCAACACCCGGTTGCGCGGGGTCCTGGACGAGACCACCGGCAAGTGGGGCATCCGCATCAACCGGGTGGAGATCAAGGCGATCGACCCGCCGCCCACCATCAAGGAGGCGATGGAGAAGCAGATGCGGGCCGACCGCGACAAGCGCGCGGCCATCCTGCACGCCGAGGGTGAACGGCAGTCCCGCATCCTGAAGGCTGAGGGGGCCCGGCAGCAGGCCATCCTGGAGGCCCAGGGCGACCAGCAGGCCGCGATCCTGCGGGCCGACGGTGAGGCGAAGGCGATCGAACGCGTCTTCCAGGCTGTGCACACCAACGACGCCGACGCCAAGGTGCTGGCCTACAAGTACCTGGAGACGCTGCCGAGCCTGGCCAACGGTGACGGCAACACCTTCTGGGTGATCCCGGGCGAGCTGACCGAGGCGGTCAAGAACGTGAGCCACGCGTTCGCCGGGGACGCCGCGCGAACCGCGCCCTCCACGACGAAGGAACCGGTGGGCGAGGGGTCGTCGGAGGGCCCCGCGCAGATCACCGGACCGGACCCGGCCAAGGCCTCCGACGCCGCGCAGGCGGCCGAGGAGGCGGCGCAGGCCGCGGAGCGGGCGGTGGCCGACGCGCGCGACGACGTGCGCAGGGCCGGGGCGAACCTGGGGACGGCACCGGAGTCCCGCGACGCGGGCTGAGCTAACGCGGCGGGCGCGGGTCGGTGCCGTGAGCGGCGGCGGGCCGCGGCCCGCCGCCCGGTGGTTCCTCAGGGCGGGGCCGCGTGCCGCCGGAGCCGGTCAGACGAGCAGCAGCTTGCCGGCGGTGGCCCGCGAGGCGAGGTCGGCCTGGGCGCGGCCCGCCTCGGCCAGCTCGTAGCGGCCGCCGATCCGTACCGCCAGTTCTGCCCGCTCCACCAGGCCGAAGAGGTCGCCCGCCCGGCCCAGCAGCTCCTGGCGGTCGGCCACGAAGTAGGCCAGGGACGGCCGGGTCAGGTACACCGAGCCCGCGCTGTTCAACCGCTGCGGGTCCACGGGTTCGACCGCCCCGCTGGACTGCCCGAACAGGGCGAGGACGCCGCGCGGGCGCAGCGACTCCAGACTGGCGTCGAAGGTGTCGCGGCCGACCCCGTCGTACACCGCGGCCACACCCTCCCCGCCGGTGAGCTCGCGTACGGCCGGGGCCACCGGGGTGCGCGTGTACCGGACGACCTCGTCCGCTCCCGCCTCCCTGGCGATCCGCTCCTTCTCGTCCGTGGAGACGGTGCCGATCACCCGCGCGCCGCGGGCCTTGGCCAGTTGGGTGATGAGCAGACCGGTGCCGCCCGCGGCCGCGTGCACCAGGACGGTCTCGCCCTCGGCCACCGGGTGCACGGAGTGGGTGAGGTAGTGGGCGGTCATGCCCTGGAGCATGAGTGCGGCGGCCTGTTCGGTGCTCACGGCGTCCGGCACCGGCACGACCAGTGCGGCCCGGACCACGGCCTGTTCGGCGTACCCGCCCGGGGCCATGGCCCAGGCGACCCGCTGCCCGACCCGGAGGTCGGTGACGCCCTCGCCCAGGGCGGCGACCGTACCGGCCGCCTCCATGCCCGGGACGTAGGGGAGCGGTACCTGGTAGGCGCCCGAGCGCTGGTAGACGTCGATGAAGTTGACGCCCCGGGCCTCGACGTCCACGAGGACCTCGCCTGGGCCGGGTACGGGGGCCGGGGTCTCGGTCGGCCGCAGGACCTCGGGGCCGCCGTACTCCTCGATGACGATCGCGCGCATGGTTCTCCTCAGGGGGTGCCGTGCCGGACCCCGGACGCACCCCTTGGCGGAGCACGCGTCGGGGCCGACTCAGTCGTCGACGTTGATCCTGTGGAGAGCGTAGCCCTTGTACAGCGCGGCGATCGGTTCGGTGCCGGGGCCGGGCCGCATGACCACGCCGACCCTACGCCGTTCGTCGTGGTCGAGGGTGTCGTCGTCGGGGAGCGGCTGCTGGTCGGTGGTGGACAGCACCAGCTCGTCGTTGACCCACAGGCGCAGGTCCATGCGCGGGTCCTCGCCCTCCTCGGCCACGTACTCGCAGGCGAACTTGAGGTTGTTGGAGACCAGGTCGTCGACGCGCGCGCCGTAGGGCAGGCCCTCCACCTCCGACTCCTCGTCGAGGAGGTCGAAGGGCCGGAACCCCGTGACCTCGGTCGTCTCGGCGATGGCGGTGTCTCCGGCCTCCTCCGTCACCCGGCGGATCTGCGCCTGGGCGCCGTCGAAGCGCAGCAGGGCCTCGTACATGGTGCGCTCGTCCTCGCCGGACTGGTCCCAGCAGCGCACCCCGAAGTTGGTCTCGGCGGGGCCCTCCAGGGGGACCAGGTCGGTGCTGACGAGGACGCGGTCCGGGGTCTCCCCGTCGTAGGGGGCCACCGTGCCGCGTGACGGGCTGAGGGTGGGGTCGAGCTGGAAGACCACCGCCTGCTGCTCGGCCCAGTAGCCGTCCGAGTAGTCGGGGTCCGCCGGGTCGAAGGTGCGGGTGTCGGACCAGCCGGGGTCGGTGGCGAAGTCGGTGACGTAGATGCTGGTGAGGTTCTCCGGCGGGTCGTCGGAGCCGGAGAACAGGACGGTGGCGCCCACCCCCGCGGCGAGGACGACGGCCAGGGCCGCTCCCGTAACGAGCACCGGCGTGCGGCGGCGTCGCGGCCCGCCTCCGCTGGGCGGCGGGGGCGTTCCGGGACCGTGGGGGCCATGGGGGCCGGTGGGACCACCGGGTCCGTTGTGGCCGACGTGGGAGGGAACGCCGTGCGCGGGGGAGTTCACGGAACCCTGGTGTGTCCGGGCGTGACCGTATTCTCCGGCCGCCATGGGCGTGTACCCGGCGGGCTGGTGCGACGGGGGCTGCTGGGGGCCCGTGGGCGGCCGTTGCGAGGCGCCCGCTCCGGCGTGCCCGCCCGGGTGGGGCGGGACGTGGGCGTATCCGCCCTGTTGGGGGCCGGACTGCTGCTGAAGGGGGCGCGGGTGGTGGGCGGTGTGCTCTCCCGGGACGGCCGCCTGCTGGAACGGCGTCTGCTGGGGGTGCGCTCGCAGGGTCGGCGGGACCTGCTGGGTCGGCGCCGCCGGTTCCCGGTCGACCGGCCCCGGCGAGACCGGCGAGACCGGCGCGGACGGGTCGCCCTGCGGGGGAGGGGAGTCCGGTGAGGCGTCCGTCGAGGAGGGCGGAGCCTGACCGTCCGGCGGGGCGGCGGCGCCCGCGTCCGGGACGGCGTCCCGGACGTCGGGCGCCGTGGGCTCGGGGGGCAGGCCCGGTACGGGGGTGCTGCTCGGCGGCGCCCACGAGGTGGTGATCGTGCGCCGCACCTCGGCCTCCTCCGGGTCCTCCTGGCCGGTCAGCCTGGCCAGGAGCTGCTGCGAGGTGGGGCGGTTCTCGGGTTGTTTGTCCAACGCGGCCGTGACCAGGTCGAGCAGGCTCGGATCGAGGCCGTCGAGCCGGGGCGGCGCCGTGGAGATGTTGTGCAGGACCGCCGGGACCGTACCCGCGTCGAAGGGGGCGCGGCCGATGCCCGCGAAGGCCACCAGGCAGCCCCAGGCGAACACGTCGGCGGCGGCCGTGGCCTGCTCGCCCAGGATCAGCTCCGGGGCCATGTAGGAGGGTGTGCCCATCAGCTGGCTGGAGCGGGTGACCGCGCCGCTGGCGTCGTCCAGGGCGCGGGCGATCCCGAAGTCGATGACCTTCGGTCCGACCGGGGAGAGCAGCACGTTGGCGGGCTTGAGGTCGCGGTGCACGATCCCCGAACCGTGGATCGCGGTGAGCGCCGCCGCCACGCCCATCGCGAGCCCGTCTAGGGTCCCGCCGCGCATCGGGGCGCCGTGGCGGACCGCCTCGTCCAGGTTGGGGCCGGGTACGTACTCCGAGACGATGAAGAGCGGCTCGCCCTCCAGACGGGCGTCGATGACCCCCGCGGTGGAGAAGCGGGCGACCCGGCGGGCCGAGGCGACCTCGCGGGCGAAACGCAGCCGGAAGGACTCGTCGTCGGCGAGGTCGGGGTGGATCAGTTTGACGGCCACGGTGCGGTCGGCGGCGTCCTTGGCGAGGTACACGGTGCCCATGCCGCCGCGCCCCAGACGCCCGATGATGCGGTATCCGTCGAGCTCGCGCGGGTCACCGACGCGCAGGGGTCTGCCGCTCTCGTGTCCGTTGGACGTCACAGTTGGGGGTCCCTTGTATGGATCGTGTGATTCGCGCCTAACAGCGTACCGACACCGACACGCTGGCGCCTTCCGGTTCCTCCGGTCGTTCCGGTCGCGGAACCCCGTCGCCGGTCACGGAACGGAGCCGGGTCTGGCGGGCGGGTCGCGCGTCCGGGGGCGCTACGGGAAGTGACGCCCGGAACGCGGAAACAGTTCCAAGGAACCCCCGATTTCGCTAGTATTCGAATGCTTGTTCGAAAGCCTGGCCGTACTTCCCCGCGGGCGGGCTCTGCCGGCGGCGTGCCCGCGCGCGGTCGGAGGAGAGGCAGGGTCGGTCGATGCTGGGGAGGACGGTCGTGGGGCGGTACTTCGGGGCGAGGGTCACGGTGGTCGAGGACGGGGACCGGCCCACCCGGTTCACCTGGGACGGCCGCGTGTACGGGATACGCAGGATCATCGACCACTGGGTGACCCTGCGACGGGACTGGACCCCCGGCGCCGGTTCGCAGGTGCCCGAACGCCGACACTGGCGGGTCGAGGCGGGGTCGGCCTACGCGCAGGGCGTGTACGAACTCCGGCACGACTCCGCCACCGGCGAGTGGACGCTGAGCCGGGTCTGGGGGTGAGCCCGGCGGCCGGGCCAGTCGCTCCGGCGCGGACCCGGGCGGACCCAGACGGCCCGTGAGGTCAGCGCAGGTCGTCGGGGACCAGTCCGAACGACGCGAGGTCGGTCCGCCCCTCGTGCAGCGGCATCGCGTTGCGGTCGGTGCCCTCGCGGACGAACCCGGCCGCCTCGGCCACCCGGCACGAGCCGGTGTTGTCGACGGCGGCCTTGAGCTCCACCCGCTGGAACCCCTGGCCCAGCGCCCAGCGGGAGACGGCCACGACCGCCTCCGTCGCCAGTCCGCGCCCCCGCCCCCAGGGGGAGATCCAGTAGCCGATCTCGGTCACCCCGGACGTCCACTGCGTGCGCAGCAGCGCCACCGACCCGCTGAACCGGCCGCTCGCCCGGTCCACCACGGCCCAGTGCTGGCCGTCGCCGCCGGTACGGATGGCCGGGGCCTCGCGCAGGCAGAAGTGCTCGGCCGTCGCGCGGGTGTAGGGGAGCCCGGGCCCGGGCTGCGGAATCCACCGCTGGAGCTCGGGGTCCACGCACGAGGCGTACAGGTCGTCGACGTCCCGTTCGAGCAGGGCCCGCAGGCGCAGGCGCTCGGTCTCCAGGATGACGGCGGGCATCATCGGAGCGCTCCGGAGCGTGGTCATGCGCGGGTGTCCCCTCGTCTTTGCGCAAACGCCCGGCGGCCCCGGGCTCCGCTCAAGATACGCGTCTCCACGGGCGTGCGGTACGGGGTTCCGCCGGTCCGCCGCACCCGGGGGCGCCGTGGCGGGGGCCGCGACCCCCGCCACCGCGGGGGTTCACCGCAGGCCGTCGACGACCCGCTGACGGATCGCCGTGTCGAACGCCTCGGAGAAGGCGTTGCCAGGGCACTCGGTCTGGAGCCAGTCCCGGTGTCGCGCCAGGGCCTCCTGCCCGGTCTCGGCGCCGGTGTCCGGGTGGACGTAGACGATGCGCTCGGCCGGGTCGACGCCGGTCACCGCCGCCAGGACGCGCAGGACGTCCACGAGCGCGTCCTGGGCGGCCCGGGTCGGCAGCTCATCGGTGAAGTCACCGAGCAGGCACACGCCGATGTTGCCGTGGTTGAACCCGAAGGCGTGCCCGGCGGTCACCGACTCCGCCTCGCCCGCGACGGGCTCGGCGCGGAAGACGGGGACGCCGCCGCCGGAGTGGCGCCCCTCGTAGACCACGCCCTCGGGGTCGATCAGCAGGTGGTAGCCGACGTCGCCCCACGCCTGCTGGGCTGCGTGCAGGTGGTAGACGGCGCGCATGTCCGCCGCGTGGTCGTCGGTGGTCGCCATGGCGGTGTGGTGCACGGTCAGCGCCTGCACCGGGTGGAACTGGGCGGGCCAGAGGTCGTTGCCGTCCTCGTCGAAGCGCAACGACTCGTCGGCGCCCCACCCGGCGCGGGTGAGGAGCCGTACCTCGGAGGTGCCGCTGAGGGTGGTGACCCCCTCCTCTGCGGCGGAGAGGGCCACCCGCTCCCGGCCGCCGAGCCTCAGCTCCTCGCCGTCGTGGAGGTTCAGCGCGGTCAGGTCGGCGCCGTCGGCACCGCGCACCTCGTACCCGGTGGCGCCCTGCGGGGCCCGGGCCATGGCGGACGCCGAGGGTTCCAGGTGCTCGGGGCCGGCGGTGTGGAAGTGCAGGTCCTGCCAGTCGCCCAGGGCTCCGTCGGCGGTCTCGAAGCGTAGGGCGGCGCCCTCGGCGGAGGACCCGGGGTCGAGGGAGACGGAGACGACGTCGAAGCGGCGCTCGGGGCGGACGAGGACTCCCGCGGCGGTGGCGCGTTCGCTGAGGACGCGGGGCGCGGTCAGGGCGGCGGCGGGCTCCGCCGTGGTCCGGGCGGTGGCCGTGGCGGAGGCCAGGAGCGCGGGGGTGAACGCGGCCAGGCCGGTCACGGTGGTGGCTCCGGTGAGGAAGGTACGCCGTCGCATGGAAGGTCCGTTCCGTTCGGGTGGGACACCGGGGGCAGGGGTGCGCGAGTACCGGGAAAGCCTGCCACAGGCGGCGGGGGCGCGGCCCGTGTCCGTCCGGTGGGGCTCGGCCGGGAGGGCCGGGCGGTGCCGGAGTCCCGTCCTGGCCGCAACGGAGGTGTGGTGGGGGCCGAAAGTCCGTCGTCGGTCCGATACCTGGGTCGGAGAACCAGAAATTTCACGGAGGGTGTTCGCGTGGTCGCACGTTGCTCCGGTGTTGGGGGAGGTGTGGGGGTGGGAAGACCATTCGCGCTGGTCAGTACCGATGCGCTGGGGCGGCTCCGATGATCGCTGACCGACCGTTCGCGGCGCCCGGAAGGCCGTGAACCGGCGGGGGCCGGGTGCCCGGAGGCCCCGTCCTACCCAGCCGTCACTCCCGTACACAGCCCGCGCCGACGCGGACTCTGGCACAGTTGATGGTGACTTGAGGACCCCGGCGGACGGCCGGGGACACGCCGCGCCGGGTCGGGGGGACCCGTGCGAGCGGCTTGACCGCCGCGGACTACGCTGGTCCGAATCCATGACGGACCAGGTGGAACCGGGCAGCTCACTGACCTCTTCTACGGGGAGCGACCATGACCAACGACGACCGCGAGGACTCCCGTCGCGGTGACCAGGAGGGTGCGTGGCAGCGGGGTACCGGGCCGGTCGCCGGCCTGGGCGGCCTCCTGGACGGACTGCCCGAGAGCGGCCGCGGCGCCCAGGTGCGTGACCCCGGGCCCACGGCGCCGTACAACCCCTTCCGGAGCACCCTCCCGGGCCCGGACGCGCCGCGGACCCCGACCGGTGCCCGCCCCGCCACAGAGCCCGCGCCCCCGGCTCCGGCCCCCACGGCCTTCACCACGCGCCCCCAGCAGTCCGGGAGACCCGCTCCCCCGGAGCCCCGGACCCGACATGAGGCGCGAAGCGAACCCTCGCCGCCCCGGCCCTCGGGGCCCGCGGAGACGCGGGAACCGGCGGCCGACGCCGATCGGGACCCCCGGTTCAACGTCATCCCCTTCCGGTCGGGCAGTCGCCACTCGGGCCCCGCCCACCAGGGCCCGGTCACCCCGGCCGCATCCGCGCGCACCGCAGGCGGCTCCGCCGCACCGGCCCCGCCCGACCCCGAGGCGCCCGCGACGCCGGAGCCCGCTCCCGGCGAGACCGAACCCACCACGAACCCCGGCCGCGCGGACGAGAACCACGCGGCCACCGAACCGAAGCAGAGCGACACCGTGCACGCACACGAAGCAGCGGCGCCCCTGGAGGTACCGCCGCACACGGGTCCGCACCAGCGGACCGAACCGGAGGAACCCCGGGGGATGTCGGCCCCGGCCCTGGTCCCCGCCATCCAGGCCGCCCGAGCGGCCCTGGACGCCCAGGCCCAGGGCGCATCCCACCTGGACCCCGCCTCCGGGGACACGGCGTCCCCGGCGTCCCCGGGCGGTGACGCCCGCGACGACGCCCGCCACGCCTTCGACGACGGCGAACGCGACGCCGTCTACCGCGCCATCCGCGAACGCAGGGACGTCGGCGCGGGCTTCCTCTCCGCACCGGTCCCCGCCGACGTCCTCACCCGCGTCCTGGAGGCGGCCCACCAGGCGCCGAGCGTGGGGCACACGCAGCCCTGGGACTTCCTGGTCATCGACGACCCGGACATCCGCGCGCGGGTGCGCGACCTGGCACTGGCCCAGCGCGACGCCCAGGGCGTCACCCGCCCCGGAACCCGCGACCGGGCCTTCTCCGGGCTCAAGGTCGAGGCGGTACTGGAGAGCCCGATCAACGTCGCGGTCACCGTCGACCCCAGCCGCGGCCCGCACAGCCCCGGCCGCCACTCCAAGCCCGCCTCCTACTCGGCGGCGCTCGCGGTGGAGAACCTGTGGCTGGCCGCCGGCGCGGAGGGGCTCGGCGTCGGCTGGGTCGCCTTCACCGACGAGCGCGACGTGGCCCGCGTCCTCGAACTCCCCTCCCATCTCGAACTCGTCGCCTACCTCTGCGTCGGCTACGTCGAGGACCACCCCGGCGAGCCCGAGCCCGCTCCCGTGGGCTGGGCCGGCGGGCGCCCCCTGACCTGGGCCGTGCACCGCGACCGCTACGGCCGCCGGGGCCTGCCCGGCCAGGAGCCGACCACTCTGCTGGAGGAGACCATCACCGCCGTCGGAGCGCTCAACGCCCGTGCCGTGGAGGAGGCCCGGGACCGGCAGGACCGGATGACCAAGCCGAGGGGTTCCCTCGGCATCCTGGAGGACGTGTCGGTCCAGCTCGCCGGTCTGGCGGGGGAGTGCCCCCCACCGGTGCCCGAACCCGCCGCCGTGGCGGTGTTCGCCGGAGACCACGGCGTCTACGCGCAGGGGGTGACCTCCTGGCCGCAGGAGGTCACGACGCAGATGGTGCGCAACTTCCTCGACGGCGGGGCCGTGGTCAACGCCTTCGCCCAGCAGGTGGGCGCTGAGGTGACCGTGGTCGACGTGGGAGTGGCCGGAGACCTCCCGAGCGGGACCGGCGTGCTGCCGCGCAAGGTGGCGCGCGGGACCGCCGACTTCACCCGGGGTCCGGCGATGACCCGCGACCAGGCGCTCCAGGCCCTGGAGGGCGGGATCGAGATCGCCCGGGACCTCGTGTCCGCGGGCAACCGCTGCCTGGTCACCGGGGACATGGGGATCGGGAACACGACCCCGGCCGCCGCCCTGGTCTGCGCCTACACCGGAGCCGACCCGGCCGCCGCGACCGGTCGGGGCACCGGTGTGGACGACGCCACCTACGAACGCAAGGTGGAGGCGGTCCGCCGGGCCCTCAAGGCCAACCCGGTGGACGAGAACGACCCGATCGGGACCCTGGCCGCCCTCGGCGGCCTGGAGCACGCCGCGCTCGCCGGGTTCGTCCTCGGCGGCGCGGCGCTGCGGGTGCCGGTGCTGTTGGACGGAGTGATCGCGGGTTCGGCCGCGCTCGCCGCCGCCGCCATCTCCCCCGACTCCCTGAGCGCCTGCTTCGCCGGGCACCGGTCCGCCGAGCCGGGGCACACCATCGCGCTGGAGCACCTGGGCCTGACCCCGCTGGTCGACCTGGACATGCGCCTGGGTGAGGGCTCCGGCGCCCTTTTGGCGCTGCCGTTGCTCCAGGGCGCGGTACGGGCTCTGCGCGACGTCGCCACCTTCGACAGCGCGGGGGTCACCGCCGACCGGTGAACCGCCGACCGGGGGAGGGCCTCCGGTCGACCCGCGGACGGAAGAGGTCCCGCCCCCGGTCCGGGTGGCGGGGCCCTCCCGTGTCGGGGCCGTCCCTCCGCGAGGGCGATGCGGCACGCGTCACCCCGAGCGGAACCCACCCCTTTACCTCCGTGTGATGCGGCGTTGACAAGCTACGACGAAGCCAACACCGAACATCGCTGGCGGCGCGCCGGGCCCGCCCGCGCGCGCACCCCGCCGAGGGAGTCGGGGGCCGGTGCGGACGACCGAAGGGGTGCGATCCGTGACCTATCTCCTGGGCCTGCGCATGAGGGGCCGCGACGTCCTCGTCGTCGGGGGCGGGAGGGTGGCCCAGCGACGGGTGCCCGTCCTGCTGGAAGCGGGGGCCCGCGTCACCCTCGTCTCGCCCGAGGCGTCCGCCGCGCTGGAGGACCTCGCCGACGCGGGGCGCCTCACCTGGCTCCGACGCCCGTGGGAGCCGGGCGACGTCACCGGACCGGACGCCCCCGCCTACTGGCTGGTGCACGCCGCCACCAACGCACCGCGGACCAACGCGGCGGTCGCCGAGGAGGCCGAGGCGGCTCGAATCTGGTGCGTGCGCGCCGACGACCGCCACACGTCCTCGGCCTGGACCCCGGCCAGCGGCTCCGCGAACGGCGTCACCGTGGGCGTCGTCGCCTCGGGGGACCCCCGTCGCTCCGCCGGGCTGCGCGACGCCGTCGTCGACGGGCTCGCGGACGGCACCCTGGACGCCCGGCGCGGACGCGAACGCCTGCGCGGCGTCGCCCTCGTCGGTGGTGGCCCCGGCGACCCCGGCCTCATCACGGTGCGCGGACAGCAGCTCCTCTCCCAGGCCGACGTCGTGGTGGTGGACCGGCTGGCTCCCACCCCGCTGCTGGACCGCCTCCCCGCCGACGTCGAGATCGTGGACGCGTCGAAGATCCCCTACGGCCGCTCCATGACACAGGACGACATCAATTCCGTCCTCGTCGAGCGCGCCCGGGCGGGCAGGTTCGTGGTCCGGCTCAAGGGCGGCGACCCCTTCCTCTTCGGGCGGGGCGGCGAGGAGGCCGCGGCCTGCGCCGCCGCCGGGGTTCCCGTGATCGCCGTCCCCGGGGTGACCAGCGCCCTGGCCGCTCCCGCCAGCGCCGGCATCCCCGCCACCCACCGGGGGGTGGCACAGGACGTGCACGTGGTGTCGGCGCACGTGGCACCGGACGACGAACGCTCCACGGTGGACTGGGCCGGGCTGGCCCGGGCGGGCGGGACCGTGGTCGTCCTCATGGGCGTCCAGCGCATCGAGGCCGTCGCCGCCGCGCTCGTCGGGCACGGGCGCTCGCCGGACACGCCGGTGGCGGTGGTCCAGGAGGCCACTCTGCCGGGTCAGCGAACGGTGACGGGTACGCTGGCGGACATCGCCGCCTCGGTCCGATCGGCTCAAGTGCGGCCCCCCGCCGTGGTGATCATCGGAGAAGTGGTCAAAACTGCGCGGGATCTTGACATACTGCACACCGGTGCCCAGTTCGAGACCGATCGACTGGCAACCGGGCGCGATCTCCAGTGAGACCCCCGGTGGCGACGCGCGAGAGCCGCGCCGACGGGGAGAATCCCAGCTACCGATGAGGAGGGCATACCGATCATGACCCGGCCGTCGGCCGCACCGAACGCCCCGGGCGACGGTGCCTCGGACCGGTTCGGAACCGGACCGGACCCAACCTCCGCCCCGCCCGCCGCACCGGGCCCCGCCTCCGTGCCGCGAGCGGAGGGCCCCGACGGCGAACGCCGGGGACCGACCGTGCCCGTGCCCGTGCGGCCCGCCAAGCACCGCGCCCCCACCCACGAGGACGACCGCTTCGAACAGGTCCTGGAGACCCTGCGCACGCAGATCCGTGACCTGGAGTTCGCCGACGGCCTCGCCGGAGCCGAGGAGGGGCGCGTGCTCCAGGCCGACGTCCTGGCCCAGCTCTCCGACTACGTCCTGCCCCGAGTGCGCCGCCCCGACATCCCCCTGCTCATCGCCGTCGCCGGTTCGACCGGTGCGGGCAAGTCGACCCTGGTCAACAGTCTCGTCGGCGAGCAGGTCACCACCACCGGAGTGCGCAGGCCCACCACCAACAGCCCGGTGCTGGCCTGCAACCCCGCCGACGTGGACTGGTTCAGCGAGGCGTCGTTCATCCCGACCCTGCCCCGGGTGCGCCAGCAGGGCCTGGCCATGCCCGGCAAGGACGGCATGCTGGTGCTTGCCGCCACCGAGGCCATGCCCCCGGGCGTGGCCCTGCTCGACACCCCCGACGTCGACTCCGCCGTCGCCGCCCACCACGAGTTCGCCGCCAAGTTCCTGGACGCCGCCGACCTGTGGGTGTTCGTCACCACGTCCGGTCGGTACGCGGACGCGCGCGTGTGGGAGTTCCTCCAGGTGGCCCGGGACCGCGACACCTCGCTGGCGGTCGTGCTCTCCCGTGTGCCCCGCAAGGGGCGCCGCCAGCTCCTGGACCACTTCGGCGCGATGCTGGAGGCCAACGGACTGGGCGCCGCCGCGCGCTTCGCGATCCCCGAGACCGACCAGATCGAGGGGGAACGCTTCACCTCCAACGTCGCCGACCACATCCGCGAGTACCTGGCGGACGTGGCCGGTGAGGCCGAGCAGCGCGACCGGGTGTCGCGGCGCACCTTCATCGGGGTCATCGACAGCTTCCGTACCCGCGTGCCCGAGCTGGCCCGCCAGGTGGAGGCGCAGATCGAGACCGGCCGGTCGTTGGGCTCCGCCGTCGACGACGCCTACGCGGGCGCGGCCGACCGGATCGACACGGCTCTGGGCGACGGGTCCCTGCTGCGCGGTTCGCTCCTGGCCCGGTGGCAGGAGGTCGCGGCCAGCGGAGAGCTCGCCAAGAGCCTGCGCCTGCGCGGAAAGAAGGCGCGCAAGGGCCGCCTCGAGCAGTCCGAGCGCGGTCAGCGGGTCGGCGCCCTGGAACGTGCCGTCCGCGACTCCCTGGAAGCCCTCGTGGTCTCCGTCAACGACCGGGCCTGGGAGCGCATCGAGGAGCAGTGGCGCGAGGTCCCCGGCGGCGGAGCCCTGGCGGACCGCGCCCTGGACCAGCCGGGTCGGGGCCTGCTCGCCAAGCAGGTCCGACACGAGATCACGGAGTGGCAGCGCGGTATCGCGGAGATGACCGCCGCCAACGGCGCCACCAAGCGGTCGGTGGCCCGTTTCGTCACCTTCGACCACGACATCGTCGCCCTCGTCCTGATCGTCGACCTGCTCGGCTACGAACGATCCCACTCCGGTGGCGGCGCCCACGTGGCCGACGCCTCCGGGCCGTCCCCGCAGCGCCTGCTCAAGGGGCTGTTCGGCGCCCAGTCGTTGCGCAGCATCGGCGGGTCGGCCCGGGAGGACCTGCGCCAGCGGGTCCTCGGGCTGCTCTCCCACGAGCGCGCGCCCTTCGACCACGCCCTGTCCAAGGCGGGCGTTCCGTCCGAGGACAGCGCCGTCCAGCTCTATCAGGCCACGTACAACCTTGAGATCGCACGATGACAACTCAGTGGGACCCCGCACACTCGGGGGACACCGGCACGGACCAGAACCGAGCCGAGGGTGAGGAGCGTGTGAGCGCGCCCGCCACACAGGGCACGGACGAGCACGGGTCCGCACCCCGGGGTTCCGCCGTCGGCGGGCCCTGGAACGACGGCTCCGCTCCGGCGCGAGAGCGGTCGGCGCGCGACGAGGAGCCCGCCCGCCAGCAGGGCGGACCCTGGCGCGGATACACGATGCCGGTACCCGAGCACCCCGAGCACGCGCAGGAGCGCGCGCGGGCGGCCGAGGAGACCTCCGCCTACGACCCGCCCGCCTACGACGGAATCACCGGATACCCGGACCCGTCCGGAGCGGGCGCGGCGCCCGGTGCCGCCCAGACGGCGGGGTCGTCCGGCGGCGGGGAGGAGTCCACGGCGACCCGCCAGCGCAGGTTCGGCCGCCATTCGCGCACGGGCGCCCCGGCGGCCCCGGCCGAGGGGGAGGCGGGGACGGAGGTCTCCGAGCCCCGACGCCGCCAGGACGGTGCCGACCACGACGACCCCGACGGCCTGGCCGGCTGGGTGGGGAGCCTGACCGAGGCCGCGGACGACACCCGTATCGCCGGACGGCACACCGGTGCCTTCCCGGTGGTCACCGCGGAGACCGAGCGCTCCGAGGACCGGGGTGCGCGCACCCGTGGCGGTCGCGGGCGTGCGCGCGGTGACCGTGAGCACGGCGCGCACGGACGTGACGAGGGCGCGGAGCGGGACGAGCGCGGGGCCCGAGGCGCCCGCGACCGGGGCTCCGACGACGGCGCGCACGGACGCGACGACGCCCGGTCGGACGACGTGCCCGAACGTGAGGACTCCGCGCCGCCCGGTGAGGACGAGACGGCGTCACGTCGCACGTCGCTCCCGGTTCCGGGCGCGGCGGGAACCGCGACCGCCACATGGGTCCCCGGACCGCAGGACGCGGAACCGGGCGAGGACGCCGAGTGGTCCGCGTCGGAGAGCGGGCCCCGGACCGTGCCCGCCGATGACGTGGACCCCGGGTTCGACCTGCTCGGTGACGAGGGTGCCGCCCGCGCCGCCGGTGCCGTCGTCGGTTCGGAGGCGGCCCCGGAGCCCCTCGCGGAGGTCTCCACGGACCCGGACGAGCAGGAGGGGACGGGCGGGCAGGCGGTGGCCGACGACGACCCCGAGCCCCTGCCGCGCCGGGTTCCCGGCCCCTCGGCGGTCTCGGGCGCCTTCCGGGCGATCGGCGCCGACACCCTCGCGCCCGCGACGTCGGGCGCCGCCCCCGAGGAGGACGAGGAGTACCGGCCGACCAGCAGCGACCACTGGCAGCCCGCCAGTACCACCAGCCGCGCCGAACTCATCGAACGGCTGGACGCCCTGAGCACCCTCACCGAGCTCGGCCGGGACGACCTTCCCGAGACGGTTCTCGGCCAGGCCGGGCAGCTGCTCGACCACGCCGGGGCGCGCCTGCGCCTGTCCGGTGAACACACCGTCGTGGCGCTGGCCGGAGGCACCGGAAGCGGCAAGTCCTCGCTGTTCAACGCCCTGTGCGGGCTCGAACTCTCCCAGACCGGCGTCACCCGCCCCACCACCTCCAAGGCACACGCCTGTGTGTGGGGCCACGAGGGGGCCGACGCGCTCTTGAGCTGGCTGGGCGTGCCCACCCGCTACCGCCACTCGCGGACCGGGGTCCTGGACACCAGCAACTCCGAACTCACCGGGCTGGTCCTGCTCGACCTGCCCGACCACGACTCGGTCCGCAGCATGCACACGGCCGAGGCCGACCGCCTCATCGGCTCGGTCGATCTGCTGGTGTGGGTGCTCGACCCGCAGAAGTACGCGGACGCGGCCGTCCACCACCGCTACCTCGCCAAGATGGCCGGGCACGGCGCGGTCACCGTCGCGGTCCTCAACCAGGTCGACCGGGTCGCCCCGGACGAGCTGGAGGAGCTGCTCACCGACCTGCGCAACCTCCTGGAGACGGAGTCCGGGGTCCACCCGAGGGTGATCACGACCTCCACCGTCACCGGGCAGGGCATCCGCGACGTGCGCGAGTACCTGGGCGAGGCGGTCGCCGAGCGCCGGGCACTGGTCGACCGTCTGGTCGCGGACCTGGACCAGGTCATCGTGCCCTTCGAGGAGTTCTACGGTGAGGGCGAGGTGTCCGCGACGGTCTCCGCCGAGGTGCGGGCCCAGGTCCAGGAGGGCCTGAGCGGGGCCGCGGGGGTCGCGGCCGTCGCCGACGTCGTGGAGACCAACGACGTCCGGCGCGGCAAGCGCCGGGTCGGCTGGCCGGTGGCCCGGCGCGCGGCCCGGCTGCGCAAGGACCCGCTCGCCGTGGTGCAGCTGGACTTCCTGCGCCGGGACGAACCGGGTGTGGGCGGCCCGGTCGACGCGCAGGAGGCCGAACTGGAGACCGCCCTGGGCGAGGCGGCCGACCGGGTGTCCGAGGGGATGCCCGGCCCGTGGCGGCGCCGGATGCGCGCCGCGGCCCGGAGCGGTGTGTCCGAACTGCCCGCCGAGCTCGGTGAGGCGGTCGCCGGGGCCGTGGGCGACCCCGACCGCAGTCCGTCGTGGTGGCGCATGGCCAGGGCGGCGCAGTACGCGCTGCTCGCGCTGGCCGGAGCGGGAGCCGCCTGGGCGGTGGTGGCCCTGTCGAGCTGGCTCGGTGGCGGGATCACGGGGTTGCGGGTGTTCGACGACCCCGTCTTCATCCTCTACGCGGGCAGTGTGGTGGTCGCGGGGCTCCTGGTGGGTTGGCTCACCGGTGTGGGCTGCGGCAACCTCGTGGAGGTCGCCGCCGTCCAGCGCCGCGAGGAGGTGGAGCGCGCGGCCCAGACACGGGTGCGGGAGATCGCCGGGACGCGGGTCGTGGCACCGATGGAGGAGGAGCTGGCCCGCTACCGGGCCTTCCGGGCCGCCTACGAGGTGGCGCGGGTACAGGAGTGAGTTCGGCCCGCCCGGGTGGCCGGGCGGACGACGTGTGCGGGATCAGGGGCTGAGGCCCGGCACCCGCGCGTAACGGGGGCGGACGGTATGGACCGGCCGCCCCCTTCGTGTGTCCCGGAGGGACCTAGATCCAGTGAACGACCTTCTTGGACATGCGGTGCTCCTTCGGTTGGTATCGGGTGCCGGGTGCGGCCGAATCCTCGGGCGGCCGGCGTGGCGGGCGGCGACAGACGGGCCGATCGGCTTCTGGTCGCAGCCGGAGGCCTCCGCTGGCGGCACGCCCCAGGTGGTGACGCTAGCCAATCACCCGAGAACGCAGCGTGACAACTAAGGTAGCCTCACTCTGCGAGTCGCATACAATCGGCGATTAAGTTATTACCCAAAGTAATGTAAAGTGAGGGAGGCGCATCTTCTCGTCGTCGACCAGGGAGAACGTGTGGCTTTCCCGGTGACCGAGTGGCATCGTCAGGGAACTCGGGGCGAGTCCGGTTCGTCGAAGGGAGAACCGTGAGGGGCGGTGAGCGCATCAGAGCCGGGTGTCGGGGTCCGGAGGGCGAAGGTGGCACAGGGAGGGAGGAGGGAGCGGTGAGCATCTCGGAGAAACCGGCGGCGACCGGGGGCACCCCCCTCGGGGAGCGTCGGACCTGGCCGGTCTTCCAACAGCCCCTGGGGCTGGTCGTATACCTGTTCTTCCTGGTCTTCCTCGCGTTGTTCCTGTTCGGGGTGGCCGCCGCGCAGACGGTCCCCACCGTCGCCGACCTCTCGCTCCTGCTCGCCCTGGTGGTCTCCGCGGTGGTGTGCGTCGAGGCGATCCGCCGTATCGACCTTCCCGCCGGGATCACCCGCGACCTCCTGGGGGCCTGGTGGTTCCCCGCGATGCTCCTCCTGCCCCCGGTGTACTCGCTCCTCGTCCCCGTCCCCGTCTACCTCCTGCTCCAGCGCCGGATCAGACGCTCCCTACCGCACCGGCGCGTGTTCAACGCCGCCGCCATCGGCGTGTCCGGCTTCCTCGCCTCGGTGGCCTGGCACGGGGCTCAGGAGGGTCTGGTCGCGGGGATCAGTGGGTCCCCCGACGCGCACAAGGCGCTGCTCTCCCTCGGCGGCGTGATGCTGGCCCTGGCCTGCTGCGCCGGGTTCACCGTCATGAACACGGTCCTGGTGTTCCTGGGAACCAGGCTCAGCGGCGGCTCGGACCACGTGCGCGGCATGTGGGACCGGGAGGCCTTCCTGGTGGACTCCGCCGAATTATGTGTCGGCGTCACGGTCGCCATCCTCGCCCAGTTGTCGATGTTCCTCCTGGTCATAGCGGTGCCGCCGGTCCTGCTGCTGCAACGGAGCCTGGTCTACCAGCAGTTGCAGACCGCCGCGCGGACCGACCCCAAGACCGGTTTGCTCAACGCGCCCACCTGGGAGCAGGAGGCCGCGGCCGAGATCAACCGGGCCCGTGCCACACGCGGACGGGCCGCGGTCCTCATCGTGGACATCGACCACTTCAAGCGGGTGAACGACAGCCACGGGCACCTCTTCGGCGACCAGGTCCTGCTCGGCGTCGCGACCACCATCGCCCAGCAGCTGCGCCAGTCCGACCTGCTCGGGCGCTTCGGCGGCGAGGAGTTCGTGGTCCTGCTCCCCGGCGCCGACACGGCCGAGGCCTGGCAGGCGGCGGAGCGGCTGCGCTCCCAGGTGGGGCGGATGGAGATCGCCGTGGACGACGTCCAGGTCTCCATCACCATCTCCATCGGGGTGGCCGTCGCCGGGGACCACGGCAACGACCTCGTCGAACTGCTGACAGCGGCCGACCTCGCGCTCTACCGGGCCAAGGAGACCGGCCGCGACCGCGTGTGCCTCCCCGCCGGACGAGCCGAGGTGAGCGGCCAGATCCCCGGCCCCCGGGAGGGACAGGTCACCGACCCGGCCACCAGCCCGGGCGACCCGTCCTGACCCGCCGACACGGGGAGGGCCGCGAGGCCGGACCACGGCGCGGCGCGGTTGTCCACAGGCGCCGCCGGGCCGGTTGCGTCCGGGCCCGCGGTGACCGAACGTGGAAGCATGCCCGGTGAACAGCACACCCCCTCCCCAGGCCCCGACGACGACCCCGCCCGAGCCCCCCTGAGCCTGCGTACCCCCACCGACCTGCTCGCGGCCCTGCCCTACCTGGTGAACCAGCCACTGGACGACGCGGTGGTGGCACTGGTGCTGCGACAGGGGCGCGTCCGCGGGGTCCTGTACGGCGGGATCGACCACCTGGACCGCGTCCTGTCCCCCGAGCGCGGCGGCCGTGCGGCGGTGGACGCCGCGCTCGCCGAGGACGGCGGGGCGCTCCTGGTCGCGGCCTTCGGCCACTCGGCGCGGGTCACCCCGCACGTGCGCGCGCTCCTGCGGGAGTCCCGTGCCCGGGGTCTGCCCGTCCTGGAGGCGCTCCGTGCGTCCGGCGACCGTTACTGGTCCTACCTGTGTCGCGACACCGACTGCTGCCCCGCCGAAGGAACGCGCTTCGACCCGCACACGTCCCCCGTTCCGGCCGAGGCGGTGGTGCGCGGACTGGTACCCGCCCGATCGGGGCCCTCCGAACGGGTGCGGTTCCTGGTGGGGCGCGCGGGGGAGGCCGCTCGGGCCGAGGTCGAACGGGAGGCGGCGGCCGAGGAGGGGGCTTCGCGCTCCCGCTCCCTGACGGACGACGGGCGCCGAGCCGAGGTGCTGGAGTACCTGGCGCGAGAGGTGCGGCGACGGGTCACCGACCCGGCGGCGCTCGCCCGGTTGGGCGTCCACCTCAGCCGGGTCCGGGTACGGGACGCGGTGTGGACCCGCATCACACCGGAGACCGCCCGGCACCACGTCCGGCTGTGGTCCCGCGTGGTCCGCCACGTTCCCGGGCGCCACCTCCCCGCGCCGGCCTCCCTGCTGGCCGTGGCCGCCTGGCAGCACGACGACCTCGGCCTGGCCCGGGCGGCCCTGGACGTGGCCCTGGCGGCCGATCCCGGTTACGCCATGGCGGTGCTCATGGACCGCGCCCTGCGCGCGGGCCTGCCCGCCGACCGCTGGCGGGGGTTCCTCTCCTCCCGGACGGAGGGGGAGGAACCGGCCGACCCCGACAGAACCGCCCCGGCCCGTGCCGGGGCCGCCTCGCGCGGGCCGCCGCCGTCCCGCGGACAGGCCCCTCCCGTGCGGTACGCCCCCGGCCCCGAACGCCCGCGATGGCGGGGGCACCGGCCGGGACGCCCTAGGCTTGGAGGCATGGCGGAGCACATCTACACCATGCAAAACGTGCGCAAGGCGCACGGCGACAAGGTCGTCCTTGACAACGTTTCGGGGTCGTTCCTGCCCGGAGCCAAGATCGGTGTCGTTGGCCCGAACGGTGCCGGTAAGTCGACGCTGCTGAAGATCATGGCCGGCATCGAGCAGCCGTCCAACGGTGAGGCGCGGCTCATGCCCGGGTTCACCGTGGGTCTGCTCGCCCAGGAACCGAAGCTCGACGAGAGCAAGACGGTCCTGGAGAACGTCGAGGACGGCGTCGCCGAGACCAAGTCGATGCTCAACCGCTTCAACGAGATCGCCGAGAAGATGGCGACGGACTACTCCGACGACCTTCTCGAAGAGATGGGCAAGCTCCAGGAACAGCTCGACCACCGCAACGCCTGGGACCTGGACAGCCAGTTGGCCCAGGCCATGGACGCCCTGCGCTGCCCGCCCGGTGACGCCTCCGTCACCCAGCTGTCCGGTGGCGAGAAGCGCCGTGTCGCGCTCTGCAAGCTCCTGCTGGAGGCCCCCGACCTCCTGCTGTTGGACGAGCCCACCAACCACCTGGACGCCGAGAGCGTGAACTGGTTGGAGCAGCACCTGTCGAAGTACGCGGGCACCATCATCGCGATCACTCACGACAGGTACTTCCTCGACCACGTGGCCACGTGGATTCTGGAGCTGGACCGCGGCCAGTTCTACCCCTACGAGGGCAACTACAGCACCTACCTGGAGACCAAGCAGACCCGTCTCAAGGTCGAGGGGCAAAAGGACGCCAAGAAGGCCAAGCGCCTCAAGGACGAGTTGGAGTGGGTCCGCTCCAACGCCAAGGCCCGCCAGACCAAGAGCAAGTCGCGCCTGGCCCGCTACGAGGAGATGGCGGCCGAGGCGGACAAGACCCGCAAGCTGGACTTCGAGGAGATCCAGATCCCGCCGGGTCCGCGTCTGGGCAACACGGTGGTCGAGGTCAAGAACCTCACCAAGGGCTTCGACGACCGGGTCCTCATCGAGGACCTCAGCTTCTCGCTGCCGCCCAACGGCATCGTCGGCATCATCGGCCCCAACGGTGTCGGTAAGACGACCCTGTTCAAGATGATCGTCGGCGAGGAGGCCCCCGACGAGGGCAAGATCACCGTGGGCGACACGGTCGACATCTCCTACGTCGACCAGTATCGGGGCCGGATCGACGACTCCAAGAACGTCTGGGAGACCATCTCGGACGGTGAGACCTTCATCGAGGTCGGCAAGGTCGAGATCCCCAGCCGTGCCTACGTCGCCGCCTTCGGTTTCAAGGGCTCCGACCAGCAGAAGTCCGCCGGTGTGCTCTCCGGTGGCGAGCGCAACCGGGTCAACCTGGCGCTCACCCTCAAGCAGGGCGGCAACCTGCTGCTCCTGGACGAGCCCACCAACGACCTGGACGTAGAGACCCTCGGTTCGCTGGAGAACGCCATCCTGGACTTCCCGGGCTGCGCCGTGATCACCTCCCACGACCGCTGGTTCCTGGACCGCGTCGCGACCCACATCCTGGCCTGGGAGGGCGGCTCTTCCTGGTTCTGGTTCGAGGGCAACTTCGAGTCCTACGAGAAGAACAAGATCGAGCGCCTCGGCCCGGAGGCCGCGCGCCCGCACGCGGTCACCCACCGCAAGCTCACCCGCGACTAGTCGCGGGACGAACGTCGGGCCCCGTCGACCGGAGACCTCCGGGCGGCGGGGCCCTCGCGCGTACCGGTGTCCCGGCCCCGGAGGCGCCGACTCCGGTCGTGCGCGAGCCCCTCCGTCCGCCGGTGCGGGGCGCGGACCCTCGCCTCCCGGATCGGCCAGGGGAGGGGGCCCGGGCGTGGCATACCCTGGGGGCGATGACTTCCGCGCGTGATGACCACCAGAGCGCGGGCGAACAGCCCGCCCAAATGACGTTCTACGAGGCCGTGGGCGGTGAGGAGACCTTCACCCGCCTGGTCCGCCGTTTCTACGAGGGCGTCGCCGACGACCCCGTGCTGCGGCCCATGTACCCGGAGGAGGACCTGGGACCCGCCGAGGAGCGGCTGCGCCTGTTCCTCGTCCAGTACTGGGGAGGCCCCCGCACCTACAACGAGCAGCGCGGCCATCCGCGCCTGCGTATGCGCCACGTGCCGTTCCGGATCGGTGCGGCCGAGCGGGACCTGTGGCTCCGGCACATGCGTGACGCCGTGGACTCCCTGGACCTGCCCGAGGTCCTGGAGCGCCAGCTCTGGGAGTACATGGTGATGGCCGCGCACAGCATGGTGAACGTGGCCGAGGAGGCCACGCCTCCGGCGGTGGCCGAGCCGACCTCGCTGCGCGTGGGCGGCGACGGCCGGGTGCGGCGGGACGAGGGGTCGGGCGACGATGACGACGGCGAGGCCGTCACCATCTCCCTGAAGCGGTGACCTCCCCGCTCAGGCGAACCTGTGCAGGAGCGCGCGCTCGGCGTCGTTGAGGCGCCGGGCGCTCTGCGTCGCCACGTCGAAGCCGACCAGGACGGTCTTCGCGCGCAGGTACACGCGGTCGTCGTCGCGGATCTCGTAGTCCATGGTGAAGCTGGCGTTGCGCACCCCGGACACCCACAGCTCCACCCGCACCGGTTCGACCCGGGGCAGCAGGGGAGCGACGTAGTCGGCCTCCTGCCGGGCCACCACCGTGGCGCCGAACGCGTCGGGGTCGTCCCCGCCCGCCCCGAAGTGCAAGAACCCGACCCGGGCGTCTTCCAGGTAGGTCAGCATGCGGACGTTGTTCACGTGCTGCTGCGGGTCGAGGTCGGCGTAGCGCACCTGTGCCAGGTGAACGTACCGCCGGGGCCCGGTGGCCGCCGTGCTCTCGGCCTCGGTCTGTGTCACGTCCTGCGTCCTCTCCGCGGGGTGGGCGCGCCCCGCACCGTGTGGTGCGCGGCACGCCCGGGTTTCGACGATTGTCCCAAACACCACCTGGGAGAACACCGGCGCGGGAGGCCGTCCTCCTGTGTCGTTGATCTCCCCCGGGCGGTGGTCAGGGGGTCGACAGCCCCAGGTGGTGGGCGAGGAAGGCGAGCTGGTCGGCGGTGAGGGCCGCGCTGCGGCTCACCGACCGGGAGCTGTGCCCCACCTCGGCCTCGCGGCGCACCAGGACCGGCTTCTCCCCGATCGGAGCCGAGGTGGCCCACTGCATCTGGGCGCACAGCTTGCGGGCGTGCAGCGGGTCGACCCGGGTGTCGTTGTCGAACACCGTGAACAGGGTGGCCGGGTACCGGGTGCCCTCACGCACGTTGTGGTAGGGCGAGTAGCCCAGCAGCCAGCCCAGCTGTTCGGGGTCCTCGGCGCTGCCGTACTCCACGTTCCACAGCTGACCGAGGCCGAAGCGCTCGTAGCGCACCATGTCGAGGAGCGGGGCCGAACAGACGGCGGCCGAGAACAGGTCCGGGCGCTGGGTGACCATCGTGCCCACCAACAGCCCGCCGTTGCTGCCGCCCATGACGGCGAGCCGCTCCGGAGTGGTGGTCCCGGTGCTGATCAGGTGTTCGGCGGCCGCGGCGCAGTCGTCGAACACGTTCTGCTTGTTGGCGAGCATGCCGCCCCGGTGCCACGCCTCGCCCTCCTCCAGGCCGCCGCGCAGGTTGGCGACGGCGTAAACGCCCCCGGCGCGCACCCACGCCAGGATCGCGGCGGAGTACCCCGGGGTGAGGGAGATCTGGAAGCCGCCGTACCCGTAGAGGATGGTCGGCCTGGGACCGTCGGCGGCCCCGGCGGGGGAGACCACCAGCATGCGGACCGTGGTGCCGTCCTTGGACGTGAAGGCGACCTGCTCGGTGCGGACCTCGGGCAGGTCGATCTCGCCCGGAGGGCTGGCCGCGAGCGTCACCTCCTTGCTGCGGGCGTCGTAGTGGTACACGGACGAGGGACGCGTGTTGTCGGTGTAGCCGAACCACGCCTCGTGCCCGCCCTCGGGGCGGGTGCTCAGCCCGGCGAGGCTGCCCAGTCCCGGCATGGGCAGGGCGCCGAGCCGCTCCCCGGTGGCGGGGTCGTGCCGGGTGACCTCGCTGACGGCGTGGCGGCTCCACACGGCCAGGAGCTCGGGGGTCCCGTGCCCGTCCCAGCCCACCAGGGAGTGGCCCTCCAGGACGGCCTCGGGGTCCTCGGGGATCAGCGTGGTCCAGTTCTCGTACCCGGGCGCCGCCGGGTCGGCGACGCACAGGCGCCCGCGCGGGGCCTCGCGGTCGGTGAACAGGTACAGGCGGCCGTCCCGGCCCACCTGCGGGTGCAGGTCGGAGTCCACGCCCTCCTGGACGGTGACCAGGCGGGGGCTCTCCAGCGGTCCCTCCGTCAGGTCGGCCACCCAGGCGTTGGTGGCCGACGAGGTGCCCCTGACGGAGGTCAGCACGAGCCAGCGGCCGTCCCGGCTGACGTCGACCCCGAAGTACTCGGTCTTGTCCCGGTTCTCGCCGAAGACGAGCGCGTCCCGCTCCTCGGAGGTGCCGAGCCGGTGCAGGTAGACGCGACGGTGGTAGGAGGTCTCGTCCTCGGGTACCTCTTCGGGGGGCAGACGCCGCACGTAGTAGAAGGCGGAGGCGTCCGGGAGCCAGGCGACCGGACTGTACCGGGTGCGGTCGATGGGGCCGTCGACGAGCGCGCCGGAGTCGATGTCGATCACGCGCAGCGACGACTCCTCCTTGCCGCCCTCGGAGAGCTGGTAGGCGAGGAGGCGGCCGTCGGGGGAGGGGCGCCAGGCGTCGAGCGTCGTCAGCCCGGAGGGGTCGAGGGCGCCGGGGTCGATCAGGACGCGTTCGGGGCCGTCACCGTCCCTGACGTGCAGAACGGCGTGTTCCTGGCCGGGCTCGCGCCGGGTGACGAAGCGCCGGTCGCCGCGCCATACCGGGGTTCCGACGTGGCCGGCGCCCATGAGGGAGCGCACCTGGCGGGCGAACCAGTCGTGGGTCACGTAGTCGGCCGACAGCTTCTCGTACAGCTCGTCCTGGGCGTCGGACCACGCCTTGGTGTCCGTGGAGTCGGCGTCCTCCAGCCAGCGGTAGGGGTCGCGGACGGAGTGTCCGTGGAGGGTCTCGTTGATGTCCAGCCGTGTGGCCGGGGGATAGCGGAGTTCGCGCATACTTCGCACCCTATCCACCGGTATCTCACTGTGTGTGTTCGGCGCGGCGGGGGGATCGAACGGGGGCGACCGGACGCACAATGGGTTCCGGAAAGCGACAACGCGCGTTTTCTGGGCGGGCCGCCGTAAATTGGGGTGGCGCCGGAGCGGTCCGAACCAGCAAACTGAATGCGGGACGCAACTCGGCGGGAACCACCGGGAGGTCCGTGTGGCAAGGCGTACGGAGACACCGATCCTCGGGTCGGTGCACAGGGAGGTCACCTGGCTGGCTGATCGGCTGGCCGGGGAAGAGACACGGCGGTCGCTCGCGGCCGTCGGGGTGACGCGATGAGCGCCCGACGCAGCCGGGAGGGTGGTCCAGGCACCGCCCGCCGCCACGTGCTGCTACTCAACGCCAGCTTCGAACCACTGACGACACTGCCCCTGCGCAGAGCGATACTGCTCGTTCTGCGGGAGAAGGCGGAGGTCGTGCACGACGACGGAGCGGGGGCGGTGCTGCACTCCGCGACGCGCTCCTACGACGTGCCGTCGGTGATCAGGCTTCGGCGCTACATCAGCGTCCCCTACAGCCGCAGGGTGCCCCTCACCCGGGTCGCGTTGATGCGGCGGGACCGGCACATCTGCGGCTACTGCGGGAAGAAGGCGGAGACGATCGACCACGTCATCCCCCGAAGCCGTGGCGGCGCGCACGTGTGGGAGAACGTGGTGGCGGCCTGCAAGCCGTGCAACCACCGGAAGGCGGACAAGTTCCTGGACGAGATCGGCTGGGAGCTGCACATCACCCCGAAGGTGCCGAAGGGCCCCCACTGGCGGTTGATCAACGGTGACCTGCACGGTGATCCCCAGTGGGAACCGTACATGGCACACCTGGCCGCCTAGGCGGCAGCAGGGTCGGAAGTTCCGGGCGTCCCACCCGGCCCAGACAGCGCCCCCGGACGGAGCCGTGACCCGCGGCCCGCCCGGGGGCGTCCCCGCGCGCGGGCCCGCCCGGGGCTGGAGCCGGAGCCCCGTCGCGGCCTATCCTGGACCCATGCCCCGATACGACTTCCGCTGCCGCGAGTGCGGCGACACCTTCGAACTCTCCCGTCCCATGGCGGAGTCCGACACCCCCGCCGACTGCCCCGAGGGGCACGGCGACACCGTGCGCCTGCTGTCCACCGTGGCCGTGGGCGGACGCGCCGCCGCCCCCGCCTCCTCCGGTGGCGGAGGCTGTTGCGGGGGCGGCTGCTGCGGCTGAGGCGCCGGTCCTACCCCTCGATCTGGCTGACGTCGCGCGCGGCGCCCGTGGAGGCCGAGGTGGCCATCGCGGCGTAGGCGCGCAGCGCGGCGGTCACGGGGCGTTCGCGGTCGCGCGGCCGGAACCGCCCCAGCTCCTTGAGCAGGCGTTCCCGGCGGGCGTTCAGCTCCTCTTCGGCGACCTCCAGCACCAGGCCCCGGCGGGGGATGTCGATGCTGATGGTGTCGCCGTCCTCGACCAGGGCGATGTCGCCGCCTGCCGCGGCCTCGGGCGAGGCGTGGCCGATGGACAGCCCCGAGGTGCCGCCGGAGAAGCGGCCGTCGGTGATGAGCGCGCAGGCCTTGCCCAGGCCCCGGCCCTTGAGGAAGCTGGTCGGGTAGAGCATCTCCTGCATCCCGGGACCGCCCCGGGGGCCCTCGTAGCGGATGACGACCACGTCACCGGGTTCGACCCGCTTGTTGAGGATGCCGTCCACGGCGTCGTCCTGCGACTCGAAGACCCGGGCGGGCCCGGAGAAGGTCCACAGCTCCTCCTCCACACCGGCGGTCTTGACGATCGCGCCGTCGGGGGCGAGGTTGCCGAACAGCACGGCCAGGCCGCCGTCCTTGGTGTAGGCGTGCTCGACGGAGCGGACGCAGCCGTTCTCGCGGTCGGTGTCCAGGGTGTCCCAGCGGACGCTCTGCGAGTAGGCCTTCGTCGTGCGCACGCCTCCCGGGGCCGCGTGGAAGAGCTCGACGGCCTCGGGCAGCGCCGTGCCGGAGGCGATGTCCCAGTCGGCGAGCAGCTCGCCCACGGTCCTGCCGTGCACGGTGGGCAGCGAGGTGTCGAGCAGGCCGCCCCGGGCCAGTTCGCCCAGGATGGCGGGGATGCCGCCCGCCCGGTGGACGTCCTCGATGTGGTACTTCTCCGTGTTCGGAGCCACCTTGCACAGGCACGGGACGCGGCGGGAGACGGCGTCGATCTCGGGCAGCCCGAAGTCGACGCCCGCCTCGGTGGCGGTGGCGAGCAGGTGCAGGATCGTGTTGGTCGACCCGCCCATGGCCACGTCCAGGGCCATGGCGTTGCCGAAGGCGGCGGGGGTGGCGATGGACAGCGGCAGCACCGAGGCGTCGTCGTCGCGGTAGTAGCGCTGTGCGGCCTCCACGACCAGGCGCCCGGCGTCCTCGTAGAGGGCCTTGCGGGCGGTGTGGGTGGCCAGGACGGTGCCGTTGCCGGGCAGGGCCAGCCCCAGGGCCTCGGTGAGGCAGTTCATGGAGTTGGCGGTGAACATGCCGGAGCAGGAGCCGCAGGTGGGGCAGGCGTTCTCCTCCATCTCGTCCAGCTCGGCCTGCGAGACGCTCTCGTCCGCCGCCGCGATCATGGGGTTGATCAGGTCGAGCTTGCGGACGGTGGTGGCGGTGCCGTCGATCACCGTGACCTTCCCGGCCTCCATGGGGCCGCCGGAGACGAACACGGTGGGGATGTTCAGGCGCATCGCCGCGAGCAGCATGCCCGGGGTGATCTTGTCGCAGTTGGACACGCACACCAGGGCGTCGGCGCAGTGGGCGTTGACCATGTACTCGACGGAGTCGGCGATCAGTTCGCGGCTGGGCAGCGAGTAGAGCATGCCGCCGTGTCCCATCGCGATGCCGTCGTCGACGGCGATGGAGTTGAACTCGCGCGGCACGCCGCCCGCCTGGCGGATGGCGTTCGCGACGACCTCGGCGACCTCGCGCAGGTGCACGTGTCCGGGCACGAACTCCGTGAAACTGTTGGCCACGGCCACGATGGGCTTGCCGAAGTCCTCGCGCTCCACGCCGGTGGCGCGCATGAGGGCGCGGGCACCTGCCATGTTCCTGCCGTGGGTGACCGTGCGTGAGCGTAGGGCTGGCATGGGGTGGACTCCCATCGTCGCGGGTGTTTCCCCACGATGGTAGTCCCCTCCGGGGGTAGCTTCGGTCTCGCCGGGGGAGACGAGCGTTCCGAATGGTGAGATGAGCCGAGGTGGGCGGCGGGGCGCCGGGCGTGCGCGCGGTGCGTCGGAGTCCCGGCCGGACGTGCGAGAGGCCCGGAGGGCGCGGCGGAGCGGCCGGTTCCGGGCCTCGGAGCGGGCGAGGGGGAGGAGGTCAGTAACGTGGCGGCAGGGCCTTCTTCGCGGCCTGGTAGATCTCCTCGATCTCGGTCTCGCTCAGGCGGTCCCGGCCACTGCGCAGCCACTTGCGGACCTTGGTGCCGGTGATGATGTCCACGCCCCGCAGCCGGTGGCTGTCCCAGGGCATGCCCGGACCGTAGATGGCCAGGGAGGCGCGCACCGAGATGTCGCGGCCGAGCTCCTTGCTGATCAGCTCCTCCGCGCGCTTGGCCTCCTCCAGGGCCTCGTCGATGCGTTCGTTCTTGCTGAACCGTCCGTGGTAGAGCTTCTCCAGCTTGTTGCGCAGCGGGAGGCGCTTGTCCCAGGACTCCGAGTCGATGGCGAAGGCTCCGCGCCGACCCACGATGAAGTGGTCGATCTGACCGTTGCCGCCGGGTACGGCGCGTGCGTGGAGGACGCGGTAGCCGAGCTGCTTCATGAGTTTGAGCTGGACCTCCGTGCGGCGCTGGGCGGCGGAGGGCTTGCGCCACCGGGGGATCTCCGACTCACGGCGTGCGCTCCACACCATGACGGAGACCAGGACGCCGAGGCCGATGGTGACGCCGACCCTCCAGTCCCCGGTGAGCATGCCGAAGCCGCCCGCGACCGCTCCGGCCGGGACGCTCCGTATGATCCAGCGACGGACGGCGTCGTTCGACTTCAGGGCCCCGTAGAGGGCCTTGGTGCTGGCCGCGCCGCCTTCCTTGCGCTGGTTGGGGAAGAAGAGGGTTTCGGGCCGTTCGGGCTCCGACCCGCCGGAGGTTGAGCTACGACCGTTCACTCTGGTTGCCGATTCCACGACGGACAGGTTAGTTCCATCCATATCCGAGTCCTAGTGCATGACTTCTCACAGTTTTCTTCCCTGGTGTTCGGGTGCCCAAGCGTGTCCGGGGCGGCTGAACGGGGAAGGATTGCCCTTTCGCCATCTCTCTAGAGAAGTGCCGTCCCCGGCGTGGTGCCCGTTGCCCTACCCGGTTAACCTCGGGTGGCATGACCAGAATCCATGAACTTCCCGCGTACCGGATCGCGGCGTTGGTCCGCAGTCGTGAACTGTCACCTGTTGAGATCGCTGAGCACTTTCTGGATCGTATTCGGAGGTTGGACGACCGATACGGTGCCTACGTTACGGTTACCGAAGAATTGGCTTTGGATCAGGCCCGAAACGCGGAGAAACGGGTCGTGAACGACACGCCGGACGACCTTCCACCGCTCCTCGGGGTCCCCGTGCCGATCAAGGACCTCGACACCGTCGCCGGGGTACGTGTCACGTTCGGCTCACGCGTGTACTCCGACCACGTGGCCCCCCGGGACTCGGCGATGGTCTCCCGGCTGCGCGACGCCGGCGCCGTGTTCCTCGGGAAGACCAACACTCCTGAGTTCGGGTCCACCTGCCACACCGAGAACGGCGTCGCCCCGCCCAGCCGCAACCCCTGGGACACTGATCTCTCCCCGGGCGGTTCCAGCGGGGGCGCGGCCGCCGCCGTGGCCGCAGGGCTCGCGCCGGTCGCCCAGGCCAGCGACGGCGGCGGCTCCGTCCGCATCCCCGCCAGCGTCTGCGGCCTGTTCGGGCTCAAGCCCACCCGGGGCCGGATCTCCCTCGGCCCGGACCGGGCCGACTTCCACGGGCTGTCGACGGCGGGGCCGATCACCCGTTCCGTCCTGGACGCCGCGCTGATGCTGGACGCCATGGAGTGCCACCTGCCGGGGGACCTCCACACCGCCCCTCCGCCGCCCGGCGGCGGGACCTTCGTGGACCACGCCCGGCGCGAACCGGGCAGGTTGCGCGTCGCCCGTTACCGCGACACCGGGGCCACCGGTATCGGAGTCCACCCCGACGTGGTCGCCGCGCACGAGGACACCACCCGGCTGCTCCTGGAACTCGGGCACGAGGTCGAGGAGATCGACAACCCCGGTGAGACCGTCTTCGGGGGCTCCTACTTGGAGGACTTCCAGTACCTGTGGGCCGCGATCGCCTCGGCCTCGCCCGTCGACCCGGCACGCGAGAGCGAGCTCACTCCGATCAACCGCTGGCTGCGCGAACGCGCCCGCCGGACCACCGTGCCCGAGCTCATGGCGGCCACCGCCCGCCTCCAACACGGCACACGGGCCCTGCTCGCGGCCACGTCCGGCTTCGACGCCGTCCTGAGCCCCACGCTGGCCCGGCCGGCGGTGCCGATCGGGCACTTCACCTCGGGCGGGCCCGAGGAGGAGTTCCGGCTCATGACCGAGTTCACGCCGTTCACGTCGCTCTACAACGTGACCGGTCAGCCCTCGGTGAGCGTCCCGCTGCACTGGTCGTCGGAGGGACTGCCGATCGGTTCCATGCTCACGGGGCGGATGGGGGGAGAGGGGACCCTGCTGTCCCTGTCGGCCCAGCTGGAGCGGGCACGCCCGTGGGCGCACCGGGTCCCCCCGGGATGGACGGACTGACCTGCTCCCGGGCGGCGCTGCCCGGGGCCGGGGCCGAGGCTCCCGCGGCCCCGGAGAACCGTCCCAGGAAGAGGCTCAGCACGGCGGACAGCAGGACCATGACGGTGGCGCCCAGCGCCCCGCCCGCGATGCCGACGGAGTCCACCAGCGCACCGGTCAGCGGTCCCGCCAACGCGGCGCCGACGCTCATGGCGGTGGCCATCCAGCCGAAGGCCTCCGCTCTGCGGTGGGCGGGGGCGGTGTCGCCCAGGCGGCCCATCACGGCGGCCAGGGTGGGGGCCAGCGCCAGTCCCGACACGAAGAGCAGCGGGGTGAGCAGCAGAGGGGTCGGAAGGTGGCTGACCGGGGGCATGAAGGGGATCAGCACCGCGATGCCCAGGGCGGCGGCGAAGGCGCGCAGTGACAGCCGCGGCCTGCCCCGCAGCGACCCGGCCACCGCGCCGCCCACCAGGGAGCCCAGCGCCCACACCGAGGCCAGCACCATGACGTAGTGGGGAGCGCCCAGCTCGTTGGCCCAGGCCACGATCACCAGGTCCATGCCGACCACGCCGGAGACGATCATCCCGCACATGGCGAACAGCAGGAAGAGGGCCGGGAGCAGGAGCAGGCTGCGGTCGGCCCGGCCGGAGCGGCGGCCGCCCGTACCGTCCCCGTCGGCCTCCGCCGGGCGCTCGGCCGGTCCGGTGACCCCCGCGCGGCGCAGTGAGAGTGCGAACCCCACCGCTCCAAGCAACCCCAGAACCCCCAGGAGCAGCAGGGCCCAGCGGGGGCCGGCCATCGCCACGACACCGGCGGTGAGGATGGGCGAGAAGACGAACACCAACTCCTGGGTGGTGGCCTCGGCCGCGTAGATCGCCTGCCGTTCGGGACCCGTCGTCAGGCGCGGCCACAGGGCGCGCACGATCTGGTTGGCCGGGGTACCGAACAACCCGGTGCCCAGGGCCAGCGGCAGGGAGACCCACCACAGCGAGGCGGGCAGCAGCGCCAGGGTCGTCAATCCGACCGTGAACACCACCCCGCACACGAGCACCAGACGGTCGCTGTGGCCGCGGTCGGCCATGCGCCCGCGCAACGGTCCCACCAGTGCCATGCCCAGGGTGAACGCGCCCGCCACCAGCCCCGCCAGGGTGTACGAGCCCGTCCATCCCTGAACCAGGAACGTCACCCCGATCATCAGCCCCGGCGTGTAGAACCTGGCCGCGAGGGACCAGGACAACAGGGACAGGACGTGGGGCACGGCGAACAGCCGTCGGTAGTTGGCGAGCACGTGTTCGATTATGCAGCTCCCACCGGGTCTTCCGCCACGGGATTGCGGCCCGGTCCACGCACGCGCGGGGGCGGCCGAGAGGGGCGCCGCGCGGACCCGGAAGGGCGCCGCGCGGGCGACCCGCGTACGCGTTCTGACCCCACACCGTGGCGTCCTCCCGTGTACGCGCGCTCCCGTGGGGCATGATCGGTGTCTGTGAGGGACGTTGAGCTGACCCGGCTGGCCGGGCGCCACGGGATCGCGACCGCGTACGAGGACTGGCGGGGCCGACGGGTGTCCGTCGGTCCGGACACGATCCGCCATGTCCTGACGGCCCTGGGGGTGGACCCGGCCGACCCCGGCCCGGACCCCGGGCGCGGTCTCCTGCCGCCCGCCGTGGTGGTGCGCGAGGGCAAGGCACCCGACCTGGCGCTGCCCGAGGGCGCACGCTGTTCGGTGGAGACGGCGGACGGCGCACTGCTGCCGTTCGATCCCGGGCTGCCCCCGGGCGCGCACACCCTGAGGGTGACCGACCAGGGGGTCGAGCACGACGCCCCGATCCTGGTCGTCCCCGACCGGATCGACCCCACCGCCCTGCGAGAGCACCGCCGCCTGTGGGGGCTCATGGCCCAGGTCTACAGCGTGCGCTCGCGAGCCTCCTGGGGCACCGGCGACCTGCGCGACCTCTCCGAGCTCGCCGAGTGGAGCGCCCGGGACCTGGGCGCCGACTTCACCCTGATCAACCCGGTGCACGCGAGCGGGCCCGCGACACCGCTCGAACCCTCCCCGTACCTGCCGGTCAGCCGCCGCTACTCCAGCCCCCTGTACATCCGAGTGGAGGACGTCCCCGAGTACGCGCGGCTCGACCCCTCCCAGCGTGAGGGCATCCAGCGCCTGGCCCGGCCGTTGCGCGAGCGCGGCCGCACCGCCGACCTCCTGGACCGCGACGCCGTCTGGGAGGCCAAGCGCGCCGCCCTGGAGATCCTCTTCCAGGTGTCGCGCGCACCGGGCCGGGAGGAGGCCCTGCGCCACTACCTCGAACGCGAGGGCCAGCCCCTGGTGGAGTTCGCGACGTGGTCGGCCCTGGCGGAGGAGCACGGCCCCGACCACCGTGCCTGGCCCCCGGAACTGCGCGACGTGGGCTCGCTCGCGGTCGGACGGCGCGCCCTGGACCTGTGGCCGCGCGTGGAGTTCCACCGCTGGCTCCAGTGGGTCCTGGACGAACAGCTCGCCCGTGCCCAGGACGGCGCCCTCGACAGCGGCATGGCCCTGGGGATCGTGCACGACCTCGCCATCGGCGTGCGCGCGGGCGGCGCCGACGCCTGGATGTACGGCGACGCCCTCGTGCCCGGGCTGCACGCGGGTGCCCCGCCGGACGAGTTCAACCGGCGGGGCCAGGACTGGGGACAGCCGCCCTGGAACCCGAACCGCCTGGCCGAACTGGGCTACGGGCCGTTCCGGCAGATCGTCTCGCAGGCGCTGCGGCACGCGGGCGGCCTGCGGATGGATCACGTCATGGGCCTGTTCCGCCTCTGGTGCGTGCCCGAGGGGGCCTCTCCCGACCAGGGCACCTACCTGCGCTACGACCACGAGGGCATGGTCGGTGCGCTGCTCCTGGAGGCGCGCCGCGCCGACGCGGTGGTCGTCGGCGAGGATCTGGGCACCGTCGAACCGTGGGTGCGCGACCACCTCGCCGACCGCGGTGTGCTCGGCACCTCCGTCCTGTGGTTCGAGAACGACGGGGACGGGGAGCCGCTCACCCCCGACGGGTGGCGGCGGGACTGCCTGGCCACCGTGGCCACGCACGACCTGCCGCCGGTCTCCTCCTACCTGTCCGCCGAGCACGTGGAGCTGCGCGCCCGCCTCGGACTGCTGGACCGGCCGGTGGCCGAGGAGCGGGCGGCCTCCGAGGCGCGGGTGGCCCAGTGGTGCGCGCTCCTGGTGTACCTGGGGTTGTTGGAGGAGGACGCCGACCCGGTCGGCGACCCCGCGTCCGTGGTCGCGGCGATGCACGCCTACCTGGCGGCCACCCCGTCGCGGATGCTGGGCGTCGCGCTCACCGACCTGGTGGGGGAGCGCCGCATGCAGAACCAGCCGGGCACCAGCACCGAGTACCCGAACTGGCGGATACCGCTCACCAGCGGCGAGGGCGAACCGGTCCTGGTGGACGAACTGCTCGCCGACCCCCGGATGGTCGCCCGCGTACGCAGGGCGCTGGGGCCCCTGGGCCACCGGGGACACGGTCTGTAGCCGCAGACGGACCGGGTCCGCACACGGGACGGCCCCCGGGCGCACACGCGCACGGGGCCGTCCCGCTCGTCACGGTGGTGCCGGTCAGCCTTCCTCACCGGCGGCGGCGTCCCTGGCGCGGGCGCGCAGGGCGCGCTCCACACCGGCCCGCCCCTCGATCAGCAGGCGGTACAGCGCCGGAGCGGGGGAGTGCTCCGCGATGTAGGCGTCGGTGCGCTCCAGGGTCGCCTCCTCCACGAGCTGGCTCGGGTAGACCACCTCGGCGAAGGTCTGCGCGAACTCACCCGTCCACTTCTCCCAGGCCGGGGCCAGCTGGGCGAAGTACCGCTCCAGGTAGGGGCGGTACAGCTCCGCCTGACGCGGCTCAGTGAAGCCCAGAAGGGTGGCGCGGAACTCGGCGTTGGCCAGCTCCCCGCCGACGATCCGCTCCCACGCGGTCTCCTTGGCCTCGGCCGTGGGGATCGCCGCCCGGGCGCCCGCGGCGTTGCGCTGCCCGGCGGCCGTCGGGTCGGCCTCCAGCTCGGCGGCGATCTCGGCCTCTCCCGCCTCACCGGCGGCGACCAGGCGGCGCAGCAGGGTCCAGCGCAGGTCCGTGTCGACCTCCAGGCCCTCCACGGTGATCGCGCCGTCCAGCAACCCGCGCAGCAGGGACAGGTGGGCGTCGGTCACGGCGGCGTCGGCCAGGGCGTTGACGTAGGCCAGCTGGAGGTCGCCGCCGGGCTCGGCGGACGACAGAAGCTCGCTCAGCCGGTCGGCCAGCCGGGCGAAACCGGTCGGGCGCCACTCCGGGGCGGCGTAGTTGAACAGCGCCCCCGACGCCTGGCGGAGCAGGGTCTGGGCCACGGTGACGTCGTCGACGCCGCTGATCCCGGAGATCACCAGGTCGACGTAGTCCCGGGCCGCCATCTCGCCGTCGCGGGTCATGTCCCAGGCGGCGCCGAAGGCGAGCGCGCGCGGCAGCGACTCGCGAATGCGGCCCGCGCCCTCCACCACCGTGCGCAGGGAGCGCTCGTCCAGACGGATCTTGGTGAAGGTCAGGTCGTCGTCGTTGATGAGCACCAGGTCAGGCCGCGCCCTGCCCACCAGCTCGGCGACCTCGGTACGCGCGCCGCTGACGTCCAGCTCCACGCGCTCGCGTCGCACGACGCCGTCGGCGGTGCGGTCGTACAGGCCCACGGCCAGCCGGTGCGAGCGCAGCGTGGGGTGCTCGGGGTCGGCCTCCTGGAGGACCGCGAACGACGTGAAGTTCCCGTCCGCGTCCACCTCGAACTCCGGGCGCATGGTGTTGACGCCCGTGGTCTCCAGCCATTCCTTCGACCAGCCGGACAGGTCGCGGCCGGAGGCGGCCTCCAGGTGCTTGAGGAGGTCGCGCAGCTCGGTGTTGCCGAACGCGTTCTCCTTGAAGTAGGCGCGCACGCCCGCGAAGAACGCGTCCACGCCCACGTACGCGGCCAGCTGCTTGAGGACCGAGGCGCCCTTGGCGTAGGTGATGCCGTCGAAGTTGACCTCCACCGCCTGGATGTCGACCATGTCGGCGGCGATGGGGTGGGTCGAGGGCAGCTGGTCCTGGCGCAGCGCCCACGCCTTCTCCACGTTGGCGAAGGTCGTCCAGGCGTCTGACCACTGGGTGGCGTTGACCTGGCAGTACACGCTCGCGTAGGTCGCGAACGACTCGTTCAGCCACAGGTCGTCCCACCAGCGCATGGTGACGAGGTCGCCGAACCACATGTGCGCCATCTCGTGCAGGATCGTCTCGGCGCGCCGCTCGTAGCGGGCGTCGGTGACCCGCGAGCGGAAGACGTAGTCCTCCAGGAAGGTGACAGCGCCCGCGTTCTCCATGGCGCCCGCGTTGAACTCGGGCACGAACAGCTGGTCGTACTTGCCGAACGGGTAGCGCAGGTCGAACAGGCCGTGGAAGAAGTCGAAGCCCTGCTTGGTGACCTCGAACAGCGCCTCGGAGTCCAGGTGCTCGGCGAGCGAGGCGCGGCAGTACAGGCCCAGCGGGATGCCGTCGTGCTCGTCGCGGACCACGTGGTAGGGGCCGGCGATCAGCGCGGTGATGTAGGTGGACATGACCTGGGTCGCGGGGAAGTGCCAGCGCACGCGCTCCTCGCCCGCCGCCTCGCGCTCCACGTCCGGGGCGCTGTTGGAGACGACCTCCCACGACGGCGGGGCGAACACGGTCAGCTCGAACGTGGCCTTGAGGTCGGGCTGGTCGAAGCACGTGAACATGCGGTGCGCGTCGGCCGTCTCGAACTGGCTGTACAGGTACACCGAGTCGTCGACCGGGTCGACGAAGCGGTGCAGGCCCTCGCCCGTGCGCATGTAGGCGGCGTCGGCCACCACCGTCAGCTCGTTCTCCGCGGCCAGGTCCGGCAGGGTGAGCCGCTCGCCGTCGAACAGCTGGTCCGCGTCCAGCTCGCGCCCGTTCAGGACGGCGCTGCGCACACTCGGCGCCGCCAGGTCGACGAAGGTCCGCGCACCCGGTTCCGAACTGGAGAAGCGCACCACGGTGGTGGACCGGAAGGTCTCGTCACCGGTGGTGAGGTCCAGCTCCACGGCGTAGGAGTCCACGCTGAGAATGCGGGCCCGCTCCTTGGCCTCGTCCCGTGTCAGGTTCCCTGCCACGCCACGCTCCCTTCACGGCCGTCTTCGTCGTCGGCCGGAATCGGTTGTCGACCGGGTCGAGCCCGCCGACCGGGGGTGGGCCGTCGGGGTCGGAGGTCGTTGTCGTCGGATCGATCCTGCCACGCACCGGACTGGAATGCGCAACCGATCACCGTGGTTGACGATCGGTGGTGGGGGTGCGTCCGGGCTCGGTCGCGCGGCCACCGGAACCGACCTTCCCCCGGGGCCATCACCTCGGCCCCAGACGAGGAGCAGTGATGAACGAGACCCCCGCGCGGTCCGGTGAGCGGGAGACCGTGTACGCGGACATGTGGTTCGACCCGGCCTGCCCCTGGGCGTGGATCACCTCCCGCTGGCTGCTGGAGGTCGAGACGGTCCGCCCCGTGACCGTGCGCTGGCACGTGATGAGCCTGAGCGTGCTCAACGAGGGACGTGACCTGCCCGAGGACTACCGGCGGTTCAACGACCGGGCGTGGGGGGCCGTGCGCGTGTGCGTGGCGGCCGAACAGCGCTTCGGCCCCGAGGTGCTGGGCGCCCTCTACACGGCCCTGGGCACCCGCTACCACCACGAGGGCGAACCGCGGACCACCGACACCCTGCGGGCCGCGCTGGCCGACGCCGGGCTGCCGGAGGACCTGGCCGAGGCCGCCGACTCCACCGCGTACGATGAGGCCCTGCGCGCCTCGCACGCCGAGGCGATGAAGCTGGTGGGGGAGGACGTCGGCACGCCCGTCGTCCAGGTGGAGGACGTGGCCTTCTTCGGCCCGGTCGTCTCCCCGGTCCCGCGCGGCGAGGCCGCCGGGAAGCTGTGGGACGGCGTGCGCCTGGTCGCCGGCACCGACGGGTTCTTCGAGCTCAAGCGCACCCGCACGCGCTCACCCATCTTCGACTGACCACCGGGAGTACCGATGCCAGGGCCTGACGGCGACCGCCGCGCCACCTTCCTCGACGACCTCGACCTCCTGCCCGACACCACGAGCGACGAACGTTCCGAGGGGTGGGGCGACAGCGACGAGGACTCCACCGCGCGGCTGATCGCCGACCGGCCCCCGCACTGGGGCTGACCCGCGAGCGGCGCACGGCGCGGCTCCGACACACGCCTTCGGGGCGGGTGACCGTGGTTCCCGCGGCCACCCGCCCCGAACCCGTTCCGGACCCGGGCCGCCCTGGCCAACCCGAACCGCGTTCTGCGACAGTGGGGCCATGCGATCCCTCTACATCGACGGCGCCTGGCGCGACTCCGCCTCCACCGAGGCCATCGACGTGGTCAACCCGGCGACCGAACAGGTCATCGACACCGTCCCGGCGGGGGCCGCCGCCGACGTCGACGCCGCGGTCGCCGCGGCCGGAGCGGCCCTCCCCGCGTGGTCCGCGCTCTCCCCGGGCCAGCGCGTCACCCACCTGTCCCGCGCGCTGGAACTGTTCGAGGCGGGGCTCGACGAGGTCGCCCGCGTGCTCACCGCCGACGTGGGCGCCCCCGCCACCTTCGCGACCAAGGTGCAGGCCGGGCTGCCCGCGCGCGTGTTCCGCACCTACATCGATCTCGTCGAGGAGCACGGGGAGCGCTACTTCGGCGGCGAGGAGGTCGGCAACAGCCTGGTCGTGCACGAGCCGGTCGGCGTGGTCGGCGCCATCACCCCGTGGAACTACCCGTTGCACCAGGTCGTCCTGAAGGTCGTCCCCGCCCTCCTCGCGGGCAACACCGTGGTGCTCAAGCCGAGCGAGGTCGCACCGCTCAGCGCCTACTGGCTCGCGGGGGTCCTGCACGAGGCCGGTCTTCCCGCGGGCGTGTTCAACCTGGTCTCCGGCACCGGGGCCGTGGTGGGCGAGGCGATCGCCGCCCACCCCGGAGTGGACATGGTCTCCTTCACCGGTTCCACCCGCGCCGGAGTCCGGGTGTCGCGGGTGGCGGCCGAGACGGTCAAGCGGGTCTCCCTGGAACTGGGCGGGAAGTCGCCCAACGTGATCCTGCCCGGTGCCGACCTCGCCAAGGCGGTCAGGCGCGGTGTCGCCGACGTCATGCGCAACACCGGCCAGAGCTGCAACGCCCTCACCCGTATGCTCGTGCACCGCGACTCCTACGAGGAGGCGGTGGAACTGGCCGCCGCCTCCGCCGCCAAGTACGTCCCGGGCGACCCCGAGGACGACTCCACCCGTCTGGGACCGCTGGTCTCCGCCGCGCAGCGGGACCGGGTCCGCTCCTACGTCGACCTCGGCATGGAGGAGGGCGCCCGGGTGGTCACCGGCGGACCCGGGCCGGTCGAGGAGCGGCCCGTGGGCTACTACGTCCGCCCGACCGTCCTCGCCGACGTGCGCAACGACATGCGTGTCGCCCAGGAGGAGATCTTCGGCCCGGTCCTGGCCCTCATCCCCTACGACACCGTCGAGGAGGCGGTGCGGATCGCCAACGACACCGTGTACGGGCTCAGCGCCGCCGTGTGGTCGGCCGACCCCGACGAGGGGATGGCGGTGGCCCGGCGCCTGCGCGCGGGACAGGTCGAACTGAACGGCGGCGCGCTCAACCCCCGCGCCCCCTTCGGCGGGTACAAGCGCTCCGGCAACGGTCGCGAGTGGGGACTGCCGGGCCTGGTGGAGTTCTGCGAGGTCAAGTCCGTGCAACGGTGAACCCTGTGGCCGTTCTCACCGCCCTTACCATGGTCCGACGGAATCGGACCCGGTGACGCGCGCGTTGTGCCGTGTGGAAAGATTCCGACTGGTCATCCCCTGGTCGAAACCAATCGAGGTGTGAGTTGAGCAACAAGCCCGCGGTCTCCAAGGCAGGTCCCCTCAGTAAGGACCTCAAGTCGATCCTCGTGTACAACCTGATCGCGATCCTGTCGATGGCGGGCTTCGCCGCCCTCGGTCTGAGCGTCGCGGCGGCCGCCGCCGGGGCCTGAACCCGCGACCGGCACGACGCGCGCCGCGCCCAGCACCGGCCCCACGGTCGGCGAGGGGCGCGGCTTCTTCTGTTCCCGGGAGCTGTCACACTGGTGACGTGCGTGTTTACCTTGGATCAGATCATGCGGGCTTCGAGCTCAAAGAACACCTCGTCTCCTGGTTGAAGGAGAACGGCCACGAGGTCGTGGACGCCGGACCGGCCGTCTACGACGCGGTCGACGACTATCCTCCCTTCGTCCTGCGCGCCGCCGAGGGCGTCGCCGAGGACCCGGGCTCCCTGGGTGTCGTGATCGGCGGCTCCGGCAACGGTGAGCAGATCGCGGCCAACAAGGTCGCCGGCGTCCGCGCCGCCCTGGCCTGGAGCGAGGACACCGCCAGGCTGGCGCGCGAGCACAACGACGCGAACGTGCTCGGCATCGGCGGTCGGATGCACTCCCTGGAGGAGGCCACCCGGTTCGTGGAGGTCTTCCTGGCCACCCCGTACAGCGACGAGGAGCGGCACACCCGCCGCATCGCCATGCTGAGCGACTACGAGAGCACCGGCGAGCTCCCCCCGCTTCCGTAACCCCGTCCGTGGTCCCGCTCCGGTGCGGGACCGTTGGTCCGCCCCCGCGCGCCCCGCGCCCGGGGGCGGACGCGTGCCCGGGTGCGTCCGGGACACACCCGACCCGGGAGCGGTGTCCGGGAGAGGGGTGAGTTCCGGACATCGCCGGGAAGTTCCCCTACGGGTGCCCGAGTCCGACCCCGGGCGCCCGGGTTTAGGCGGAACCCAAACCCGGGGTTATGGGGCGGATCGCCGCTGGTAGTACGTGCCAGGCCAGCACCCCAAGCGCTACAGTTCGTGCACAGCGGCGGGCCATCGTAGTCCGAGACACCGTGTTGTCCGCGTCCATCGGTGCCCGCCCCTCGGCGGAACCAGCCTCCGCGACCCGGGCCGTGCCCCCACACAGCGCCCCCTCCGCCGACCCCGACCAGGCCCCCGAACGCGACCGAGAGCGCGCCGGTGCGCCCTACCACGACCAGGAGTGAGTCCCGCGGGTGAGCGGGCGTGCCGAGCCTAGAGGATCAATGAACCCCACACCGACCGCCAGGGCCACCCGACTGCTGCGATCCACCGTGCAGCGCGTTGTCGCGGTGCTCCGGCGCAAGGTGCTCTTCCGCTACCGCCTCGTCCTCATCACCCTGGTGGCCATCGCCGTGGGCATCGGCGTGGGCGCCGTGTGGGGTCCCGCCGGCTGGTTCCCGCCCAGCTCCACCATCCTCACCGTCCTGGCGGGCGGGCTGCTGCTCAAACGCAAGAGCCTCGCCTTCCTGCTCGGTGTGGTCGTCGCCGTCCTGCTGTTCGTGGCCTACATGCTCGACTTCGGCCAGGTCGGCCCGGGGCTCGTCGTCACCATCGGCGTCACCGGAGTCCTGTCCTACCTTCTGTCCGGCGTGCGCGAACGCCTCGGCGTGCAGGGCCTGAGCGGCGAGATGATGCTGCTGGACCTGCGCGACCGCCTCCGCGACCAGGGGAGGCTCCCCCCGGTCCCCGACGGCTGGGGGCGCACCGCCGTCCTGCGCCAGGCGGGCGGCTCCTCCTTCGGCGGCGACTTCGTCGTCTCCAACCGCCGCGGCAACCGGCTCGACGTCGCCGTCGTCGACGTCTCGGGCAAGGGGGTGGACGCCGGGACCCGCGCGCTGATGCTCTCGGGCGCCTTCAGCGGGCTCATCGGCGCGGTCCCCGCCGCCGACTTCCTCGCCCACTGCAACGACTACCTCATGCGCAACAGCGGCGGGGAGGGCTTCGTCACCGCGGTCCACCTGAGCGTGGACACCGAGACCGGCGAGTACCAGGTCGCCTCCGCGGGGCACCCGCCCGCCCTGCACTTCGACGGCGGCGGCGGGGTGTGGAGCACCACCGAGGCCAAGGGCGTGGTCCTCGGTGTCATCCCCGAGATGACCTACACCTCAGTCCAGGGCAAGCTCCGGCCCGGCGACGCCATCATGCTGTGCACCGACGGCCTCATCGAGACGCCGGGCGAGGACCTCGACGCGGGTATCGACCGGCTTCTCGGAGCCGCCGACACACTGGTCACACAGGGTTTCGCCACCGGAGCGGGCGAGGTGGTCGACACCCTCAGCAAGGACAAGAACGACGACTGCGCCCTCGTGGTGCTCTGGCGGACCTGACCCCCGACCGCTCGCCCACCGGCCCGGGTGAGCGTCCCCGGCCCCTCCTGGGGGTAGGGTCGACATGTTCCCCGACCCCGGTACGAGGTCTTCGTACCCGTTCACGGACCCCCGTGCTCGCCCTCTCCGCCCCCTGGGCGCCGACGCCCGCACGGACCACCACACCAGTGACGAGGGGCCGGACCGGTCCCCAGGACCCGGACTTCCCAGAATTCGCGGCCCCGCGGGCGTGCCCGCCGGGCGATGGAGACGCAAGGGGGTGCTTCGCATGGACGGCGAGCGCGCTGAAGAACTCACGGACCTGGTCGAGACGAACGACCTGACCGGCATCAGGCTCTGGTTGGCCGAACACAGGCCCCACGAGATCGCGGACGAACTGGCCCGCATGTCCAGCAGCGAGGCGATCATCCCCTTCCGGCTCCTGGACAAGGACCGCGAGCTGGAGGTCTTCGAGGAACTGGACCCCGGGCAGCAGCAGGCCATCCTCCTCGGCCTGCGGGCCCCCGACTTCCACCAGATCCTGGAGGAGATGGACCCGGACGACCGGGCCCGCCTCATCGGAGAGGCCCCGGCCAAGATCGCCACCCGGGCCCTGGCCGGGCTGAGCTCCGCCGAACGCAAGATGACCGCCGCGCTCCTCGGCTACGAGGAGGACTCGGTGGGCCGGCACATGACGCCGGAGACCGTCATCCTGCACCGGGACCTCACCGTGGGCCGCGCCCTGGAGGTGGTGCGCGCCAAGGGAGCCGACGCCGAGACCATCTACACGCTCCCGGTGGTCAGCGACGGGCGCCGACTGGTCGGCACCATCACCCTGAGCGACCTCGTCGTCAGCGACGACGACCGCGTGCTCAAGGACCTGGTCGACGTCCTCGCGCCCCGGGTGAGCGTGAGCGAACCGGTCGAGGACGCCGCCCGGCTCATCCAGGAGGCCAACCTCGTCTCCCTGCCGGTGGTGGACTCGGAGGACCGCTTCGTCGGCCTGTTCACCTTCGACGACGCCCTGGAGGTCATCGAGGCGGCCGACTCCGAGGACATGGCCCGCCAGTCCGGTGCCAGCCCCATCGACGACCACTACGTGTCCGTCGGGGTGCTGCGCCTGGTCGGCGCCCGCTCGGTGTGGCTCATGCTGCTCATCGTCGCCGCGACCCTCACCGTCAACGTCATGCAGGTGTACGAGGCCACCCTGGAGGAGGTCACGGCGCTGGCGATGTTCGTTCCGATGCTCATCGGCACCGGCGGCAACGTGGGAGCCCAGTCGGCGACGGCCATCGTGCGCGCCCTCGCGGTCGGGGAGGTGCGCGTGCGCGACCTGCCGTCGGTGATCTGGAAGGAGAGCCGGGTGGGCCTGCTCCTGGGCGTGATGCTCGCCGGGATCGCGCTCGTCATCGGGTCGGTTCTGGTCGGCGCGGACATCGCCGTGGTGGTCGCCCTGTCGGTGATCGCCATCTGCACCTGGGCGGCGATCATCGGATCGGCGATGCCCCTGCTCGCCCGCAAGGTGGGGGTGGACCCCGCCGTGGTCTCCTCGCCGATGGTCGCGACCCTCGTGGACGCCACCGGTCTGCTCATCTACTTCTCGGTGGCCCGCATGGTGCTGGGGCTGTGAACCGTGACGGACGTTTCGCTTGAAGTCCAGGTGAAACGGGTATCGCACCATCAGACCGGACACGTCTAGGGGGTTCCATGTCCGACAGCGGAAACACGTTCGACCGGCTCAAGAAGGCCGTCAACGACCACGCCGACAAGGCCGAGGGAGTCGTCGGGAAGGTCGCCGACGCCGCCAAGAAGGCGACCGGTGGGGCCCACGACGACAAGATCGACAAGGGCGCCGGGGCCGCCACCGACTACCTGCGCAAACGCGCACAGGAGAACAAGCGGGACCAGGAGTAGGACCCGCTCGGGACCCGGGACCGTGGCGCGGAACGGGGGAGACCGGCCCACAATGGGGCATGGTCTCGCCCGTTCCGCGTCTGCTGCCCCGGCTCCTCGCCCGCCTGCGCATGCCCCTGATGTGGGCGGCCATGGCCGCCCTCCTGGCCGGATACCTCGGCCTGTCCTGGTGGGTGGGCGCGACCCTGCTGGTGGTGGCGCTCGCGGTGCACCTGAGGCTGGGTACCCCCAGATGCGCGCCGAGGGTGCTGGCCCCGCCGGTGCGGGGGCGCTGGATGCCGCTGACCAGCCCCGTCGACCACGTGCCCAGCCAGGGGACCCACGCCTACGGCCAGACCCACGCGCTCGGTCTGGTCGCCGAGGACGGCACCCGGCCGGACATCGGCTGGCGGCCGCTCAGCCGCCCGCCGGAGGACTTCCCGGCGTTCGGCGCCCCCGTGTACGCCCCGGCCGACGGCACCGTGGTCAGGGTGCACGACCGACAGCGCGACCACCGCAGCCGCAACTCCTGGCCGTGGCTGTTCGGGGCCGTCGTGGAGAACACCCTGCGCGAGCTGCGCGGGCCCTCGGGGCTCATGGGCAACCACGTGGTCATCGACGTCGGCGGTGCGTACGTGCTCCTGGGCCACCTGCGCCGGGGCTCGGCCGCGGTGGCCCCGGGCGACGTCGTGGCGGCGGGCCAGCCGGTCGCCGCGTGCGGCAACTCCGGGGCGTGTACCGAACCCCAGGTCCGGGTGCAGCTGATGGACCGGCCCCACCCGCTCTTCGCCGCCGGGCTGCCGATGGTCTGGGGGCCCGGTTGGAAGGCGGCGGACCCGGAGGACGAGGGGCTGCCCGAGACCTGGCGCCCCGTCGAGGTGACCGGACCGGGCACTGTCCTCGCTGGTGAGGAGGTTGTTCCGCGGGAATACCCTGGAACCAGGACATGAGGGGACGACGTCACGCGGTCCGGACGGGGAGGTGCGGTGAGCGCGGTCGAGGGGGCGCCCTGCAAGCTCACGGTCTGCCGGGGCTGCTGCTGCGGCACGCGTAAGAAGGTGCCCGGCGTCGACCACACGGCGCAGCTCGCCCGCCTCGGAGTCATCGACGACCACGCCGCCCGCCGGGTTCCGGTCCGCACCAGCACGTGCCTGGGCATCTGCTTCCAGGCCAACGTGGTTGTCGTCCAACCCTCCCACGAGGGCCGCGCGGCCGGAGGACGCCCCGTCTGGCTGGGCCGGATGACCGAGGACCGCCTCCTGGAGGCCCTCGACGACTGGATCTTCCAGGGAGGTCCCGGCCTGGCCCCGCTCCCCGCGCTCCTGGAGGACCACGTGACCTCCAAGGACGCCAAGAAGCCGAAGAAGGGGAAGAAGGCCAAGAAGGCCAAGAAGGCCGACAAGGCCGAAAAGGACACGAAGTCACGGAAGGGCACGAAGGCCGGGAAGGGCGGGGGCAAGCGCGGAGGGGACGGGAAGGCCGCCAAGGAAGACCAGGGCGGCAAGCGGTCCGGGAAGTCCGAAAAGAAGAAGCGGAAGGGCCCGAAGAAGGAGAAGGCGGGGAAGCGGCCCGGCCGGGAGTGAGGGGCGGCCCCGCCGATCGACGGAACCGCCCCGCCCCCTAACCCGACTGGGACGCGAACTGCGTGCGGTACAGCGCCGTGTACAGGCCGCCCGCCTCCAGCAGCTCCTCGTGCGTGCCGCGCTCCAGGATGCGGCCGTCCTCCAGCACCAGGATCTGGTCCGCCTCCCGCACCGTGGCCAGCCGGTGCGCGATCACCAGCGAGGTCCGGCCCTCCAACGCCACCGACAGCGCCTCCTGCACCGCGGCCTCGGACTCCGAGTCCAGGTGCGCCGTGGCCTCGTCCAGGACCACCACGGAGGGGGCCTTCAACAGCAGCCGCGCGATCGCCAGGCGCTGCTTCTCGCCGCCCGACAGCCGGTACCCCCGGTCGCCGACCATGGTGTCCAGGCCGTTGGGCAGCTGGTCGAGGAGCCCGCCCAGCCGCGCCATCCGCAGCGCCTCCTCCAGCTCCGCGTCGGTCGCCCCAGGGCGCGCGTAGCGCAGGTTCGCGCCCACCGTGTCGTGGAACAGCTGCGCGTCCTGCGTCACCACCCCGACGGCCTCCCGCAGGGAGTCGGAGGTGGTCTCGCGCAGGTCGAGGCCTCCGATCCGCACCGCGCCCTCCTTCGGGTCGTACAGCCGCGACACCAGGTGCGTGAGGGTCGACTTGCCCGCTCCCGACGGGCCCACCAGCGCCACCATCCGTCCCGGTTCGGCACGGAAGGACACCCCGCTCAGCACCTGGGTGTCGTCGGACGCCTCCGCCTGTGGAGTCAGCTCCAGGGACGCCACCGACGTCTCCGAGGCGCCCGGGTAGCGGAAGGACACCCGGTCGAACTCGACCCCCAGGGGGCCGTCGGGCAGCGGCCTCGCGTCCGGGCTCTCCTTGATCTGCGGCTCCAGGTCCAGCACCTCGAAGACCCGGTCGAAGGAGACCAGCGCCGTCATGATCTCCACGTGCACGTTGGACAGCGTGGTGATCGGCCCGTAGAGCCGGGCCAGCAGGGTGGTGAGCGCCACCAGGGTGCCCACCTCGAACGAACCGTCCACCGCGAGCACACCGCCCACGCCGTAGACCATCGCCATGGCCAGCGCCGTGATCGTGGCCAGCATGGTGAACAGCAGGCCGCCGATCACCGCCTGACGCACCCCGAGGTCGCGCACCCGGGCCGCCTTGTCGGAGAAGGCGCTGGTCTCCTCGTCGGGGCGGCCGTAGAGCTTGACCAGCATGGCCCCGCCCACGTTGAACCGCTCGGTCATGAGCGAGCTCATCGCGGCGTTGTTGTCCATGGCCTCGCGCGAGATGTTCGCGAGCCTGCGGCCCAGCAGCTTCGCCGGGAGGACGAACAGCGGCACCAGGACCAGAGCCAGCAGGGTCACCTGCCAGGACAGCGCCAGCATCGTGATGAGCACCGCCACCACGCTGATCAGGTTCGACACCACCGACTGCAGGACCGAGGTGATGGCCCGCTGGGCGCCGACCACGTCGGTGTTCAGGCGGCTGATCAGCGAACCCGTCTGCGTGCGGGTGAAGAAGGAGATCGGCATCCGCTGCACGTGCGAGAACACCTGGGTGCGCAGCAGGTAGATGACGCCCTCACCGATCCGGGACGACAGCCACCGGCCGGTCAGGGTGATGACGCCCTCCAGCAGGGCCAGCACCGCCGCGGCGACCGCCAGCCAGACCACCACCGAGGTGTTCCCCGGCAGGATGCCCTGGTCGATGATGGCCCGCAGCAGCAGGGGGTTGGCCACCACCACGGCCGCTCCCACCGCCGTGACCGCGAGGAAGAGCAGGATCGGCCGCCAGTGCGGTGTCGCGTAGGACATCACGCGCCTGGTGGTCCCCGGAGGCAGTTCCTGCCCCCGTGCGCTCCCGTCGTTGACCAGTGCCCTGTAGGAGGGCCTCCCTGACATCATCCACAGCCTCGTTTCCGTTCACCACTCGCCACCCATGCCTCAACACCGGAGCGGGTGAGCTGCTTCCCGGTCGGCTGTGGGAGGAGGAGGGACGTCGGCGCGGGGCGGTCAGAGCGAGGAGGCGAGACGGCCGAGCGCGGCCGTCGTGGAGCGGCCCGGCGTGAAGGGCAGCTCCCAGGCCTGCGCCCCGAGGGCGTCGGCGCCCCGGATCTTGGCCTGCGTGTAGCGGTCCCCGGCGGTGAAGGCCAGGGCCGCGGGGGAGAGCGGGCGGAGCAGGTCCGCGTAGGCGGCCCAGTCGGCGACCGTGGGCGGGCCCTCGATGACGAAGGCACCGGCGACGCAGGCCAGGGCGGCGATGGTCTCGGCGCGCTCCTCGGCGGGGTTGACCGGGCGTCCGGGCCCCTTCCAGGCGCGTACGCGCTCGTCGGACTCGATGCCCACGACGAGGGGGAGCCCCCGGGCGGCGATCGACTGGAGGAAGCGCACGTGTCCGACGTGCAGGACGTCGAAGACGCCGGTCACCACGACCGGCCCCTCCTGCGGTTCCGGTCGTTGGAACCACAGCAGGTCGAGCGGTGTCGCCTGCTCGTCCGTGCCGTCCGCGTCCGTCATCTGGCCCCCGTTTCACCGAACCGCTGGGGCGCCGCACCGGGCCGCGCCGGCGGGTCCGCCCGAAAGGTCAACGTACCCGCTGGAGTCCGGTATTCCGCCTCGTGGCGGGGGCGGAGCCGAATCGTGTTCGGTGGGTGTGGCCCACGTCACCGAAAACTCCGCCCTCGCTGGGTGAGTCCCATCACGGAAAGCGGATTCGAGAGGGAGGGGTGTCCATGGCGTGGACCGTGTTGATCGAGGAGGTCCGGGGGAGCGGTGACCGTTTGCGCTGGGGTACGGCTCCCTCGGCGGGGGCGCGCAATGCCAGTTTCGACGACCGCGAGCAGGCCCGGGAGGAGGCGCTGAGGCTCACCGCGGCGCACTTTCCCGCCAACCCGTGGTCGGAGCGGGACCGGCAGGTGTACCGGATCTCCCCGGACGAGTACCTGGTGAACGTGGACGGCGCGACCACCGACTTCCACTTCCGCGTCACCGTGGCCGAGCGCGTCGAGCCTGGTCGTGAGGAGCCCCGTCCGGTCGAGGACGCGCAACCCGATCCGCACTTCCTCCAGTCCTTCCGGCCGTTCCTCTGAGGGAGTCGGCGGCGGGCCGGTGCGCATCGAGCGCGTCGGCCCGCTTGGTGTGAGGAGCCCCGTCGGACGGGCGCGGGGGGTGTGGGGGTCGTCCCCCGGGTGGGATGGCGAAACGAGTCGGTGCCGTGAGGCACACGGTTCGCTTCGAGTGGGTCGGGGGTGTGGGGGTCGTCCCCCGGGTGGAACGGCGAAGCGAGCTGGTGCCTTGAGGCACACAGCTCGCTTCGAGTGGAGCGGGCGACGAGAATCGAACTCGCATGACCAGCTTGGAAGGCTGGGGTTCTACCATTGAACTACGCCCGCGTGGCATCGGAGCCCTTGAGTTTCCTCTAGACTCGTGGAGCCGACGGAGACAACAGTACCGTCTCCGGGGCGTTGGTCGCACACCCGATTTTCGGTGAGGTGTGTCCGCGCCGGGTGACGGGGTGTAGCGCAGCTTGGTTAGCGCGCATGCTTTGGGAGCATGAGGCCGCGGGTTCGAATCCCGCCACCCCGACGAAACCGTCCGCGGCGGTTCGGCCTCAGGGCCGTGCGCCGTGGCCCCCTGTCTGTCTGCCCTAGACTTGGTGCGATCAGCAGGAAACTGTAAGTCCCAGCCCGTCGCAGGGCACCCCGAAGGAACGTGGTCACCACTGACCGGGGGTGCGCGCGTGCATTCGCCGTTCGTGTGGTGCGCCTGCGGGCCGACGCGGACACCAGCCGGCAAACCTAGGAGTACCGCCCCGTGAAGACCGATGTCGAGGAGCTCAGCCCGACCCGGGTCAAGCTGACCATCGAGGTGCCCTTCGAGGAGCTCGAGCACGCTTTCGACGTGACCTACAAGTCGCTCGCGAAGCAGGTTCGGATCAAGGGCTTCCGCCCGGGCAAGGCGCCGGCGCGGCTGATCGACCGCTACGTCGGACGTGGCGCGGTGATCAGCGAAGCGGTCAACCACGCCGTTCCGGAGCTCTACAACGAAGCCATCCAGAAGGAGGAGATCTTCGCGCTCGGCCAGCCCGACGTGGAGGTCACCAAGCTGGAGGACAACGACCAGCTCGCCTTCACCGCCGAGGTCGACATCCGGCCCAAGTTCGAGGTGAAGGACTACAAGGGCATCGAGGTGACCGTCGACAACGCGACCGTCACCGACGAGCAGGTCGACGAGCAGATCGGCACCCTGCGCGAGCGCTTCTCCACCCTGGTCGGCGCCGACCGCCCCGTGGAGGACGGTGACCACCTCTCCATCGACCTGGTCGCCGCCATCGACGGTGAGAAGCTCGAGGACGTCGCCGTCAGCGGCTACTCCTACGAGGTCGGCACCAACACCATGCTGGAGGGCCTCGACGAGACCCTGCGCGGCATGGAGGCCGGTGGCGAGGCCACCTTCAAGACCACCCTCGTCGGTGGCGAGCACGAGGGCAAGGAAGCCGACGTCACCGTCACCGTGCACACGGTCAAGGTGAAGGAGCTGCCCGAGCTGGACGACGAGTTCGCCCAGCTGGCCTCGGAGTTCGACACGATCGACGAGCTGCGCGAGGACGTGCGCAAGCGCATGGCCGACGTGCGTCGCATGCAGCAGCTGTCCGCCGCCCGTGACAAGGCGCTGGAGAAGCTGATCGAGTCCGTCGAGATCCCGCTCCCCGACGCGGTCGTCGACGAGGAGATCAACCGCCGTCGCCAGAGCCTCGAGCAGCAGCTCGCCCAGAGCGGTCTGACCAAGGAGGCCTACCTCGAGTCGCAGGAGAAGACCGAGGAGGAGTTCGAGGAGGAGCTGAAGACCGGCGCCAACTCGGCGGTCAAGGCCGGTTTCATCCTCGACCAGCTGGCCCTCCAGGAGGACCTGAGCGCCGACCAGGGCGAGCTCAGCCAGTACGTGTTCGAGCAGGCCCAGCGCATGGGTGTGAGCCCGGACCAGCTGGCCCAGCACCTGGTCGAGTCGAACCAGATCCGCGTGGCCTTCACCGAGGTCGTCCGCGGCAAGGCCATGGACCTGGTCCTGGCCGCCGCCTCCGCCGAGGTCGCCGAGGCTGACCAGGCCGAGGAGGCCACCGAGGCCGCCCAGGCCGACGAGGACGCCGACAAGGCCGACTCCAAGTAGTCCGAGGCTTCACGGTGCCGCGAGGCGCCACGGCTCCCAGGGGCCCCGTCCGACCCGCTCAGGGTGGGGCGGGGCCCCTTCCCTTCCACCTGCGGCCGGATGTTCGCTGTCAGGAGAAGGGGTGTGTTCCCGACCGGGCCCACCCTGCGCTCAAAGCGAACAGGGACGGTATCCGGACGAGCCTGGCGTCCGTCGGCGTTAGTGTCGCTGTATCGCAACCGTTTCGATTCCGGAGCAGGTGACGAGAGTGCCGCCGACCTTTGATGAGTCCCAGCGATTCGACGCTCGTACGTCGGATCCGCAGCTTTCCCCTTTTATTGAGCAGACGCCTCAGCGCCTGTTGCGCCAGCGAATCGTGTTCCTCGGCCAGCAGGTCGACGATGACATCGCCAACCGCCTCGTCGGTGAGCTCCTGCTGTTGTCCGCGGAGGACCGCCAGCGGGACATCACGATGTACATCAACTCGCCGGGTGGTTCCGTGACGGCGGGTATGGCGATCTACGACGTCATGCAGTACATCCCGAACGACGTGCGCACCGTGGGTATCGGTATGGCCGCGTCGATGGGCCAGATGCTCCTGTGCGCCGGTGCGCCCGGCAAGCGTTACGCGCTGCCGCACACCCGCGTCATGATGCACCAGCCGTCCGGTGGCATCGGGGGTACCGCCTCCGACATCCGGATTCTGGCTGACCAGCTGCTCTACGTGAAGAAGATGTTCATCCAGAAGATCTCCGAGCACACCGGGCAGACGGTCGAACAGATCGAGAAGGACGCCGACCGGGACCGCTGGTTCACGGCTCAGGAGGCCAAGGAGTACGGCTTCATCGACGAGGTGCTCGAGGGCACCCTCGACGTGACCAGCTGACAGTCCAGAGCACCTGGCCCAGTCCATGAATCGGCGCAGTGCGTGGAAGGCGTGAAATGACCGAGTTCAACCCCAGTCTCATCGGCGGCGCGGCCTCGATGGCTCCCCAGAGCCGCTACGTCCTGCCGTCCTACGTGGAGCGTACGTCGTACGGCGTCAAGGAGATGAATCCGTACAACAAGCTCTTCGAAGAGCGGATCATCTTCGTCGGCGTCCAGATCGACGACACTTCGGCCAACGACCTGATGGCCCAGCTCATCACCCTTGAGCAGCTCGACTCCGAGCGGGACATCCAGATGTACATCAACTCGCCGGGCGGTTCCTTCACCTCCCTCATGGCGATCTACGACACCATGCAGTTCGTGCGCCCCGACATCCAGACGGTGTGCATCGGACAGGCCGCTTCGGCCGCCGCGATCCTGCTGGCGGGCGGCACCAAGGGCAAGCGTGGTGCCCTCCCGAACGCCCGGATGATGATCCACCAGCCCGCGACCGAGGGTATGCACGGTCAGGCCAGCGACATCGAGATCCAGGCGAACGAGATCACCCGTATCCGCACGCAGCTGGAGACCACTCTGGCCAAGCACACGGGGCGCTCCCACGAGCAGGTCTCGAAGGACATCGAGCGGGACAAGATCCTCACCGCCGAGGAGGCCGTGGAGTACGGTCTCATCGACTTCGTCCTGCCCTACCGCAAGGCCTCCCTCAAGTAGGGACACCGGTCGCCGGACCTCCCCGGCCGGGGCCGCCTCGCTCACGCGGCGGTCCCGGAGGGGAATCCGGCGCCCCGAAGTACTCACCGGACCGGTTTCTGACCCGCCTGGGACAGCCCGGTGGTGAAGCCGGTCCGGTTTTTCGCTTAGTCTGGCGGAGAGCGACACACAGATCGCCCCGTTCGTGGCTGGCCGGTCGCGAACGATCACACGGGAGTCGAGTCCTTCCGTCCGTTCGGCGCCGCGCACGCCCGTAACGGGGCGGCCTTAGTTTTGAGGAGTGGCTGGGTGGCACGCATCGGCGACGGCGGGGACCTGCTGAAGTGCTCATTCTGCGGTAAGAGCCAGAAGCAGGTGAAGAAGCTCATCGCTGGCCCCGGCGTGTACATCTGCGATGAGTGCATCGATCTGTGCAACGAGATCATCGAAGAGGAACTCGCCGACGCCACTGAGCTCACGTGGGACTCCCTTCCCAAACCCCGGGAGATCTTCGACTTCCTCGACTCGTACGTGATCGGGCAGGAGCAGGCGAAGAAGGCCCTCTCCGTGGCGGTGTACAACCACTACAAGAGAGTGCGTTCGGAGACGGACCGTCCCGGGGACGAGGACGTCGAGATCGCCAAGTCGAACATCCTCCTGCTGGGGCCGACCGGTTCGGGCAAGACCCTGCTGGCGCAGACCCTGGCGAAGATCCTCAACGTCCCCTTCGCCATCGCGGACGCCACCGCCCTCACCGAGGCGGGCTACGTGGGCGAGGACGTCGAGAACATCCTGCTGAAGCTGATCCAGGCCGCTGACTACGACGTCAAGAAGGCCGAGACCGGCATCATCTACATCGACGAGGTCGACAAGGTCGCCCGCAAGAGCGAGAACCCGTCGATCACCCGCGACGTCTCCGGCGAGGGTGTGCAGCAGGCGCTGCTGAAGATCCTCGAGGGGACCACCGCGAGCGTGCCCCCGCAGGGCGGCCGCAAGCACCCGCACCAGGAGTTCATCCAGATCGACACCACCAACGTGCTGTTCATCTGCGGTGGCGCCTTCGCGGGGCTGGAGAAGATCATCGAGTCCCGCACCGGGCAGCAGGGCATGGGCTTCAACGCCGTGCTGCGGCCCAAGAGCGAGATGGCCGGGACCGCCCTGTTCGGCGAGGTCATGCCGGAGGACCTGCTGAAGTTCGGGATGATCCCGGAGTTCATCGGCCGTCTGCCGGTGATCACCAGCGTGCACAACCTGGACAAGGCCGCGCTGATCCAGATCCTCACCGAGCCGCGCAACGCCCTGGTCAAGCAGTACCAGCGGCTGTTCGAACTGGACAACGTCGAGCTGGAGTTCACCCAGGACGCCCTGGAGGCGATCGCCGAGCAGGGCATCATCCGGGGGACCGGCGCCCGGGGCCTGCGCGCGATCATCGAGGAGGTCCTGCTCTCGGTGATGTACGAGGTGCCCAGCCGGGAGGACGTCGGCCAGGTGATCATCACCCGCGAGTCGGTGGAGCAGCACGTGAACCCGACGATCGTGCCGCGCGCCCAGCTGGAGGCGGACGACGACCGCCAGGAGAAGTCGGCCTGAGCCGCACCCCCGCGTCGGCCCACGGGTCCGTGGGGGAGGTCTGGTGAGGTCTGGGGGCGCCCTTCCCGTGGGGGAGGGCGCCCCCGGTGTGTCGGCCGATCCCCGGGCGGCCCCGGGGCCCGCGGTCACTCCTCGCCCTTGAGGACCTTCTCCATGCGCGCGATCTCCGTGTTCTGCTCGGCGATGAGGTCGTTGGCCATGCGCAGGACCTCCTGGTCCTTCCCCTCGGCCATGGCCTCCTCCGCCATGGTCACCGCGCCCGCGTGGTGGGCGGTCATGAGCTCCACGAAGAGCTGGTCGAAGTCGTCTCCCTCGGCCTCGGCGAGGCGGCCCATGTCCTCGTCGGAGACCATGCCCTCCATGTCGTCGTGGTCGACCTGGAGGTCGCAGGCCACGACCTCGTCGTCATCGCCGTGGTGGCTGCCGTCGCCCTCCAGGCCGCAGAAGTTCTGGTGCGCCGGGTTCTCCCTGGCCGGGCCGAAGACGTTGACCTCCAGCCAGCTCTCCATGGCCGAGATCTCGGGCCCCTGGGCCGCGGAGATGCGGTCGGCGATGCGTTCGATGCCGTCCCGTTCGTAGCGGTCCTCGACCAGGTCGGTCATCTCCAGGGCCTGCCTGTGGTGCTCGATCATCTTCACCAGGTAGGTGACGTCGGCCTCGTTGTGGCCCTGTTCCTCGGCGAGCGCGGCGATCTGGTCGGCTGTGGCGGGGGTGGAGGACTCGCCGGGAGCACCGGGCGCGATGACGTTGGCGGACTGTTCACCCTCGTCACTGGTACAGGCCGCGGCTCCGAGCAACACGAGGGCGGTTCCGGCTGCGAGTGCCAGGCGACGCACGAGGTCTCCTCCAGGGGTGGGGGCGGGCGGGCCGGGCGCCCGCCGTTGTCGGCTGACCCGACGTCCTGCGGGTTTTCTACTCACTCGAAGGGTGTTTTGTCCAGTCTCGGGGGTCCGTCGGCGCGGCCGTGTCCGGCCGCGCGCCGCCTCTGAGCTGTCCGTTCTCGGCGTTTCGTCTGGCTTGTGCGTTCTCGTGCAGGTACAACCCAAAGTAGTCAACTGGCGTCTTTGGGTGGTTTTCGGGGGTGGGGGCGTATGGCTTCGGGAACGGGACGCAGACGTGGGGCCGTCGCGGCCGCCTCGGTGGTCGCGCTGGCCGGGCTCGCGGTTCCGAGCGCCGGCGCCGACGACGGGGTGACCACCAGCGGGGGAGTGGTGCACCTGGCGAACGTGCCCAAACCCGAGTCGATGGGGAGGTCGCCCAACTCCGACCTCGCCTTCACGGGCGACTACGCGATCGGGGGCAACTACAGCGGATTCGTCGTCTACGACATCTCCGAGCCCGCCGCCCCGAGGATCGTCGCCGAGGTGGTGTGCCCTGGCGGCCAGGGCGACGTCTCCGTCAGCGGCGACCTGCTGTACTTCTCCGTGGACTACCCCCGGGCCGGCGACGAGTGCGGCGCGCCCTCCGCCCCGGCCACGGACGCCGACGCGTTCGAGGGGCTGCGGATCTTCGACATCTCCGACAAGGCGAACCCCCAGTACGTCGCCGCCGTGCGCACCGACTGCGGTTCGCACACCAACACCCTGGTGCCCGGCGCGGACGGGCGCAGCGACGTGGTATACGTGTCCTCGTACTCGCCGTCGGAGGCCTTCCCGAACTGTCGGCCGCCGCACGACAAGATCACCGTGATCGAGGTGTCGCACGACGCTCCCGAGGACGCGGCCGTGGTCAGTGAGCCGGTGCTCTTCCCGGACGGCGGGCACGAGACCACCACCGGCTGCCACGACATCACCGCCTACCCGGCCCGGGGTCTGGCCGCCGCGGCCTGCCTGGGCGACGGCCTGCTGCTGGACATCACGGACCCGCTCCAGCCGGAGGTGGTGGAGCGCGTCCAGGACGAGAACTTCGCCTTCTGGCACTCGGCGACCTTCACCAACGACGCCCGGAACGTGGTCTTCACCGACGAGCTCGGCTCGGGTTCCTCGGCGACCTGCAACGAGCGGATCGGGCCGGAGCGCGGTGCCAACGCCGTCTACGCGCTGGACACGAGCGGGGAAAGCCCTGAACTGGAATTTCGGAGCTACTACAAATTGCCGCGGCACCAGTCCGATACGGAGAACTGTGTGGCGCACAACGGGTCGCTGATCCCCGTTCCCGGCCAGGACTTCTTCGTCCAGGCGTGGTACCAGGGCGGGGTGTCGGTCATCGACCTCAACGACCCGGACCGGCCCGTCGAGGTGGGCCACTTCGACCGGGGGCCCTTCCACCCGACGCAGCTGCGCACGGCCGGATCGTGGTCCGCCTACTACTACAACGGGCATGTCTACTCGTCCGACATGGAGCGCGGTTTCGACGTCCTCGCGCTCACCGACCCCCGGTTCGCCGGTGCCGAATCCGTGCGGCAGGACGAGTTCAACCCGCAGTCCCAGCCGGAGCTCCCCGACTGATCCGTCCCGGTGCGGCGGCCGCGCGCCGCCGCACCCGGAACGGGCCGTCCTCGACACGGTGCGTAGCGGGATCGGGTCGACTCGACACCGTGTAAACAACCATGTTTCTTTTGTTTCCCTCTATACATATTGATGTTGAACTGTGTACGTTCTTCCTGTTTCGCTCCATTAGGAACCAGGAGTACGCATGGCGTCGTCCCCCGCCCCCTCCCCGTCAAGACGCCCCCAGTACCGCCGCGGCACCATCGGCCTCGCTCTCGCCGGTGCCGCCGCCCTGACCCTGGGCCTCCTCGGCCCGGCGGCCGCCTCGGCGGACCGGATTCCCTTCGAGAGCGACGCCGAGACCAGCGCGAACGTCACCCATGTGGCCAACGTCCCGAAGTCCGAGGCCATGGGTGACTACAACACCGACCTCGCCTTCACGGGTGACTACGCCATCGGCGGCAACTACAACGGCTTCGTCGTCTACGACATCTCCCGGCCCGAGGAGCCCACGGTCGTCTCCGAGGTGCTCTGCCCCGGCGGCCAGGGCGACGTATCCGTCAGCGGCGACCTCGTCTACTTCTCCGTCGACTACCCCCGGGCCAGCGACGAGTGCGGCGCCCCGGCGGTCCCCACCAGCGACCCGGACGGTTTCGAGGGCATCCGCGTCTTCGACATCTCCGACAAGGCGAACCCCCAGTACGTCGCGGCCGTGCGCACCGACTGCGGTTCGCACACCAACACCCTGGTGCCCGGCAAGGACGGCGAGAGCGACTACGTCTACGTCTCCTCGTACTCGGCCTCCGCCAACTTCCCGAACTGCCAGCCGCCGCACGACAAGATCTCGGTGATCGAGATCCCCCTGGCCGACCCCTCCTCGGCCGCGGTGGTCAACGAGCCCGTGCTCTTCCCCGACGGCGGCAACCGCAACACCACCGGCTGCCACGACATCACCGCCTACCCCGAGCGCGACCTCGCGGCGGGTGCGTGCATGGGCGACGGCATCCTGATGGACATCTCCGACCCCGCCAACCCCGTGGTCACCGACGTCGTCCAGGACACCAACTTCGCCTTCTGGCACTCCGCCACGTTCACCAACGACGCGGGCACCGTGATCTTCACCGACGAGCTCGGCGGCGGTGGCGGCGCCATCTGCACCGAGGACTACGGGGTGGAGCGGGGAGCCAACGCCATCTACACCGTCGGCGGCACCACCGGGGCACCGGCGCTCGACTTCGAGAGCTACTACAAGATCCCGCGCGTGCAGAGCGCCACCGAGAACTGCGTGGCACACAACGGGTCGCTGATCCCCGTTCCCGGCCAGGACTTCTTCGTACAGTCCTGGTACCAGGGCGGCGTGTCGGTCATCGACTTCAACGACCCGGCCGACCCGCGCGAGATCGGGTACTTCGACCGGGCCCCGATCGACGAGGACAACCTGATCCTGGGCGGTTCGTGGTCCGCGTACTACTACAACGGCCACGTCTACTCCTCCGACATCACCCGGGGCCTCGACGTGATCCGGCTCGACGACCCGCGCCTGCGCTCCGCCGCGCGCGTCACCTACGACGAGTTCAACCCCCAGTCACAGCCGAGCTACCGACCCGGCCGCTGACGCGCGCCACGAACCTCTCCCGGTGGCTCCTCCTGGGGAGCCAGGGCAAACGGGAGAGAGAGCGGGGCCGTGGCCCGAAGGTCACGGCCCCGCCGCGTCCCGCCCCCCAGCCCCCGTCCCCCTACGATCTGGAGAAACCATGCCCGCAGCTCCCCCGTCACGGGCCGGTCGCGGCCTGCGCGGCGCGACGACCGTCGCGCTCGCCGCGGCGGCGACCCTGTTCGCCGGGCTCCTCGGCCCGGCGGCGGCATACGGCGACACCCCGCCCTCCGACAGCGTCACCAGCGACAACGTCGAACACCTCGCCAACGTCCCCAAGCCGGCGGCGGTCAGCAACACCAACTCGGACCTGGCGTTCACCGGCGACTACGTCATCGGCGGCAACTACGACGGCTTCGTGATCTACGACGTCTCCGAACCCGCCGACCCCAAGATCGTCTCCGAGGTGCTCTGCCCCGGCGGCCAGGGCGACATCTCCGTCAGCGGCGACCTGCTGTACTTCGCGGTCGACTACCCGCGCGCCAGCGACGAGTGCGGCGCCCCCGCGGTGCCCGTCACCGACCCGGACGGTTTCGAGGGCGTCCGGATCTTCGACATCTCCGACAAGGCCAACCCGCAGTACGTGTCGGCGGTGCGCACCGACTGCGGATCGCACACCCTCACCCTCGTGCCCAACGCCGACCCCGACACCGAACTGGTCTACGTCTCCTCCTACGCTCCCTCGGTCACCTTCCCGAACTGCCAGCCGCCGCACGACAAGATCGCCATCATCGAGGTCCCCCTGGACGACCCGGGTGCGGCCGCCATCGTCAACGAGCCGGTCCTGTTCCCGGACGGCGGCAACCACGACCAGCCCGGCCTGCTCCGGCCGACCGAGGGCTGCCACGACATCACCGTCTACCCGTCCAAGGACCTGGCCGCCGGGGCCTGCATGGGCGACGGCATCATCATGGACATCTCCGACCCGGTCAACCCGGTCGTGACCGAGGTCGTCCAGGACACCAACTTCGCGTTCTGGCACTCGGCCACCTTCACCAACAACGGTGACGCGGTGCTGTTCACCGACGAGCTCGGCGGCGGCGGTGCGGCCACCTGCACCGAGGAGATCGGCCCGGAGCGCGGCGCCAACGCCATCTACGCCCTGGACACGACCCCGGACGGCGGTCACAGCCTGGAGTTCGCGAGCTACTTCAAGATCGACCGCCACCAGGGCGACCAGCAGTCCTGCGTCGCCCACAACGGGTCGCTCATCCCAGTTCCGGGGAAGAACTACTTCGTGCAGTCCTGGTACCAGGGCGGCGTGTCGGTCATCGACTTCAACGACCTCAGCAACCCCCGTGAGATCGGCTACTTCGACCCCGACAACCGGATCGACCCGGACGTCGAGAACGGCAGCACCTGGTCCGCGTACTACTACAACGGCCACGTCTACTCCTCGGACATGCGCCGCGGCCTGGACGTCCTCAAGCTCACCGACCCGCGCCTGCGCGCGGCCGAGCGGGTGAGGTACGAGGAGTTCAACCCGCAGACCCAGCCGGTCTACCGTCCCGGACGGTAGCCGACCATGACGCACCGGGGTGCCGCGCGAGCCACGCGCGGCACCCCGCGCGCTGTTCCCACCCCCGCCCCCACCAGGAAAGGCAGACCCATGCGCACCTCCCCGCGCCGCGTCGCCGCAGTGGCGACGGCGGCCGCCGCCACCCTGTTCGCCGGGCTCCTCGGCCCGGCGGCGGCATACGCCGACACCCCGCCCTCCGACGCGATCTCCAGCGACAACGTCCAGCACGTGGCCAACGTCCCCAAGCCCGAGGCGGTCAGCAACACCAACTCGGACCTGGCGTTCACCGGCGACTACGCCATCGGCGGCAACTACGACGGCTTCGTGGTCTACGACATCTCCGAACCCGAGGACCCCAGGATCGTCTCCGAGGTGCTCTGCCCGGGCGGTCAGGGCGACGTCGCGGTCAGCGGCGACCTGCTGTACTTCGCGGTCGACTACCCGCGCGCCAACGACGAGTGCGGCGCCCCCGCGGTGCCCGTCACCGACCCGAACGGCTTCGAGGGCGTCCGGATCTTCGACATCTCCGACAAGGCCAACCCGCAGTACGTGTCGGCGGTGCGCACCGACTGCGGATCGCACACCCTGACCCTCGTCCCGGGCGACGCGGAGCGCGAGTACGTGTACGTGTCCTCGTACTCGCCCTCGGCCACCTTCCCGAACTGCCAGCCGCCCCACGACAAGATCGGCGTCATCGAGGTGCCGCTCGACGCCCCGGACGAGGCCGCCCTGGTCAACGAGCCGGTCCTGTTCCCCGACGGCGGCCACCGCACCACCTCCGGCTGCCACGACATCACGGTGTTCCCGTCCAAGGACCTGGCAGCGGGCGCCTGCATGGGTGACGGCGTCCTGATGGACATCTCCGACCCCGCCGCCCCCGTCGTCACCGAGGTGGTCCAGGACGAGAACTTCGCGTTCTGGCACTCGGCGACCTTCACCAACGACGCCCGCACGGTGCTGTTCACCGACGAGCTCGGCGGCGGCGGCGCGCCCACGTGCACCGAGGAGATCGGGCCGGAGCGCGGCGCCAACGCCATCTACACTCTCGACGGCGAAGGCGCCGACTCCTCGCTGGAGTTCGCGAGCTACTTCAAGATCGACCGCCACCAGGGCGACCAGGTGTGCGTGGCGCACAACGGTTCGCTGATCCCGGTCCCCGGCCAGGACTACTTCGTGCAGTCCTGGTACCAGGGCGGGATCTCCGTGATCGACTTCAACGACCCGGCCAACCCGCGCGAGATCGGCTACTTCGACGCCGACTCCCGGGTCGAGCCGGGCATCCAGGACAACGACACGTGGTCGACGTACTACTACAACGGCTACGTGTACTCGTCCGACATCGACCGGGGGCTGGACGTCCTCAAGCTCACCGACCCGCGCCTGCGCGCGGCCGAGCGCGTGAGGTACGAGGAGTTCAACCCGCAGACCCAGCCGGTCTACCGTCCCGGACGGTAGACCGGCGGTACGGGGCCGGGGAGGCTCTCCCCGGCCCCGCCTCAGTCGAAGAGGTCCTCGGGGCGGTCCACGGTGACCGCCGCGGGGACCCACTTCTCCAGGGTTCCCAGGTCGGTGCAGCGCCGGACGCGTTCACGAATCTCGTCCGAGACGGTGAACCCGCGCGCTTCCAGTACCGAGACGACACTGCGGGCGGCCTCCGCGGCACGGCCCTCCTCGAGCCCCGCCTCCCGGCCTTCCTCGAGCCCCGCCTCCCGGCCCTCTTCGCGGCCGATTCCGACGTACTTGCGGGCGAAGTCGCTCTGCCACTCGTAGGTCTCCACAGCCATCAAGCCCTCCAGCTCCTCACGGGCGGTCAGGTGAGCGAGCGACCTCAGAGGATCAGGGGCCGAGGCGCATCCCCCGGCCCCGTACCGTCGATCGCCTCAGTCGAAGAGGTCCTCGGGGCGGTCCACGGTGACCGCCGCGGGGACCCACTTCTCCAGGGTTCCCAGGTCGGTGCAGCGCCCGACGCGTTCACGAACCTCGTCCGAGACGGTGAACCCGCGCGCTTCCAGCACCGAGACGACACTGCGGGCGGCCTCCGCGGCACGGCCCTCTTCGAGCCCCTCTTCGCGGCCGATTCCAACGTACTTGCGGGCGAAGTCGCTCTGCCACTCGTAGGTCTCCACAGCCATCAAGCCCTCCAGCTCCTCACGGGCGGCCTCGTTGAGGCCGGACAGCACATAGTCATAGTAGAACGCCCGATGTCGCTCGGGCGTGGAATCCAGGGCCTCCACCACGGCACGCAGGGTGCGCGGATCGGTGTTCCCGTGCGCGTGGGCGGACAGGACGGACAGCTCGAGGAGTTCACGGGCCTGCTCGTCATGCGCGATCACCGGCATCCTGCTCGGGCCGACGGTCAGCGGAGCGAGGTCGAATCCGGGGTGCCCGGTGCGGATCGGGGCGGCGCACCAGCTCGCCAGGGCGTCCGTGGGACACAGGACCACCAGCAGGGTCGGGCACTCCAGCCGTGTGTGGAGGTTGACCAGGTAGGCGGGCCAGGTCAGACGTTTCTCCTTGTCGCGGCCGTTCTGGCGCTCGACCACCACCGCCATGACGTTCCGGGGCCCGTCACGCAGGACCACCGCGCCGTCGGCGTTGAGCTCCTTGGGATCGCAGTTGGTGAGTGCCATGTGGGTGTTGACCACCTCGGTGTGGCGGGGGATCTCGAAACCCAGCGCCCGTACCAGCACGGGTGCCAGCGCGGGTTGGTTCTGCACGAGCCGCAGGGGGATCTCGTGCTCTCGTGTGGGCATACGGCTCCTCGGAGTTGAGGGTCCGAAGCGCGTGACGAATCACGGCATGGGACGACCAGGGGTGACCAAGGGTGATTCTGGTGCCACGGCCGGATTCGTGCGGGAAGTTCGAGAGGGCTATGCGGTATGCGGGTCGAAGAGGCGGTCGGTGGGGGCGTCGAGGACCTCCGTCATACGGCCCGTGAAGTAGACCGTGCCCAGAGCCACGACCCGGCCTCCCAGTGCCGAGACGGTCGCCGGGGACAGGTCCTCGGCGCGGACCCGGCCCCAGTGGTCGGGCAGGGCGTGGTCGAAGCGCAGGTGCTCCTCGGGCAGGCGGACGGCGGTCACCGCCACCCCGCGCAGGGCCTCGACCGCTCCGGAGACGTCCTTGTGGTCGGGCAGGCACAACAGCACGTGGTCGACGCCGCCCCACAGGTCGCGGGCGTACGCCAGAGCGGCCGCCACCCCCACACGGTCGATCGCCGAGTCCACCACCACCTCGGTCGACGAACCCGGCACGGTGTGCCGCGACAGTCTGGCGGGCAGGCGCACCGAACCCAGCACCGCGTGGAGCCGTTCCCGGTCGGCCGGTGAACGCCCGAACAGTTCCAGGGCCCGGGCGGCCGCCGCTGTGCCCAGCACGCCGTTGGCGGCGGACAGGCCGCGCGGGCGCAGGCGCTCGGGCGGTTCCTCGGCGGTCGCCGGGTCCACGACCTCCGGTGACAGGCGCCCCCCGGTGACCTCGGAGAGCGTCCCGGCCACCACGGGCGCGGCCTCGGGGCCCTGGGGCAGGGTCACCAGCGCCCGGGTGCGATCGGGGTGCACCACCCGGGTCTTCTCGCGCGCGATCTCCGCCACCGTGTCGCCGAGCACCCCCACGTGCTCCGCGAAGACCATGCCCAGCGCCACCACGTCCGGGGTCAGCAGGCGCAGCTCGTCCCGGTACCCGCCCATGCCCGCCTCCAGGACGCAGACGTCCGCGCCCACCGCGCGGGCGTGCAGCAACCCGGCCACCAGGAACAATCCGCTCGGTGCCAGGTAGCCGCCGCTCTCCTCGGGGGAGGGCAGGGCGCGGCGCGCCGCCTCCACCGTCAGACCGAGGGAGCCGAGCTCGTCGTCGGAGACCGACGCCCCGTCCACCCGTACCCGCTCCCGGTACCCCCGGAAGCTCGGACCCGTCACCAGGACGGTCCGCAGACCCGCGGCGGACAGCGCGGCCGCGGCGTAGGTGGCGGTGCTCCCCTTGCCCTTGGACCCCACCACTCCGAGCACGGGAAGGGGAACCGGGTCCAGGTCCAGCACGGACAGGAGGGCGGACGCGCGGTCCGGGTCGCGGCGCTGTCCGGGGCGGCGCCCCGCCCACTCGGAGAAGAAGGGTGCGACGTTCGGGTCGAAGCTGGGCATGCCTCCCAGTATGGGCCGTGCCATGCCCGACCCCGCATCCGAGCCCAGGTGGGGCCGCGTAGACTGGCGCGGGTGTACACCCCGACCACCGAGACGCCGTGAGTGGCGCGGGCGCCCATGAGCGCTACGCCGAGGTCACCGCGGAGATTCTCTCCCGCGCTCCCGAATCCGACATCGACCCCACGCTGGACCGTGTCCGCACCGTCCTGGACCTGCTGGGCGACCCGCACCGCAACTTCCGCGTCGTCCACGTCACCGGGACCAACGGCAAGACGTCCACCGCCCGCATGATCGACGCGCTCGTGCGTGGCCGGGGCCTGCGGGTGGGCCGCTACACCAGCCCCCACCTGCGGACGGTGCGCGAACGCATCGTGGTCGACGGCGAGCCGATCTCGCAGGAGCGGTTCGTCGAGGCCTACGACGACATCCGGCCGTACGTGGAGATGGCCGACCAGATGAGCGACGTCCGCCTGTCGTTCTTCGAGATCCTCACCGTGATGGCCTACGCCGTGTTCGCCGACGCCCCCGTGGACGTCGCGGTGGTGGAGGTCGGCATGGGCGGCAGCTGGGACGCGACCAACGTCGTCGACGGCGACGTCGCCGTCATCACGCCGATCGGCATCGACCACACCGAGTACCTGCCCGACACCCTCGACGGCATCGCGGAGGAGAAGGCGGGCATCGTCAAGCCCGGCTCGGTCACCGTGATGGCGCAGCAGCCGCTGCCCGCCGCCGAGGTCGTGCTCCGACACGCCTCTGAGGTCGGTTCCACGGTGGCCCGTGAGGGCCTGGAGTTCGGTGTGGCCTCCCGTGAGGTCGCCGTGGGTGGTCAGCAGATCGCCGTCAAGGGCCTCACCGGCACCTACGAGAACCTGTTCCTGCCGTTGTTCGGCGAGCACCAGGCCAGCAACGCGGCGGTCGCCATCGCGGCGGTCGAGGCCTTCTCCGCCTCCGAGGACGCGGCGGGGCTCGACCCCGTCATCGTCGGCGAGGCCCTGGCGGGGATCGACTCCCCGGGCCGTATGGAGGTCGTGCGCACCAGTCCGACCGTGATCGCCGACGCCGCGCACAACCCGGCGGGCATGATCGCCACGGTGGCGGCGGTGGAGGAGGCCTTCTCCTTCTCCCGGCTGGTCGGCGTGGTCGCGATCATGGCCGACAAGGACGTCGAGGGTGTCCTCGAGCCCCTGGAACCACTGCTCGACGAGATCGTGGTCACCCGCAACTCCTCACCGCGTTCCCTCGACCCGGAGCAGCTGGCCGCCGTGGCGGCACAGGTCTTCGGCGAGGACCGCGTGCACCTGGCCGCCCGGCTCGACGACGCCATCGACCGGGCCGTGGGCCTGGCCGAGGAGGGCGGTGAGTTCGGCGGGGTCGGCGTGCTGGTCACCGGTTCGGTCGTCACCTCCGGCGACGCCGTCCACCTGCTGCGGGGTTCGGGCGAGTAGGGACCCACGGGGTTCCGGGGGCCGGTAATCCACTGACGAAGGGAGAACGCCGTGCGCACACTCTGCGCCGTAGTCCTCGTGTTCGAGGTCATCGTGATCGGTCTGGCGATTCCCATCGCCATCAATCTTGAGGGCGCCGACCCCGCCGTGGCGGGCGGGGTCTGGGGCGGCATGGCGCTGGCCGCCCTGGTGCTGTCCGGCCTCCAGAGGCACACCTGGGCGCACTACGCGGCGTGGGTGCTCCAGGCCGCGTTCCTGTTCAGCTCCTTCATGGTCACCGGTGCTCCGCTGGTCGCGATCGTGTTCGTGTCCCTGTGGGTGACGGGTGTGATCATGGGGCGCAGGGTCGACGCGCTGCGCGAGGCCCACGCGGAGCGCGCCGCCCGCGAGGAGGGCGCCGGTGTCGGCGGGGCGGTCTAGGGATCGGTCCTCCCACCGCGACCGGGGTGCAAACGCGATAGTGTGACGCACGTCCGGGCAGACGGGCGGACCCGCACGGCGGACCGTTCCCCCGCCTCGTCCCCGAGTCCCGGGCACACACCCGTTCACCCCACCGCGTGCGTACGCCGCCTCGGCCCCCGGGCCCGCGCGCGCCACGCGGGGGTCCCCAGTGAGGAGTTGAAACGCACGTGGAGCGCACTCTCGTTCTCATCAAGCCCGACGGTGTCCGCCGCAACATCGTCGGTGAGGTCATCTCGCGTATCGAGCGCAAGGGCCTGCACCTGGTCGCGATGGAGCTGCGCACGCTCGACGCCGACACCGCCCGGACGCACTACGAGGAGCACGCCTCGCGTCCGTTCTTCGACTCGCTGGTGGAGTTCATCACCGGCGGCCCGCTGGTCGCCATGGTGGTCGAGGGCGAGCGCGCCATCGAGGCCTTCCGCGCCCTGGCCGGTGCCACCGACCCGGTGACGGCCGCCCCCGGCACGATCCGCGGCGACTTCGCCCTGGAGGTGCAGAAGAACATCGTGCACGGGTCGGACTCCACCTACTCGGCCGAGCGCGAGATCAAGCTGTTCTTCCCCGGCCTCTAGGCCGGTGAGCCACGGGGGCGGCGCGGGACCGCGCGCCCTAGGCTGGGTGTCCCGGGTGCGTCCGCGCCCCGGGACACCTTTCTTTCCTCACCCTTGTCCGGCGACGAGGCAACAATTCGGTGTGTTTGCGTAACGGACTAAGTGCCGACCGTTACGATGCGGGGGACTGGATACCTAACGTGCTGGAACGACCACGTATGGTCGTGAGGCACGTCCCCGCCCGACACGGCGCCTCTGAGGACGTTACATGCCGAACAACCTTGCATTTCTCGGCCGGGACATGGCCGTAGACCTTGGTACCGCCAACACACTCGTGTACGTACGCGGACGCGGCATCGTCCTGAACGAGCCGTCGGTGGTCGCGCTCAACACCTCGACCGGCAAGATCGTGGCGGTCGGTATCGAGGCCAAGCAGATGATCGGCCGCACACCCACCAACATCACCGCGATCCGGCCCCTCAAGGACGGCGTCATCGCCGACTTCGAGGTCACCGAGCGCATGCTGCGGTACTTCATCCAGAAGATCCACCGCCGCCGCCACTTCGCCAAGCCCCGCATCATCGTCGCGGTCCCGAGCGGCATCACCTCGGTCGAACACCGCGCGGTCAAGGAAGCGGGCTACCAGGCCGGTGCGCGCCGCGTCTACATCATCGAGGAGCCCATGGCCGCGGCGATCGGCGCCGGGCTCCCCGTCCACGAGCCCACCGGCAACATGGTCGTCGACATCGGCGGCGGCACCACCGAGGTGGCCGTCATCTCCATGGGCGGCATCGTCACCTCCCAGTCCATCCGGGTGGGCGGCGACGAACTCGACCAGGCGATCATGACCTTCATCAAGAAGGAGTACTCCCTGATGATCGGGGAGCGCACCGCCGAGGAGCTCAAGCTGGCCATCGGCTCCGCCTACCCGACCGGGGCCGAGGAGCTGCACGCCGAGGTACGCGGCCGCGACCTCATCAGCGGCCTGCCCAAGACCATCGTGCTGTCCGAGTCCGACGTGCGCCAGGCCATCGAGGAACCGGTCACGGCGATCATCGACGCCGTCCGCACCAGCCTCGACAAGTGCCCGCCCGAGCTGTCCGGCGACATCATGGACCGGGGCGTGGCGGTCACCGGCGGCGGCGCCCTGCTACGCGGACTGGACGACCGCCTGCTGCACGAGACCGGGATGCCCATCCACGTCGCGGACAACGCCCTCGACTCGGTCGCGGTGGGTTCGGGCACCTGCGTGGAGAACTACGAACGCCTCCACCAGGTCCTCGTTCCGGAACGGCGGCGCTGACATGCTCCGCGACTCCTCGCGGTCCCGGCTGTGCCTCGCCCTGCTGGTCGCGGCCGCCGTGGTGCTGATGGTCCTGGACTCACGAGCCGGGAACAACCAGGTCCTGTCGATGGCCCGGGGCGGCGGCGAACTCGTCTTCTCCCCGGTCGCCGCCGGTGTCGGCCTGGTGGCCGGACCCGCCACGACGTTCTACGAGGGCGTGAGCCAGGGGCCCGAGGCGGCCGCCCGGATCTCCGAGCTGGAGGCCGCCAACGCCGAGCTGGAGGCCGAACTCCAGGCCGCGCGCGTCGACGACGACCGCGCCGAGCAGCTCGACGAGCTCCTGCACCTGTCCGGGCTGGGCGGCTACGAGGTCGTCCCGGCCCAGGCCGTCACCCGCACCACCGCCCAGGGCTACGCCCACACCATCACCATCGACGCGGGCACCGACTCCGGCATCCGCGCCGACATGACCGTCGTCAGCGGGGGAGGGCTGGTCGGGCGGGTGATCGAGGCCGGTCCCCGGCTCGCCACCGTCAAGCTCGTCACCGACGTCAACTCGACGGTCGGCGCGCGGCTGGAGCAGACCCGCAAGATCGGCGCGATCAGCGGCGGCAGCGTCCCGGGCGGACCCGAGGCGGACCTCACCCTGGAGCTGTTCGACATGGAGGCGCCCATCGACGAGGGCGACCGCGTGGTCACCCTCGGTTCGCACGACGGTGCGCCGTTCGTCCCGGGAGTGCCGATCGGCACCGTCGAGGAGGTGCACGTGGCGCCCGGCGCGCTGAGCCGTATCGCCCGGATCGTTCCGGCCGTGGACTTCGCGTCCCTGGACGTGGTGGGCGTGGTGGTCTCCGGTCCGGCCGAGGACCCGCGCGACTCCGTGCTCCCGGCCAAGCCCGACCCCAAGGAGGACAAGTGAAGGGCGCAGCGACCCTGCTCCTCGTGGCCGTCGCGGTGCTCGCCCAGGCCACCATCGTCAACCGCCTGCCCTTCGAGTGGGGGCCTGACCTCGTCCTCGCGGCCGTGGTCGGCGTCGCTCTGACCACCCGCCCCGCTGCGGCCGCCGGGTGCGGGTTCGCGGCCGGGCTGGCCATGGACCTGCTGCCGCCGGCCGAACACCCGTTGGGTCGCTACGCCCTCGTTCTGTGCGTGGCCGCCTACCTCGTCTCGCTGCTGCGCGCCAACACGGGGCTGGGCGGGGCGGCGGGCAGCGTGGTCGCGCCCCTGACCGCCCTGGTCGTCGCCGCCGTCGCGGCGGTGGGTACGGGCCTGGCCTACGCGGCCCTCGGCTACCTGGCGGGAGACGGCAACGTCACGCTCGGCGCGGTCGTCGCCCAGGTCGGGTTCGGCGCCCTGCTGACCGGCCTGTTCGCCGTGGTCGTCACACTGCCCGTGCTGTGGGTGCGCTTCGCGCTCTCCGAGAGCGACTTCGCCACCATCCAGGGACCCACGTCGCTGGGCGGGTGGTGACCGGTGCGCAAGCCACCCACCGATCCCGCGCTTCCCGGTCGCAAGCTCGGCTGGTTCGGTCTCTTCCTGGCCCAGTTCCTGGTCCTGGCCCTCTTCGCGGTCCTGGTCGCCCGGCTCTGGTACCTCCAGGTGCCCATGGCCGACCACTACCGCGAGCTCGCCGTGTCCAACCACCACCAGGAACTGGTCGTCCCGGCCACCCGGGGCCAGATCCTCGACTCCAGCGGCCGTGTCGTGGTCAGCAACAAGACCCAGCTCCTGGTCTCGGCCGACTACCACGAGCTCCAGCGGATGAAGGACGGCGGGGAGAGGGTCCTCAGCGACCTCTCCGGCATCCTCGACATTCCCTTGGAGGAGCTCCAGCAGCGGATGCGCCTGTGCGGGCCCGAGGTGCAGCGCCCCTGCTGGCCCGGATCGCCCTACCAGCCCGTCACCCTCGCCGAGGACGTCGAGGGAGCGCTGGCGCTCCAGATCATGGAACGCGCGGACGACTTCCCCGGGATCACCGCCCAGGCCCAGGCCGTGCGTGAGTACCCCTACGGTGCCCACGCGGGCCAGATGCTCGGCTACCTCCAGCCCGTCACACAGGAGGAGCTGGAGGCCCGGGAGGAGCTGCGCACCCAGTTCACCGGGATCGACATGGTGGGCCGGGACGGCCTGGAGGCCGTCTACGACAAGGAGCTGCGCGGCAACGCCGGACTGCGCACCCTGGGGGTGAACAACCACGGCGAGATCATGGACGTGATCTCCGACAGCCTGCCCGAGGCGGGCATGCACCTGGTCACGCACATGGACATGAACGTCCAGAAGGTCGCTGAGGAGGCCCTGGCCAGGGGTATGGAGGGCGCGCGGCCCAAGTACAAGGCCGACTCGGGCGCCGCCGTGGTCCTGGACGTCACCAACGGCGGGGTCGTGGCCATGGCCAGCATGCCCACCTACGACCCCACCATCTGGGACGGCGGTATCGACCAGGAGACCTTCGACGCCATGCTCAGCGAGGAGGCCGGTGAGCCGCTGCTCTCCCGCGCCGTCCAGGGCACCTACCCGCCCGGGTCCACCTTCAAGGTGTCGTCGCTCTCCGCCGCCGTCGAGAACGGGTACCAGCTGCGCAGCACCTACGCCTGCCCGGGTTCGGTGACCCTGGCCGGGCAGAGCTACGAGAACTACGCGGGCGCGGGCCAGGGCAGCATCACCCTGAAGCAGGCGATCATCGCCTCCTGCAACACCGTGTTCTACAACTTCGGCTACCAGATGTGGTCCAAGGACGGCGGGCTCCACCCGGACGGCGAACCCGAGGAGGCCATGGCGAACATGGCGCGCGGGTACGGGTTCGGCACGCCCACCGGTGTCGACCTGCCGTACGAGACGGGCGGCCGCATCCCGGACCGGGAGTGGAAGCGCACCTTCTGGGAGGAGACCCGGGAGGCCAACTGCGCCCGGGCCGAGTCCGGGTACCCGGACATCGCCGAGAGCGACCCGTCCCAGGCCGCCTACCTCAAGCAGCTCGCCTACGAGCACTGTGTGGAGGGCTTCGAGTGGCGGGCCAGCGAGGCGATCAACTTCGCGATCGGCCAGGGCGACGTCCTCGTCAGCCCGCTCCAGCTGGCCAGCGCCTACGCGTCCATCGCCAACGGCGGCACCCTGTACGAACCGCGCGTGGCCAAGGCCATGGTCGCCGCGGACGGTTCCCGGGTAGAGGAGATCGAGCCGGTGGTCAAGAACGAGGTGCCGGTCAGTGACGAGACCATCAAGTACCTCCAGGAGGCCCTGGCCGAGGTGACCACGTCCGGTACGGGCGGCGGCGCCTTCTCCAGCTTCCCGCAGGACCAGGTCGCCGTCGCGGGCAAGACGGGTAGCGCGGACGCGCAGGGCCGCCAGGTGTCGTCCTGGTTCGCCTCCTACGCGCCGGTCGACGACCCGCAGTACGCCGTCGTCGTCCTGGTGTCCCAGGGCGGTACCGGTGGTGAGACCGCCGCGCCGATCGCCCGTGAGATCTACGAGGGCCTCTACGGGTTCTCGTCCTCCGGGGACACCGAGGACGTGAAGCGGGGCGAACCGCTCCTGCCCGGCGGCAAGCCGCACACCGACCTTCCCGTCGTCCGTCCGGACGGTTCCATCGAGACGCTGGAGCCCTGATGATCACGAACATGGGCCGTCCGCCCCGGCGCCGACACGACCTGGGGCGGACGCTGAGCTCGGCGGCGGGCGGGGCCCGCCGCCTCGACTGGGTCCTGTTCGGCTCCGTACTGGCACTGGCCGGGATCGGCTCGCTGCTGGTGTGGTCGGCGACCCTTCCGGGGGACGGCGGCAACCCCCTGGACTCCGTCGACCAGCTCGTGCGCCACCTGGTGCACCTGGGCGTGGCGGCGGCGGTGTGCCTGCTGGTAGCCGCCGTGGACTACCGGACGACGCGCGCGTACGCGCCGATCGTCTACGCGGTCACGGTGGTCTCGCTGGTCCTGGTGCTCACCCCGCTGGGCGCGGTGATCAACGGTTCGCGCGGGTGGATCGTGATCGGCGGCTTCCAGTTCCAGCCCAGCGAGCTGGCCAAGGTCGGTCTGATCCTGGTGCTGGCCACACTGCTCGGTGAGCCCCGGGACGGCGAGACCCGGCCGATGACCCGGGATGTGCTCTACTGCCTGCTGGTGGTGGCGGTCCCGCTCGGGCTCGTGATGCTCCAGCCCGACCTGGGCACCAGCCTGGTCCTGTGCGCGATCTTCCTCGGCATGCTGTCGCTGTCGGGAGCTCCGGTGGTGTGGGTGGCCGGGATGCTCTCCACCGGGGCGCTCGGGGCGCTGGCCGTGTGGTGGTTCGACCTGTTGGAGCCCTACCAGGTGGACCGGATCGCCACCCTCATGGACCCGGCGGCCGACCCGCAGGGCGCGGGCTACAACTCGGCGCAGGCGTTGATCGCGGTGGGGTCGGGCGGTTTCGAGGGCACCGGGTTGTTCCAGGGGGAGCAGACCCACGGCCGGTTCGTCCCCGAGCAGCACACCGACTTCATCTTCACGGTGGCGGGGGAGGAGCTGGGGTTCGTCGGCGCCGCGGTCATCATCGCGCTGTTCGCCGTGGTCATCTGGCGGGTCCTGCGGATCGCCCGGGGGTGCGACCAGCCCTACCCGCGACTGCTGTGCGTGGGCGTGGCGACGTGGTTCGGGTTGCAGTCCTTCATCAACATCGGTATGGGGCTGGGCATCCTGCCGGTCACCGGTCTGCCGCTGCCCTTCGTCTCCTACGGCGGTACGGCGATCGTCGCGAACATGTTCGCCCTCGGTCTGGTGCTGAGCGTCAACTCGCGCGACCGCGGCTTCGAGTTCTGACCGCCGGGCACCGCCCGTCGCCCGGCGGTCCGGCGCGTGCCCCGGACGGTGCCCCCACCCGGGGCACGCGGACACCGTCGCCGGGCCGGGCGAGGGGGCTAACCTGGGGAGATCAAGCCAGACACGATGTCCGCCGATCGAAGGCCCACACCATGTCCGTCGACAGCCTCTTCCCGCGCCTCGAAGCCCTGCTTCCCCAGGTGAGCAAGCCGATCCAGTACGTGGGCGGTGAGCTCAACTCGGTGGTCAAGCCCTGGGAGTCCGCGCGGGTGCGCTGGGCGCTGATGTACCCGGACGCCTACGAGGTGGGCGTGCCCAACCAGGGCGTGCAGATCCTGTACGAGGTCCTCAACGAGCGCGAGGACGTCCTGGCCGAGCGCGCGTACGCGGTCTGGCCGGACATGGAACGGCTGATGCGCGAGCACGGGGTCCCGCACTTCACGGTGGACTCCCACCGGCCGATCCGCGCCTTCGACGTGCTCGGGATGAGTTTCTCCAGCGAGATGGGCTACACCAACATGCTCACCGCGCTGGACCTGGCGGGGATCGCGCGCCGGTCCGCGGACCGCACGGACGAGGACCCGGTGGTGCTGGCCGGGGGCCACTCGGCGTTCAACCCCGAGCCCATCGCCGACTTCCTGGACGCCGTGGTGCTGGGTGACGGCGAGGAGATCACGCTCGCCATCACGGAGATCATCCGCGAGTTCAAGGACGAGGGCTCGCCCGGGGGCCGCGACGGGCTCCTGCTGCGCCTGGCCGCCACCGGCGGCGTGTACGTGCCGCGCTTCTACGACGTGTCCTACCACGACGACGGACGGATCGCCGGGTACGCGCCCAACCGCCCCGGGGTGCCGGACACCGTACAGAAGCACACCGTCATGGACCTCGACCAGTGGCCGTACCCGAAGCGGCCCATCGTCCCCACGGCGGAGTCCGTGCACGAGCGGTACAGCGTGGAGATCTTCCGGGGGTGCACGCGCGGCTGCCGGTTCTGCCAGGCCGGGATGATCACCCGTCCGGTGCGCGAACGCAACCAGGAGACCGTCCAGAGGATGGTGGAGGAGGGCGTGCGGGCCTCCGGCTTCCAGGAGGTCGGCCTGCTCTCGCTCTCCAGCGCGGACCACAGTGAGATCGGCGATATCGCCAAGAACCTGGCCGACCACTACGAGGGCACCAACACCGGCCTGTCCCTGCCCTCCACCCGCGTGGACGCCTTCAACATCGACCTGGCCAACGAGCTCACCCGCAACGGGCGCCGCTCCGGGCTGACGTTCGCCCCCGAGGGCGGCAGCGAGCGCATGCGGCGGGTCATCAACAAGATGGTCACCGAGGAGGACCTCGTCCGCACCGTCACCGCCGCCTACGCGGCCGGGTGGCGCCAGGTGAAGCTGTACTTCATGTGCGGGCTGCCCACCGAGGAGGACGAGGACGTCCTGGCCATCGCCGACCTGGCCGCCGAGGTGATCCGGGTCGGGCGCGAGGTCACCGGCCGCAAGGACATCCGGTGCACGGTCTCGATCGGTGGGTTCGTGCCCAAGCCGCAGACGCCGTTCCAGTGGGCCGCCCAGACCTCCCACCAGGAGGTGGACGCCCGGCTGCGCAAGCTCCGCGACCGGCTCCGCGGCGACCGCCGGTACGGGAAGTCCATCGGGTTGCGCTACCACGAGGGGCGCCCGTCGATCATGGAGGGCCTGCTCTCCCGGGGCGACCGCAGGGTCGGCCGGGTCGTGGAGGAGGTGTGGCGGGCGGGCGGCCGGTTCGACGGCTGGAGCGAACACTTCTCCTACGACCGCTGGATGGGGGCGGCGCGGACCGGTCTGGCCGGAACCGGCGTGGACGTGGACTGGTTCACCACCCGCGAGCGCGACGAGGACGAGGTCCTGCCCTGGGACCACCTGGACGCCGGGCTGGACCGTTCGTGGCTCTGGCAGGACTGGCAGGACTCCCTGCACGGCGAGGAGTCCCTGGAGATCGACGACTGCCGCTGGAACCCCTGCTACGACTGCGGTGTGTGCCCCACGATGGGCACGGAGATCCAGATCAACGACCAGGCCGGGGGGCGCCCCATGCTGCCGCTGAGCGTGCTCTGAGACGAAGGAACGGGGCCGGTCCCGCCGGGGGTGGGACCGGCCCCTCGCGTGGGGTGCGGGGCCCGTGCGCACGGAGGCAGAACCGGGACAACCGGGGCGATCGGTGTGCACCGGGGGGAAAGGGAGTAGGATTCGCGCTCCGGGCGCTCTCCGCCGTGTGGCTCGACCCCGTCGTGCCGATGGCACCGGGGGAGTGTCCGGGAAGGAAGGTGTACGGCCCGGCGCCCCGCTCGCGCCGGGCCGTACGTGAAGTAAGACTCGCGGGGGGTCCCGGGGGTTGCCACGGTTGCGGGATTTCTTTGGATTTTTTTTCCGGACCCCTGTGTTCTCGTGGTGAACGCCGGTTCGGAAGTTCGCTCGGACCCGGTCGGGACTTTTCGATCGGGGGCGGTCGGGGGAGGTACCGGTATGCGTGTCCCGTTGGCGCGTGCGCACTTCGGCGCACCGTACGCTGAACAGGACGAGGAACAGCCCCTGAGGGCCGCCGCGGGCGGCCCGGTTCCAAGGGGGCACTGAGGAAAGGAGTTGAGCTGCCCCCCGCACACGAGGGCACCACCTCACCCTCCACCGCCAACCCCGGTCAGAGGTTGCGCGTGCGCTACGCCAAGCGCGGCCGCATGCGCTTCGCCAGCCACCGGGACATCGCCCGGGCACTGGAGAGAGCCCTGCGCAGGGCCTCGGTACCCGTGGCCTTCTCCGCTGGCTTCTCACCGCACCCCAAGGTCTCCTACACCGGCGCGGCCCCGACCGGGGTCGCCAGCGAGGCGGAGTACCTTGAGCTCACCCTGGCCGAGGCCCGCCGTCCCGACCAGGTCAGGACCGCGATCGACGCGGCGATGCCCGAGGGGATCGACGTGGTCGAGGTCGTCGAGGCCCGGACTCCGGGCCTGGCCGAACGGCTGGAGGCCTCCGAGTGGCGCGTGGAGATGGCGGACGTCGACCCCGACGACGCCGCCAAGGCGGTGGCCACCTACCTGGCCGCCGAGAGCGTCGAGGTGGAACGGATGACGAAGAAGGGCCGGCGCCGCTTCGACACCCGCCCGGCCGTCCTCGACATCGACGTATGTCGCGCATCCCACGGGCGCGTCCCTGGGGACCGACACGCGACATATGCCATACTTCGAATGGTCATACGGCACACGACACCTGCTGTACGACCAGACGACGTGCTGACCGGCCTCCGCCATCTGGCCGACCTCGCGCCGCCGTCATCACCGACGATGACCAGGCTGGCGCAGGGGCCACTGGACGAGGCGACAGGTGTGATCGCTGATCCGTTCGACGCGGACCGACCCGAAGCTGCCGCGACAGGGAGCACCGGGGCCGCGCACGACCAGACGAACGATCGACGCACCCGCTCACCACGGACGTCACCGCCCATGGCGGGTCCTTCGACATGAAGGGCCCCGAAGCGGGGAAACATGGGCGAACCACAGGACTTTGCCCCGACGGCACACCTGGTGCCGTCGGCGCTGACACAGCGACGACAGCTCTCGCGAGCCGCCCCGCCGACCGATGAGGTCGAGGTGCGCCCGAGCGCTTTGACGGGAGACCGCCCGGATGCTCGACAACGAGCCCAACAACGGTGCCGAAGGCGCCGCGGGTACAACTGAAACAACCAAGAACACGGCGGCGGCGCCCCCGGAGGGGGACGGCGCGGTGCGGGTGACCACTCCCGCTCCGGCCAAGGGCGCTCGCCGCGCTGCGGGACCACCCCCCGAACCCGACGACGTCTTCTCCGCTCCCACCACGCCGGTCACCAAGCTGGCGGGCACCGGTGAGGTCGGCACCGTGAACACCTCGGTGACCGCCTCCGCCACGCGCAGGCGTACCGTGCGCGCCGCGGGCAGGCCCAACGACGCCCCCGTGGCCGCACCGCAGCGCCGGGGCCGTGGCCGCGCGACCGCGGAGGCGGCGCCGGAGAGCAGCGGGGCCGCCGACGCTCCGGTCGAGGCCGGGAGCGACACCGGCACCGGGGAGGCCGGGGAGAACGGTCGCGGCCGTGCGCGCGGCCGGAGCCGCACCCGCTCCGCCCGGTCCGGGGCCCCCGCCCCGGAGACCGTCGACCAGCCCGCGGAGGAGGCCGAGGAGAACGTCGCCGACACCGGCGGCACCGTCTTCCAGCCGCCCGGCGGGATGCTCTTCCAGCCCCCCGTCGCCAGCGCTCCCGCCCGGACCCGCCCCAAGGCAGAACCGGTCGTCGAGGTCGACGAGGACGAGGACGACACCGAGGACGCGACCGCCGAGGCCCCCGCCGAGGAGACCGGTACCGACGAGCGTCCCAGCCGCCGGCGTCGTCGCCGGGGCGGACGCGGACGCGGACGCTCGCGGGGCGGCGAGGACGCCGACACCGACGACGCCCGCGGCGACTCCGCCGGACCCGAGGACACCGCCGACCGGGGCGCTGACGACCGCTCCGCCGCCGACGAGGACGGCGCGGAGGACGAGTCCGGGGACGACGCGGCCGAGGGTGAGCGCGGTGGCAGCCGTCGCCGCCGTCGCCGTCGCCGCCGTTCGGGCTCCGGCGGCGAGGGCACCCACGACGACCCGCCCAACACCGTGGTCAAGGTGCGCGAGCCGCGTCAGGAACGGCCGATCGAGAACGAGGTCCAGGCGGTTCGGGGCTCCACCCGTCTGGAGGCCAAGAAGCAGCGCCGCCGCGAGGGGCGCGAGCAGGGCCGGCGCCGCGCGCCGATCGTCACCGAGTCGGAGTTCCTGGCCCGCCGCGAGGCGGTCAAGCGCGACCTGGTCGTGCGCCGGACCGGCGACCGCACCCAGATCGCCGTCCTCGAGGACGACATCCTGGTCGAGCACTACGTGGACCGGGCCACGCACCGCTCCTACGTGGGCAACGTGTACCTGGGCCGGGTCCAGAACGTCCTGCCGTCGATGGAGGCCGCCTTCGTCGACATCGGCAAGGGCCGCAACGCCGTGCTGTACGCGGGCGAGGTCAACTGGGACTCCTTCGGCCTGGACGGCCAGCCCAAGCGCATCGAGTCGGTGCTCAAGTCCGGCCAGTCGGTCCTGGTGCAGGTCACCAAGGACCCGGTCGGCCACAAGGGCGCCCGCCTGACCAGCCAGATCAGCCTGCCCGGCCGCTACCTGGTGTACGTGCCCGGCGGGTCGATGACCGGCATCAGCCGCAAGCTCCCGGACAAGGAGCGCGCGCGCCTGAAGACCATCCTCAAGAAGGTGATGCCCTCCGGCGCCGGCGTGATCGTGCGCACCGCCGCCGAGGGTGCCAGCGAGGAGGAGCTGGAGCGCGACATCACGCGTCTGGCCAAGCAGTGGGACTCGATCAAGCGCAAGTCCAAGTCGGCCAACGCCCCGTCCCTGCTCAACAGCGAGCCGGACCTGACGGTGCGCGTGGTGCGCGACGTCTTCAACGAGGACTTCTCCAGCCTGGTCGTCTCCGGGGAGGAGGCCTGGACCACCGTCCACGAGTACGTGGACTACGTGGCGCCCAACCTCTCCGAGCGGCTCTCGCACTGGGGAGAGGACCGCGACGTCTTCTCCGCCTACCGGATCGACGAGCAGATCAACAAGGCGCTGGAGCGCAAGGTCTGGCTGCCCAGCGGCGGCTCGCTGATCATCGACCGCACCGAGGCCATGACCGTGGTCGACGTCAACACCGGCAAGTTCACCGGTCAGGGCGGCAACCTCGAAGAGACGGTCACCAAGAACAACCTGGAGGCGGCCGAGGAGATCGTCCGCCAGCTGCGCCTGCGCGACATCGGCGGCATCATCGTCATCGACTTCATCGACATGGTGCTGGAGTCCAACCGCGACCTGGTGCTGCGCCGCATGCTGGAGTGCCTCTCCCGGGACCGGACCAAGCACCAGGTGGCCGAGGTCACCTCGCTGGGTCTGGTGCAGATGACCCGCAAGCGGGTCGGCCAGGGGCTGCTCGAGGCCTTCTCGCACACCTGCGACCACTGCAACGGCCGTGGCCTCCTGCTCTCCAGCGACCCGGTGGAGAACAAGGGCGGCGGCGGTGGCGGCACCGGCGGGCGCAAGAAGAAGAAGGGCAAGGGCGAGGCCGACGCCTCCGGCGACAAGGACGCCTCCGCCAAGGCCGACCGCCAGGACGGCGACGACCGGCCCGTGAGCGCCGAGGACACCGCCGACCAGCCCGTCGAGCAGACGGAGGGGTCCGGCGGGGCCGAGAAGCCGGAGAAGTCCGAGAAGCCCGCCAAGAGGAGCCGTGGCCGCAGGGCCGCGGAGCCGGCGTCCGCCGAGGCCGACCAGCCCGAGCCCGTCGCGGTCGAGGAGGCCGCGCCGGAGTCCGAGCGGGTCCCCGAGGCCGAGCAGGCCGCACCAGCGAAGAAGACGCGTAAGCGCTCCTCCCGCGCGAAGAAGGCCGCGGAGCCCGCCCAGGCCCCGGAGGGTGCCGCCCAGGAGGCGGAGCCCGCCCAGGAGGCCGCTGAGGCCCCCGCCGCCGAGGAGGCCCCGGCCAAGAAGACCCGTCGGCGCACCACCACCCGCAAGGCGGCCCCGACCGACAGCGGTGAGGGTGAGCGGACGAAGGCGAACGGTGCCGAGCAGGGCTCGGACACCGACGCCACCGAGACACCCGCCTCCGCGGACGGTGACGCCGACGGCGCCACCGAACGGCCCAAGCGCCGCCGTACGCGGCGGACCAAGGCGGCGGCGACCTCGCAGACCAGTGAGAGCACCGCGGTCGACGTGGGCTGACCAGCGGTCCAGGCGGGAAGACAGCCTGGCCCGGAACCGGTCACGACCGGTTCCGGGCCAGGGCACGTGTGCGGGCCTGTGTCGGGTCGGTGGTAATCTGATGGACGGTGCGTCGGCGCGCCCCAAATGTTCGCGCGCCCCGAGACCGCAGTGCTCTCCACCAAGGGGTTTGTTTCCCTCAGATCCCCGCGCCCCGCTACAGGCGATTCGTGGATCGTGGCATCACGGTCATGAGTGAGCGCATTATTCGTTGAGCGAGCAGGAAGAGAGTTACCCGGTGTACGCGATCGTGCGAGCGGGCGGCCGACAGGAGAAGGTGTCTGTCGATGACGTCCTGAACATCGACAGGGTCTCCGACGAGACCGGCGCCACCCTGACGTGGCAGCCCATCCTTGTGGTCGACGGTGACAACGTCATCAGCGAGGCCGACAAGCTGAGCGGCTACACGGTCACCGCCGAGGTCCTCGGCGAGACCAAGGGCCCCAAGATCAACATCCTGAAGTACAAGAACAAGACCGGTTACAAGAAGCGCCAGGGACACCGCCAGAAGCACACCCAGGTGCGCGTCACCGGCATCGCGGCGAAGTAGGAGGCCTGGAGACATGGCAAGCAAGAAGGGCGCTTCTTCCAGCAAGAACGGTCGTGATTCGAACGCCAAGCGCCTCGGCGTGAAGCGCTTCGGCGGTCAGACCGTCTCTGCCGGCGAGATCCTCATCCGTCAGCGCGGCACCAGGTTCCACCCCGGTGCCAACGTGGGCCGCGGCGGCGACGACACGCTGTTCGCCCTGGTCGACGGTGAGGTCAAGTTCGGTAACTTCCGCGGCCGCAAGGCCGTGAACATCGTCCCTGCCGCGGTCTAGGCCGCGCCGGAACGGCGATTCTTCGGGGCGGGCCAGGGAACACTGGCCCGCCCTTCGCGTTGTCACTGGTGACACGCGTGGAGTACCGGTTCCCTCCGGGTGGTGGGGACCGCATGAGTAACGGGGAGAGTTATGCCTGACTTCGTCGACGAGGCGGTCTTGCACGTCAAGGCCGGGAACGGCGGGCATGGCTGTGCCTCCGTGCACCGTGAGAAGTTCAAGCCGCTGGGCGGACCGGACGGCGGCAACGGCGGTCAGGGCGGCGACGTCGTCCTGGAGGTCGACACCCAGAGCGCGACCCTGCTGGACTACCAGCGCCGCCCGCACCGCGACGCCCAGAACGGCACCCCCGGCCAGGGCGGCCACCGGGCCGGGGCCAAGGGCCAGGACCTGGTCCTGACCGTCCCCGACGGCACGGTGGTCACCCGGATGAACGGCGAGGTCCTCGCCGACCTGGTCGGCCACGGCACCCGCCTGGTCCTGGCCCAGGGCGGCAGCGGCGGCCTGGGCAACGCCGCGCTGGCCTCCAAGAAGCGCAAGGCCCCCGGCTTCGCCCTCAAGGGCGAGGAGGGCGAGGCCTTCGACGTCCGCCTGGAGATGAAGACCATCGCCGACGTCGGCCTGGTGGGCTTCCCCAGCGCCGGGAAGTCGTCGCTGATCGCGGCGATGTCGGCGGCCCGGCCCAAGATCGCCGACTACCCGTTCACCACCCTCGTCCCCAACCTGGGCGTGGTCGAGGCGGGCTCCACCCAGTACGTCATCGCCGACGTGCCCGGACTGATTCCCGGCGCGAGCGCGGGCAAGGGCCTGGGCCTGGAGTTCCTGCGCCACATCGAGCGCTGCTCCACCCTGCTGCACGTGCTGGACTGCGCCACCTACGAGCCGGGCCGCGACCCGGTGAGCGATCTGGACGCCCTGGAGGCGGAGCTGTCCGCGTACGGCGAGCAGGCCGGGGTGGACCTGTCCGACCGTCCGCGCATCGTCGCCCTGAACAAGGTCGACGTGCCCGAGGCCCGCGACCTCGCCGACATGGTCACCCCCATGCTGGAGGAGCGCGGCTACCGGGTGATGGAGGTCTCGGCCGCCTCCCGCGAGGGGCTCCGGGAACTCTCCTTCGCGCTGGGCGAGCAGGTGGCGCAGGCCCGCCGGAGCGCCCCGGTCGAGGAGCCCACCCGCATCGTCCTGCGCCCCAAGATGATCGGTGACGTCCCGTTCGAGGTCGTGCCGCTCGGGAACAACTCCTTCCAGGTGCGCGGCGACAAGCCCGCCCGGTGGGTGCGCCAGACCGACTTCTCCAACGACGAGGCCGTCGGCTACCTGGCCGAGCGCCTCAACCGCCTCGGTATCGAGGACGCGCTGGCCAAGGCCGGGGCCGTCCAGGGAGCCGAGGTGCAGATCGGCACCGACGAGGACGCCGTGGTCTTCGACTGGGACAACTCGCTGGACGCCGAGGCCGTCCCGTCCGGCCCGCGCGGGTCCGACGCCCGGCTGGGCTGAACCGCGCGGGGACCGACCGCTCCACACCAGCCGAACCCAGACAAGGTACGAGCACGGCGCTCGGCAGGGCGCCGTGCCACGGATGGAAAGCCCCTCGTGGTGCACAGCGCAGACACCCAGTACAACACCGGCCGGCGGGCCGGGCGGAGCGACGTCGACGCCCTGGAGGCGGCCGGACGGTCGGCGGTCGCCGGAGCCCGCCGGGTCGTGGTCAAGGTGGGGTCCTCCTCACTGACCACCCCGGACGGTCTGATCGACTCCGGTCGTATCCGGGACCTGGTCGAGGTCCTGGCCGACCGGCGGGCCCTCGGGCAGGAGGTCATCCTGGTCTCCTCCGGCGCGGTCGCCGCCGGGATGACGCCGCTCGGTATGGCCCGCCGCCCGCACGACCTGGCCTCGCAGCAGGCGGCCGCGAGCGTGGGCCAGGGCCTGCTCGTGGCCTCCTACGCCGCGGAGCTGGCCGGGCACGGGCTGACCGCCGCCCAGGTCCTGCTCACGGTGGAGGACATGATGCGGCGGGTGCAGCACCGCAACGCCCAGCGCACCCTGCGCCGACTCCTGGACATCGGCGCCCTGCCGATCGTCAACGAGAACGACACGGTGGCCACCCACGAGATCCGGTTCGGCGACAACGACCGCCTCGCCGCCCTGGTGGCGCACCTGATGCGGGCCGACGCCCTGGTCCTGCTGTCGGACGTCGACGCGCTCTACGACGGCAACCCGGCGGACGAGGGGACCTCGGTGGTGCACCTCGTGCGCGGCCGGGCCGACCTGGACGGGATCGACATCGGGAGCGCGGGCAGGCGGGGTGTGGGCACCGGCGGGATGGTCACCAAGGTGGACTCCGCGCGGATCGCCACCGAGGCCGGGGTGCCCACCCTGCTGACCTCGGCCGCCAACGCCCGGGCTGCGCTGTCCGGCGAGCGGGTGGGGACGTTCTTCGCCCCCGCCGACGGCCGACGCCCCTCCGCCCGCCAGCTGTGGCTGGCCCACGCCACTGCGGGCCGGGGGAGCCTGATCCTGGACCCGGGCGCGGTGAGGGCGGTGGTGCGGGAGAAGGCGTCGCTGCTGCCCGCGGGGGTGGTCAGGGTCCAGGGGGACTTCAGCGCGGGCGACCCGGTGGACCTGCGCGACGAGCAGGGGGCGGTGGTGGCCCGGGGGCTGGTCAACTACGACGCCGCCGAGGTTCCCGACCTCATGGGCCGATCCACCCGGTGGCTGGCGCGGGAGATGGGCCCCTCCTACGAGCGCGAGCTCGTGCACCGCGACGACCTCGTGGTGCTCTGACGGACCCGACCGGGGCCGCTGACGGGACGTACCGAGGAGGGTGGCACGCGTGGCGAGTCTGGTGACGCACCTGGCGGCGCTGGCCCTGAGGGTCCTGCGCAAGCCGACCCTGGAGTCGGCGGCGGACACCCGCGCGTGGCTCCACGGGCCCAAGGAGGACGCCGACCCTCCGCACTGGCTCACCGCTCGGCACTGGGTGAACCGTCGGGAGACCGGCGGCTTCCCCGTGTACACGGTGCGTCCCCGCGTCGGTACGGCGCCGGAGAGGGCCGTGCTCTACCTGCACGGAGGCACCTACGTGAGCGAGGTCTCCGCGTGGCACTGGGTACTGGTCTCCCGGATGGCCGACGCGGGCTGCCGCGTGGAGGTACCCGTCTACGGCCTGGCCCCCGAGTACACCTACCGCGAGGCCTTCCCGTTCGTGACCGCTGTCTACCGCGGGCTCCTGGCGGACGTGTCACCCGGGCGCACCCTGGTCGCGGGCGACTCCGCTGGGGGAGGGCTCGCGCTGGCCCTCACCCAGACGCTGACCGGGGCCGGTCTGCCCGTTCCGGCACGTCTGGTGCTGATCTCCCCCTGGACCGACCTGACGATGTCCAACCCCGACATCGCGGAGGTCGAGGGGTCCGACCCCTGGCTGGCCCCCGCCGGGATGCTGGAGGCCGCGGCCGAGTGGGCGGACGGCGACGACCTCACCGACCCCCGGCTCAGCCCGCTGTACGGGCCGATGGCCGGGCTGCCGCCCGTGGACCTGTACATCGGCACCCGCGACCTGCTCCTGCCGGACACCCGGCTCCTGCGCGACCGGGTCCGCGCGGCCGGAGGGTCGGTGGAGTTCCACGAGGAGGAGGGCGCCTTCCACATCCATCCTCTGGTGCCCGTCCCGGAGGGAGGGCACGCCCGCGAGCGCATCATGCGGACCGTGCGGGAGCTCTGAGGCGGTCGCCCCGGAACCCCCGGCGCTCGGGAGCGGTCGGACTCAGGTGAGCCTGGTGACCACGGACAGGGGCAGCCGTTTCATGAGGAAGCCGATCGGCACCCACGGCCACGCGGGTACGTAGGCGCTCACCCGGCGCCGCTCGATGGCGGCCACCATGGACCTGACCCCCGGCTCGGTGTCGACCATGAACCGGGTCCGCTGTGTGACGTGTTCGTTCATCTCCGAACGGATGTAGCCGGGGTGGACCACCGAGACGTCCAGGCCCGGCACCCGCTCGGCGCGCAGCCCCTCCGCGATCGCGCTCACCCCGGCCTTGGTGGCCGCGTAGACGGTCATGGCCCGGCGCATCCCGCGCAGAGCCGACATGGAGGAGACCAGGACGAGGTGGCCGCGCCCCTGCGCGCGGAAGATCTCCATGGCGGCGTCGGCCTGGGCCAGGGCCCCGACGAAGTTGGTCATGGCGGTCCGCCGGTTGGCGTCGTGGCGCCCGGTGCCCAGGGCAGCGCCCTTGCCCAGCCCGGCGTTGACGATCACCCGGTCCACCGTGCCGAACTCGCCCGCGATCTCCCCGAAGACCCGGAACACCGCGTCGTCGTCGGTGACGTCCAGGGCCCTCAGGACCACGCGGCGCCCGGGATGGGCGGAGGTGATCCCGTCCCGGAGCTCCTCCATCGGTGCGGTGCGCCGGGCGCACAGTCCGAGGTCGTAGCCGAGGGCGGCGAACTGGCGCGCCATCTCGGCGCCCAGCCCGGCCGAGGCCCCGGTGATGATGATGGTCCCCTTGCTCATACGCGGTTCTCCGTGGGGTGGTCCGCCGTGAGGGAGGCGGGATCGACGCGGCGGCGCACGCCCTCGGCGACCCGCCGCATGGCCAGGTCGTACAGGGGCCGCAGCCACCGTTTGGCGCGGAGGGCGGTCCGTCCCGCCCGGTCGGTGAGGATGACGGGCCGACGCCGGTCCACACCCCGCAGTACCCGCGCGGCGACGTCCTCGGCGGACAGTCTCGACCCGTCGATCAGCCGGGTCGCCGACGCCTCCACCTCGGGGTCGCTGCCGCTGAGGGAGGAGGCCAGTCCCGTACGGAAGAACGACGGGCAGACCACCGAGGTGGTGACGCCGTAGGGTGCGAGCTCGTGCCGGAGGGTTTCGCTGAGCGCGACCACGGCCGCCTTGACCGCGTTGTAGGAACTCATCACCGGCGGGTGCACGAGCCCAGCCATGGAGGCCACGTTGACGACGTGCCCCGAACCCTGACCCTTGAAGAGCGGGGCGAAGGTCCGGCAGCCCCGGACCACGCCGAACAGGTTGACGTCGGTGATCGATCGCCAGTCGTCGAGAGTGAGGACGTCGATCCGCCCGCCCGCCGCGATCCCGGCGTTGTTGACCAGGACGTCCAGGCCGCCCCAGAGGTCCTCGACACGGGTGAGGGCGTTCGCCCAGTCGTGGTCGGAGGTGACGTCCAGGCGCAGGTAGGCCACGCCCGGAGGGAGCGCGTCGGGCGCGTGTTCGGCGAGGTCGGTGGCGATCACCCGGTCACCGCGCGCGGCGAACCGGCGGACCAGGGCGGCGCCCAGCCCGGAGGCGCCGCCGGTGACCAGGACGCGTCGGCCCGAGCCGTCGCCGGGAGTCCCGTTCGAGGGGGCGCTCACCGCGGGACCGGAGGGGAGGAACCGTGGACGGGGGGCAGTGGTGCGGGGTGCATGCGGTCGACACTACGGCCCGGCCTCGCGGCGCCCCGAGGCGCCCCTTGGCGCCCGCCGCCTTCCGCCCACCGTCCGTGCCCGGTCCGTCGACGCACGGTGCGGAGCGGCCGAACGGGTCCTAGGATGCGGTGCGTGAGCCAACACACGACACAACAAGGAAACCCGCGCCGGGGCGAGACCCCCGGGCGCGACGGCACCGACCGGCGCGCGGAGGCGGCTCCGCGACGCGGTCTCCAACAGGGCACGGAGGCCCACCCTCAGGAGGGCGCAGTGCGGGAGGTGCCCACCGGGCGCAACGCCACCCGACTCGTCTACGCGCCGGAGCGCGATGGCCTCGCCGACGCGGGCGAGGTCGTGTGGACCTGGGTGCCCTACGAAGAGGACCCCGCCCAGGGCAAGGACCGCCCCCTGCTCGTGGTCGGCCGCCGGGGCGAGCGCCTGCACGGCCTCATGCTCTCCTCCCAGGTGCCGGACGAGCGCGAACGCCAGGACTGGCTGCCGATCGGCGCGGGCGCCTGGGACCGGGAGGGCCGCGACTCCTTCGTACGGGTCGACCGCCTCTTCGAGTTCGACGAGGCGTCGATCCGCAGGGAGGCCGCCGTGATGGACGAGGAGTTGTTCTGGCGGGTCGCGGCGGTCCTGCGGGAACGCTACGGCTGGACCTGAGCGGTATCTGGAGGCGGCGTCCCACCCTGTGGACAACTCCGCGTGCGCGGCGGCGCGGCGCTATACGCTGAGAGGGATTCCGCTGGTCCGGTGCCCTACGAAGGGGTGGGTCCACCGGCCCGGGCGGCCTCCCGAGCAAGGAAGCCCTGACAAGGATGACTGCCATGAGTGACATCGAGCGCGCGGTCCACGCGGTCGCCGAACGCGCCAGGGAAGCGGCGGCCGAGCTCGCCCCGCTGAGCCGCGCGGTGAAGGACGGCGCCCTGCTGGCCATCGCCGACGCCCTGGTCAAGCGGGCGGACGAGATCACCGCCGCCAACGCCGAGGACGTCGAACGGGCCCGCAGGGACGGTACGAGCGCTGCCATGGTCGACCGGCTCACCCTGACCCCGGCGCGGGTCGAGGCCATCGCCGAGGCGGTCCGCGAGGTCGTCGAGCTGCCGGACCCGGTGGGGGAGTCGGTGCGCGGCGGTGTCCTGCCCAACGGCCTGGACCTCCGGCAGATCCGGGTCCCGCTCGGTGTCATCGGCATCATCTACGAGGGACGCCCCAACGTCACCGCCGACGCTGCGGCCCTGTGCCTCAAGAGCGGCAACGCCGCACTGCTGCGCGGTTCCTCCTCCGCCTACCACTCCAACACCGCCATCATCGGCGTGCTGCGCGACGCCCTGGAGGGCACCGGGGTGCCGGTCGACGCCGTCCAGATGGTGCCGGGCCGCACCCGGGAGTCCTCCACGGCTCTGATGCGGGCCCGTGGCCTCGTCGACGTGCTCATCCCGCGCGGCGGCGGCTCGCTCATCCAGGCGGTGGTCCGCGACTCGACGGTCCCCGTCATCGAGACCGGCGAGGGCCTGTGCCACGTGTACGTGGACGCCGACGCCGACCTGGACAAGGCGGTGGCCATCGCCACCAACGCCAAGGCCCAGCGATGCTCGGTGTGCAACTCCGCCGAGACGCTGCTGGTGCACGAGGCGGTCGCCGACGCGTTCCTGCCCCGGGTCCTCGCCTCCCTGGCCGAGGCCGGGGTGACCGTGCACGCGGACGCGCGGGTCCTCGCGGCGGCCGCCGCCCACCCGACCGGCGCCACGGTGGTCGAGGCCACCGAGGAGGACTGGGCGACCGAGTACCTGTCCCTGGACCTGGCCGTCCGGGTGGTGCCGGACGTCGACGCCGCCCTCGCGCACATCAGGCGCTACTCCACCCAGCACACCGAGGCGATCGTCACCGACTCGCTCAGCACCTCGCGGTACTTCGTGAGCCGGGTGGACTCGGCGGCCGTGGTGGTCAACGCCTCCACGCGCTTCACGGACGGCGGCGAGTTCGGCTTCGGCGCGGAGATCGGTATCTCCACCCAGAAACTGCACGCAAGAGGGCCGATGGGGCTCACGGAGATGACCTCCACCAAGTACGTGGTCACCGGCGACGGCCATCTGAAGTAGGTACCGGACCTCGGGGCGCACGCCCCTCGGGCCGCTCGGGACACCGGGCGGCCCACTTCCGTTCCCGGCACACGGAGCACGCGCTCACCAGGGGGTTTCCCACGCCCCAGAGGTAACCGAGGTCACAGAGATCGTTCTTCTGGTGGAAACCTGGACAGAGGCGAATCTTCTCCTGCAAGTATTCCCAAAGCGCTGTGGGCTCGGTACTTTCTCTGTGGTGTCCACACGGCGCTCTTCCCGCACCCTCCTCAGGAGCGTCGGACCCCACCGGTCACGACGAAAGGAATTCCCCCGCATGAAGCTCGGGAGCAAGATCGCTGCGTCCACCGCCACCGCGGCCCTGGCCATCGGCGGCGTCACCCTCATGGCCGCCCCCGCCCAGGCGGACCTGGTCACTCTCTGCTCGGGGCACGGTGGCGCGGTCACCCTGCCCACTGATCTCAAGGTTCCGGCCGGTGCGAGCTGCTTCCTTGACGGCACCGTCATCCAGGGCAAGGTCACCGTCGAGGGCGACGCCAACCTGCACATCATCGGTGGCCAGATCGACGGCACCGTGACCGTCTCCAACGGCGGCTACTTCGACGCGTCGGACACCGAGGTCGGCGGCGACGTCGTCAACTCGGGCTCCTACGGCACCTACCTCGAGGACGGCACCTCGGTCTCCGGTCTGAGCGCCGCGGCCGCCGAGGGCGCCGACAACGACGGCTTCGTCTTCGTGGTCGACTCCTCCGCCTCCTCCGTCAGCGCCAGTGTCGGTGAGGTCTACGTGAGCGGCTCCCGCCTGGGCGGCGTGAGCGCCGAGGGCGTCGAGTACGTGGACATCTTCGACAGCGTCGTCCGCGGCGACCTGTCCGTCACCGACGCGGGCTCCGGCGGTGTCCTGGTCGACAGCGAGGTCATCGGTGACGCGACCTACACCGGCGGCAACGGCCCGGTGGCCGTGGGCGCCGGCGCCACCGAGGGCTTCGCCAGCTCGCTCAACTACATCGACGGCGACCTGACGGTCACCGGCGTCAGCGGTGGCGTGTACATCGACAACAACATCGTGGGCGGCACCCTGACCGCCTCCGACAACAGCCCGACCGCGCAGGTCGGCGACAACAACCGCGTGCGCGGCGGCATCGTCACCCAGGAGGTCGCGCTGCGCGCGCTGGCCGCCGAGGTGACCGCCGAGATCGAGGCGCACGAGGCCGAGCTGGTCGAGACGGTGGAGGAGCAGCGCGCCCAGACCATCGAGGACGCCCTCGAGGCCGGTCCCGCCTTCTAGCCCGCCCGGCCCCCGTGGCCGCACCGGTCCGCCCCTCGCGGCGCCGACGACCCCCGTGTCGTCGGCGCCGTCCCGTTGGGGTCGCCCTCCCCACCCAAGACACCTTCCGTTCCTTCTGTCCCATACACACCAGTCTTATGTCGGAACAGTGACGACGGTCACGGTCCGGTGATACATTCCGGGCATGGCTGACTCCGAACGGCGTGTCGTGGTCTCCGGTGGCTCCGGCGGTATCGGGCGGGCCGTCGTCTTCGCGTTGGCGAACGCCGGTGACGAGGTGGTCGCCCTCGGGCGCGACTCCGGGCGGCTCGCCGCCATGGAACGCCGCGCCCGCGCGCACGGTCTGCGCGTCACCGCCCGGGTCTGCGACGTCACCGACGAACGGGCCGTGGAGTCCCTCGCGGACGGACTGGGGCCGGTGACCGTCCTGGTCAACAACGCGGGCACGGCACGGAGCGCACCCCTGCGGCGCACCGGGCTCGACCTGTGGGAGGACCACCTGCGCGCCAACGCCACCTCCGCCTTCCTCCTCACCCGGGCGATCCTCCCCGGAATGCTCGAACGCGATCGCGGCCGGATCGTCTTCGTCGCCTCCACCGCGGCGCACACCGGCTCCCGCTACACCGCCGCCTACGCCGCCTCCAAGCACGCGATGCTCGGCCTGGCGCGGTCGGTGGCCGCCGAGGTCGCGGGCACCGGGGTCACCAGCAACGCGGTCTGCCCCTCCTTCGTCCGCACCCCCATGACCGAGCGCTCCGTGGCCCGCATCGCCGAACACACCGGTCGCGGGCTCGCGGAGGCCGAGGCGGCACTGGCCACGGCCGGGCCCCTGGGGCGGCTCATCGAACCCGAGGAGGTGGCGGCCGCCGTCACCTACCTGGCGAGCCCCCTGGCCGGGGCGGTCAACGGCCAGTCACTGACCATCGACGGCGGAGGTATCCAACGATGAGCCCCTTCCGGGCGTCCGCGCCCCTGACCGAGGACTGGCGCCACTTCGGGTTCGGCCGCGAGAACGGGGTGGCCACGGTGACCCTCGACCGGCCGGACCGGCTCAACGCGCTGACCTTCGAGGCCTACGCGGACCTGCGCGACCTGGTCACCGAACTCCCGCACCGGGGCGACACCCGGGTCCTGGTCCTGCGCGGCGCGGGCCGGGGGTTCTGCTCGGGCGGAGACGTCGACGAGATCATCGGCCGCACCCTGGAGATGGACCCCGACGACCTGCTGGCCTTCACCCGGATGACGGGTGAGGTGGTCCGTGCCCTGCGCGAGTGCCCGGTGCCGGTGATCGCGGGGGTGCACGGGATCGCCGCCGGGGCGGGCTCAGTGCTGGCCCTGGCCGCCGACTTCCGTGTGGTGGCCCGCTCCGCCCGCTTCGCCTTCCTGTTCACGAAGGTGGGGCTGTCCGGCGCGGACATGGGCGCCGCCTACCTGCTCCCGCGCATGGTGGGCCTGGGGAACGCGACGAAGATCCTCATGCTCGGCGACACCCTCGACTCGGCCGAGGCCGACCGCTACGGGCTGGTCAGCCAGCTGGTCGAGGACGACGCCCTCGACGAAGCGGTCGACCGGCTGGCCACCCGGCTCTCCGAGGGGCCCGCCTTCGGGTACGCGCAGACCAAGGCACTGCTCTCCCGGGAGCTCGACATGGGCCTGTCCGGGGCGATCGAGCTGGAGGCCATGACCCAGGCGCTCCTGATGAAGAGCGCCGACTACGCCGAGTTCCACGCCGCCTTCACCGGCCGCCGGGACCCCGAGTGGAAGGGGCGCTAGTGGAGACCGACCACCCCGGAGCCATGCCGCTGCCCGCCAGCCCGCACACGCTCGTCAACCCGCCCGAACTCGGACCCACCCCCGGCTTCTCGCACGCGGTGGTACCCGCTCCGGGACGCACCGTCCACCTGTCGGGGCAGATCGGCTCCGGGCCGGACGGCGCCCTGGCGGCCGGGCCGCTGCCGGACCAGTTCGGGGTGGCGCTGGCCAATGTCGTCACCGCGCTGCGGGCCTGCGGGGGCGCCCCCGAACACCTGGTGAGCCTGACCATCTACACCACCGACGTCCCCGGTTACCGGGCGGCGACCCGCGAGATCGGCCGCGCCTACCGCGCCCACCTGGGCCGGCACTATCCGGCCATGGCACTGCTCGGAGTGGTGGAGTTGTTCGAGCCGGACGCCCTGGTCGAACTGGTCGGCGTCGCCGTGGTCCCCGGCCCGGTCGCCTAGGCGGACCGGCGTCCGGGCGCTCCCGACCGTGCCGGGCCCGGTCGGGCTACGGGTCGGCGGGGCCGCCCGGAGCCGAGGCCGATCGGACGTGCTCCAGGCCGGGGCCGCGCAGCAGGGCGTGCAGCTCGAAGAAGACCCGCGCCGCCCGGCTGCCCGCCCAGCGGTCGGGGAGCAGTTCCGGTGGGAGGCCGGGATCGAGGTAGGGCATCCGGCGCCAGGCGTCCACCGCCCGCAGGTGGTCGGCGAAGGCCGCCGCGCGCGTGTGCCGGTCCTGGAAGTCCTCGGTGCTCCGACGCCGCCACGCGGCCGCGACCGGTTCGTGCTCGTCGAGGAAGTCCTGGTACATGGCCTGGAGTCCGGGGAGGTCCCACCAGCGCTCCACGGACGAGGTGAGGTCGCGAAATCCCAGATGGGAGGCGTGGAAGAGCTCCGCGTGCTCCTCCAGGCCGAGGTCGCGCAGCGTCGCGCGGGCCTGCGGCGCCAGGTGGGCGGGGGCGACCCACACACCGGCGGCGGTCGTTCCGAAACCCAGCCGGGTGAGCTGGGCGCGCAGGGCGTGTCGGCGGCGCCGCTCGGACTCCGGCACCGAGAACACCACGAGCACCCAGCCGTCCTCGACGCGGGCGACCCGGTGGCCGAAGATGCGCTGGTCCCCCTCGGCGAGGATGCGCCGCCCCCGTTCCGACAGGCGGTACCCGGCCGCCCCGCCGAGCCGTTCGGGCTCCAGCAGCCCCCGACGCTTGAGCCGGGACACGGCCGAGCGCACGGCGGGTCCGTCCACGTCGAGCCCGGACATCAGTGCGATGAGGTCGCCCACGCCGATCCATCCGCCGAGGTCACGGGCGTGGGTGCCGAAGAAGGAGACGATCAGTGACCGGGGCCGTCGGCGCTCGGCCTCCGTCGCGGTACGCGTGGGTTCGTCCGGCGGGGGGTCGGCGGCCCCGGCTCGCCGGTCGCTGTTGGACGTCACGCGGACACGATAGCGGCCTCCGCGCTCCGCCCCCGGACGGCGCCCGTCGCCATCGGAGGTCCGGTGCGCGCCACACCACACCTCATAGAGGACTGTTGACGGTCGTCAAGATTATTGTACATTGATGATGTGGCGTGGATCACGTAACGACGAGAGCCGAGGCCGCCCATGGAGCTCCCCCGCATCGACATCGACCACGTGTTCGCGTCCTGGGTCCGTGAGCGTGCCGCCGATCTCGGCGCCGCGACGCCCGCCGCGACGCCCCCTGCGGCGGCCGTCGCCGCACCCCGGGGCCGGGTGGACCGCGCCCTGCTGCTGCGGCTGGGAGCGTCCGGCCTGCTTCCGGCGCTCTTCCCGGGCGCCACCGGCGACGGCCCCCCGCGCGAGGCACCCGCCACCCGCCTGTGCCTGTTGCGCGAACACCTGGCGCGCGTCGACACCCACGCCGAGACCGCGCTCGCCCTCCAGGGACTGGGCGCCTACCCGCTCCTACAGTCCGGCACCGACGACCAACGGCGGCGCTGGCTCCCCGAGGCCGCGACCGGCCGGGCCGTCGCCGCCTTCGCCCTCACCGAACCCGACGCGGGCTCCGACGCCGCAGCCCTCGCGCTGCGCGCCGACCCCGTCGGGTCCGGCTGGCGCCTGCACGGCGAGAAGACCTGGATCTCCAACGCGCCCGACGCCGACTTCTACACCGTGTTCGCCCGCACCACGCCCGGTGCCCGCTCCCGGGGGGTCACCGCCTTCTGCGTCCCGGCCGACCGGTCCGGGCTCACCGGCTCCCCGTTGGAGATGCTCTCCCCGCACGCCCTGGGCCACCTGGTCTTCGACGGCGTCGAGGTCGGCCCCGACGACGTCGTGGGCGTTCCCGACCACGGGTTCGCCGTGGCCATGCGCACCCTGGACCTCTTCCGGCCCAGTGTCGGAGCCTTCGCCGTGGGCATGGCGGACGCCGCCCTCGCCGCCGCCCGGGAGCACGCCGCGCGACGGCAGGCGTTCGGCGGACCACTGGACGCTCTCCAGACCGTCGCCCACACCCTCGCCGAGATGGCCACCCGCACCGAGGCCGCCCGGCTCATGGTCTACGCGGCCGCGAGCGAGTACGACTCCGGCGGCCCCGACATCACACCACGGTCCGCCATGGCCAAGCTCGTCGCCACCGAGAACGCCCAGTTCGTGGTGGACGCCGCCGTACAGCTGCACGGCGCCAGCGCCCTGCGCCGAGGGCACCTGCTCGAACACCTCTACCGGGAGGTACGGGCACCACGGATCTACGAGGGCGCTTCGGAGGTCCAACGCCAGATCATCGCCCGCCACCTCTAGGACGTCCTGTGGATGCCTTCGCGGGCCGGCGACGCGAGCGCGCGACAATCCGAGGAACAGGCCCCGGCACCACCGGCTGACGTCCCCCGCCCAACGGAGGCCCAGCATGTCGCACCAGAACCCGGCCGACCCTTCGACCCCCACCGGCGAACCGACCCCGCCCGCGACCCCCGCCGCCGTGACGCTCACCGCCTCGGCGCACGAGGACACCTTCACCCGGGACCACCTGCCCCCGCCCGAGGAATGGCCGCTGATCCGGCCGCTGGAGCACGCCGACCGCCTCAACTGCGCCGAGGAGCTGCTCGACGGCACCATCGCACGCCTGGGCCCCGACCGCCGCTGTGTGGTCGGCGAGCACGAGAGTCTCACCTACGGTCAGTTGCGGGACCGCGTGGACCGCGTCGCGCGCGTCCTGGTGGACGAGCACGGCCTGCGGCCCGGGCAGCGGGTCCTGCTGCGCGGGCCCAACGCCCCCTGGTTGGCCGCCTGCTGGCTCGCCGTCCTCAAGGCCGGGGGCGTGGTGGTCACCGTCCTGCCGGTCCTGCGTGCCGGGGAGCTGGCCACCCTGCTCCGATCCGCCGAGATCACCCACGCGCTCTGCGACGCCCGCTTCCTGGACGACCTCACCGAGGCGGGCGCCGACCTCGGGGACCGGGCCCCCGACGTCCTCGTGTACGGGGGCTCCGGCCCCGACGACCTCAGCGCCCGGGTCGCGGCCCACCGGGACGGCGGGGCGCCCGCACGCTTCGACGCCGTTCGCACCGCGGCGGACGACGCCTGCATGATCGCCTACACCTCCGGCACCACCGGCGAGCCCAAGGGCTGCGTGCACTTCCACCGCGACGTCCTGGCCGTCGCGGACACCTACTCGGCCCGCGTCCTGCGGCCCGAACCGGACGACCTCTTCGTCGGCAGCCCGCCCTTCGCCTTCACCTTCGGCCTCGGCGGACTGCTCGTCTTCCCGCTGCGGGCGGGGGCCGCCACGGTCCTCCTCGAACGGCCGCGTCCCGAAACGCTCCTGGACGCGGTGACCGAGCGCGGCGCCACGATCGTGTTCACCGCGCCCACCGCCTACCGGGCGATGCTGCCCCGGCTGGAGGGCCGCGACCTGTCCACGCTGCGCCGCTGCGTCTCCGCCGGCGAGCACCTGCCCGCCGCCACCTGGCGGGCCTGGTACGACGCCACCGGTATCCGGATGCTCGACGGCATCGGCGCCACCGAGATGCTGCACATCTTCGTCTCCGCCACCGACGAGCACATGCGCCCCGGCTCCACCGGGCGCCCCGTCCCCGGGTTCGAGGCCGCCATCCTCGACGACGAGGGCGCTCCCGTCTCCGACGGCCAACCCGGACACCTGGCCGTCCGGGGGCCGGTCGGCTGCCGCTACCTGGCCGACGAACGCCAGCGCGAGTACGTGCGCCACGGGTGGAACCACACCGGTGACACCTACGTGCGCGACGAGGACGGGTACTTCTGGTACCGCGCCCGCAGCGACGACATGATCGTCTCCGCCGGGTACAACATCGCCCCGGCGGAGGTGGAGGAGGCCCTGCTCACCTCGCCGGACGTCGAGGAGACCGCGGTGGTCGGCGTCCGCGACCCCGACCGGGGCCTGGCGGTCCGCGCCTACGTGGTGCCCCGCGCGGGGCTGACCCCCGACACGGCGCTGGCCGACCGGCTCAGGGAGCACGTCCGCGCGCGCATCGCCCCCTACAAGACCCCGCGCGCCGTCGTCTTCCTCACCGCGCTGCCCCGCACCGCCACCGGCAAGCTCCAACGGTTCCGGCTCCGTGAGGGAGCCGACCCGGACGCGCGGTGACGGGACACCTCAGAACAGGAAGGCCGCACGATGCGCATCGCGTGTATCGGGGCGGGGCCCGCGGGACTCTACTTCGCGGCCCTGGCCCGCCAGCTCGATCCCACCCACGACATCACCGTCTACGAACGCAACGCCCTGGACGACACCTTCGGGTTCGGCGTGGTGCTCTCCGACGAGACCCTGGGCGGCATCGAACACGCCGACCCGGTGGTCTACGAGACGATGGCGGCGGAGTTCGCCCGCTGGGACGACGTCGACGTCCACCACCGGGGCCGCGTCACCACCTCCGGCGGGCACGGGTTCGCCGCCATCGGCCGCCGTCGGCTGCTCCGGATTCTGCGGGACCGCTGCGACGAACTCGGGGTCCGGACCATCGGCTCCACCGAGGCCCCGCCCGCCGACGCACTGGCCCGGACCCACGACCTGGTCGTCGCGGCGGACGGTGCGCACAGCCGCACCCGAACCGCCCGCGCCGCGGACTTCGGCACCGAGCTCGAACGGCACCGCAACCGCTTCATGTGGCTCGGCACCGACCTGGTCTTCGACGCCTTCAACTTCCACGTGCTGGAGACCCCGTACGGGGTCGCTCAGCTGCACTGCTACCCCTACTCCGCCGACGCCAGCACGTTCATCGTCGAGATGACCGAGGACGTGTGGAGCGCGGCCGGGTTCACCGACCGCGACCTGGCACCGGGGGAGAGCGACCTGGCGGCGGTCTCCCGCTGTGAGGAGCTCTTCGCCGGAGTCCTGGGCGGGCACCGCCTGCGCCCCAACAACTCCCGCTGGCAGCGGTTCACCACCGTGCGCAACCGCACCTGGCACCACGGCACCACGGTCCTGCTCGGCGACGCCGCGCACACCGCCCACTTCTCGATCGGTTCCGGCACCAAACTGGCCATGGAGGACGCGCTCTCCCTCGCCGTGTGCCTACGCGAACAGCCCACCACGGAGGCGGCCCTGCGCGCCTACGAGGACGAACGCCGTCCCGTCGTGGCCAGTACGCAGCGGGCGGCGCGGGCCAGCCTGGAGTGGTTCGAGGACATCGCCCTGCACGTGGACGCCGAACCGCTCCAGTTCGCCTTCGACCTGCTCACCCGGAGCCGCAGGGTCACCTACGACAACCTGCGCCTGCGCGACCCGGAGTTCGTCGCCCGGGTCGACCGCTGGTTCGCCCGCCAGGTCGCGGGCGATCTGGCGGGGCCCGCCGACCGCCCGTCCGAGGAGCCCGCGAGGAAGACCGCCGATCCGGCCGCCGTGTCTCCCGGGACGGGGCGGCCCGCCGCGGCCCCGGCCCCGCCCCCGGCCGGAGCCGGAACCCCGGCCCCGGAGACCGCCGCACCCGCGCCTCGACCGCCCATGTTCCACCCCTTCCGGCTCGGCCCCCTCCTCCTGGAGAACCGCGTCGTCGTCTCGGCCATGGACATGTACTCGGCCGTGGACGGGCTGCCCGGCGAGTTCCACCTCGTCCACCTGGGCGGGAAGGCGCTCGGCGGCGCCGGACTGGTCATGACCGAGATGGTGTGCGTGTCCGCCGACGCCCGCATCACCCCCGGCTGCGCGGGCCTGTACACGCCCGAGCAGGAGGCGGCCTGGCGCCGCGTCACCGCGTTCACGCACGCCCACAGCCGAGCCCGGATCGGGGTCCAGCTCGGCCACGCCGGACGCAAGGGCTCCACCCGGCGCATGTGGGAGGGCATCGACCAGCCCCTCCCCGCCGGGAACTGGCCCCTGGTCGCCCCCTCACCGCTGCCCTACCGGGAGGGCGTCAACCAGGTGCCCGGGGAACTCGACCCCGCCGCCATGGCCCGCGTCCGCGAGGACTTCGTCCGAGCCGCCCGCTCCGCCGACCGCGCCGGATTCGACCTCCTCGAACTCCACTGCGCCCACGGCTACCTGCTCTCCTCCTTCCTGTCCCCGGTCACCAACCACCGCACCGACCGCTACGGGGGCGACCTCACGGCACGGCTCCGCTACCCGCTGGAGGTCTTCGCCGCGGTCCGCGCCGTCTGGCCCGAGCACAAGGCCCTCACCGTCCGCATCTCCGCCACCGACTGGGTGGAGGACGGCACCACCGCCGACGACGCCGTGCGCATCGCCCGCGCACTGACCGACGCGGGCGCCGACGCCATCGACGTCTCCACCGGACAGGTCACCCCGGACGAGCGGCCCGCCTACGGGCGCAGCTACCAGGTGCCCTTCGCCGAACGCGTCCGCCGGGAACTCGGGGTGCCCGTCATCGCGGTCGGCGCCATCTCCTCCCACGACGACGTCAACTCGACGGTCCTGGCGGGCCGCGCCGACCTGTGCGCCCTGGCCAGGCCGCACCTCTACGACCCCCAGTGGACTCTCCACGCCGCCGCCGACCAGGACTACTCCGGCCCGGGAGCCACCTGGCCCGCGCCCTTCCGGGCGGGCAGCCGCAGGCCTCCCACGGGACGGGCCGACGGGCCGCGCCCCCGCCTCGACCTGCTACGTTCCTCCGAGGCACCGGCCACCCGGCACCGGCGGTGGCGTCCGAGCAGCCCGGCGGACCCCACGGCGCGGGCGGCACCGGCGCCTCCGGAGAGCCCCGAAGGAGCGCCGGGACCGCACACGAGACGAGGAGACCCCGGTGACGACGACGTCCTACGGTGAGCACCCGAGCCAGATCGTCCACCGCAGGGGCCCCGAGGGCACCGACGGGCCCGCCCCGGTCGCGGTGCTCCTGCACGGCGGCTGGTGGCGGGACCTGCACGACGCCCGCCTGATGGACCCGCTCGCCCGCGACCTCGCCGCGTCCGGATGGGCCGTGTGGAACGTCGAGTACCGGCGCACCGGCGACGACGGCGGCGGGTGGCCGCAGACCCGCGACGACGTCGCCCGTTCCCTCGACCTCCTCGCCGCCACCGCCGACCGCGACCCCGGCCTCGACACCTCCCGCGTGGTCGCCGTCGGCCACTCGGCCGGGGGTCACCTGGCACTCATGACCGCCGCCGACTCCCCGGTGACCTCCGTGGTGCCGCTCGCCCCCATCACCGACCTACGCCGCTGCGCCGAGGCCCGACTGGGAGAGGACGCCGTCGTGCCCTTCCTCGGCGCCGACCCCGCGCCGGAGCTCTACGCGGAGTCCTCGCCCCTGCACCGGCTCCCCGTGGGCCTGCCCCTACTGGTCGTGCACGGGGACCTCGACCAGCGCGTTCCCGTCGAGCACAGCCGCGACTACGTGGCGGCCGCGCGCCGGGCGGGGGACACCGTCGACTACCGGGAGGTCCCGGGGATCGACCACTTCGCCGTCATCGACCCCGAACGCGCGGCCTGGCAGGAGGTACGCGCGGCGCTCGCGCGCGGTTGGGGCTGACCGTCCGGGCCGGACCGGAGCCTCCCGGGCCGCGGCTGAACGGCGGCAGCGGGACGGCGGGCGCCGGGCCAACCGCCGGCCTCCGGACAGGCCGCGGGGGCGGTACCCGGCCGGACCGGGCACCGCCCCCGCGCGGTCGTGACGCGGCTACTGGCCGCCGCCCCGGTTCGCGTCACCGTCGGAGCCGCCGCTCTGGCCGCCCCGCCAGCGGTCGGCCACCGTGTCGAAGATCTGGCCCCCGGCACGCCCCGCGCCGCCCGCCACGTCCCGGATGGTCTTCACCAGCGGGTCGGAGGAACGGCTCCAGCCCTCGCGGTAGGAGTTGGCCGCGTTCGCCGCCTCCTCGGAGACACTGGCGTCCCGGTCGGTGGAACGCCGGGAGTACTGGCCGTCCAGGATGCGCTGGTACTCGCCGCTCTCGGTCCACCGCTGGAGCTCGGCCACCCGCACCACCGCGAACGGGTGGCTCTGCGGGAGGGTGGTCATCAGCTTGAGGACGCTGTCCACGGCGTCGCCGCCGCTCTCGTACTCGCGGGCCTGCTCCATGAACGCGTCGGGGTTCATCTGGGAGAGGTTCGAGCCGCCTGCCAGCTTCATCAGGGCACGCTTGGCGGCCTCGGGGTTCTGGCAGGCCAGCAGCCCCGCGCGGTCGCTGGACAGCTCCGACTTGCGCTGCCACTCCCGCAGCCCCGCCAGGATCGCCTGGATCGCGATGGCGCCCAGCGGAATCCACATGATCTTCGTGGACAGCCACACCAACAGTAGGAGCATGGTGCGGTACACCGAGTGCCCGCTCAGCACGTGACCGACCTCGTGGCCGATGACGAACCGCTTCTCCTCGTCGTTGAAGAGGTCGAACAGGCCGGTCGTCATGACGATGAACGGTTTCTTGCGGCCGATCGCCATCGCGTTGGGCTGCGGGTCCATCTTCACGTAGAGCTCGGGAACCTCGTCCAGGTCGAGGACGTAGGCGGCGTCACGGAGGTAGTCGTGCAGCTCCGGGAACTGGGTGGGGCTGACCCGCACGGCGCTGGAGAGGAACATGAGGCGGAGCGAACGCTCGTTGATCCGCCCGAACAGGGACTTGACGAGGGTGTCGAAGCCCGACAGCGATCGCAGCGCGACCAGGGCGCCACGGTCGGCGGGGTGCTCGTAGGCACGCGGGGAGATGTCGGTGAGCCGGACGCGTACGCGGTCTGGTGAGTTGGCCATATCGGCATGTTATGCGGCACGATGCCCGTTGGCCACGGTTACGGGCCATCGAGATATGACGTGATTCCCGAGTGTTTCACGAACCCCTCCGGGAAGTACGGGACACCGCCCCGCGTTCCAGCTGTTACCGGGCCGCCCGCCCGGAGAGCGGCGTCGGCCCATGGGGTCGGCTAATCTCGGTTGGCCGAAACCGGCACGACCCCAGCGCCACGGCGAAACGGAGCGCACAGTGACACACCAGGCCACCGGCGGCTCCCACGGGGGGAGCCCGCCCGCCAGACCGGGCGGCGCCGCGCCGACCCGGGTCGGCATCATGGGCGGGACCTTCGACCCCATCCACCACGGCCACCTCGTCGCCGCGAGTGAGGTCGCCCACCTCTTCGGGCTCGACGAAGTGGTCTTCGTCCCCACCGGCCAGCCCTGGCAGAAGGACCTCGCCAAGGTCACCCCCTCCGAGGACCGGTACCTCATGACGGTCATCGCGACCGCCGAGAACCCCCAGTTCAGGGTCGACCGCGTCGAGATCGACCGCTCCGGCCCCACCTACACCCTCGACACCCTCCGCCAGATGCGCGCCACCTACGGCCCCGACGTGGAGCTCTTCTTCATCACCGGAGCAGACGCCCTGGGCGCCATTCTGAGCTGGCACAACGTCGACGAACTCTTCGACCTCGCGCATTTCGTAGGCTGTAACCGGCCCGGACACCACCTCAGCGACACCGGCCTGCCCGAGGGCAAGGTCTCCCTGGTGGAGGTCCCCGCGCTCGCCATCTCCTCCACCGAGTGCCGCGAACGCGTCCGCAAGGGCGAACCCATCTGGTACCTCGTACCCGACGGCATCGTCCGCTACATCCACAAGACCGGGCTCTACCTGGAGCCCTGACCGCACCCAGCGGACCCGCACCCGACCAAGTAAGGCAGCAGGCACAACGTGACAGCCACCGACAGGGCCCTCGAACTCGTGAAGGTCGCCGCAGAGGCCGCCTCCGACAAGCTCGCCCAGGAGATCATCGCCTACGACGTCAGCGAGCAGCTCGTCATCACCGAGGCCTTCGTCCTGTGCTCGGCGCCCAACGACCGCCAGGTCCGCGCCATCGTCGACGAGATCGAGGACCAGCTCCGCATCCAGTCCGGCGCCAAGCCCGTCCGCCGCGAGGGCGAACGCGACGGCCGCTGGGTCCTCCTGGACTACGCGGACATCGTCGTCCACATCCAGCACGAGGAGGAGCGCGGCTACTACGGCCTCGAACGCCTCTGGAAGGACTGCCCGGAGATCGAACTCCCCGAGGGCGCCCGCGGGGCCGAGCGCACCCCGCTGGACGAGTCGTAGCCTCCGCGGCCGCCCGGTCGCCGAACGAGAAAGACACACCACGTGAGCGACACCCCTCGTGTGCTGTTCTGGCGGCACGGACGCACCGCCTGGAACGTCGAGAAGCGCTTCCAGGGACAGACCGACATCGACCTTGACCCGGTCGGCCACGCCCAGGCCGAACGGGCCGGTCGTCTGCTCGCCACACTGGCACCCGACCTCATCGTCGCCTCCGACCTCAAACGCGCCGCCGACACCGCCGGATACCTCTCCCGCTCCTCGGGCCTGCCCGTCGAGTACGACAAGGGGCTCCGCGAACGCTTCGGCGGCTCCTGGGAAGGGCACACCGCCACCGAACTCGCCGAACGCTGGCCCGTCGAACACCCCCGCATGGACATCCCGGACGGAGAGCACATCTCCGACCTGGGGGACCGCATGCACGCCGCCATCGACCGCGGCATCGCCAGGACCCGCCCCGGCGGGCTCCTGGTCATCGTCAGCCACGGGGCCGCCCTCAGGGTCGGCATCGCCCGCATGCTCGGCATCCCCGACGACCAGCGCGAGATCCTCGGGCCCCTCAGCAACGCCTGCTGGTCCGTGCTCCAGACCCGGGGCCAGACCTGGCGGCTCATGGAACACAACGCCGCCAGCCTCCCCGAGCCCGTGGTGCTCAGCGACGACGCCTGAACCCGTTTCGACGAACCGCCCAACATCCGCTAAGGTTCAGGGAGTCGGAAGGGCACACGCCCCCACGACTCCCACACGGGGCTATGGCGCAGTTGGTAGCGCGCCTCCATGGCATGGAGGAGGTCTGGGGTTCGAATCCCCATAGCTCCACTTCTCTCCGGAACGACCTTGCTCGGGGGACTTCGTCCTCCTCGCCGGGTCGTTCCGTTGTTTTCTGTGGGGGGACGACCCCCCACGCCCCCCGGGTGTGCGCCGGGTCGTTCCGAGGTCGGGTTCGCGGCCCGACCAGAAATTCTCTTCGCGCACGCGGCGCGGGAATCCTGCCGTTCGGCATGTTTACTCCTTTCTCCTGGTGATTCCCCAAAAAGAATCGACGCTCTCTGCTTGGATTGTCGTGCACTCCCAATCCGAGGAGAAGGTGAATTAGTGCGCAGTGTTCAACGTACGTCTCTCGTAGTATTTCTGTCCGGATTTCTCGCGTTCGCTGCGATCGCTCCCGTGGCCGCCCGTATCCAGAACGTCGGCGGCGGGAAGTGGGACCACGGCATGACCACGTCCCGGGTCTACTCGAACTACCTGCACGAAGCCGTGTGCCACTCGTCCACGGCGGTGGGCACCGTCACCTCCACCGGCAAGGCGCCCGCGGGCCGGTGGTCGTACGCGAGCGCACCGCGAGCGGACCGGAACAACGCCACCTACTGGAACAACGACGTCAGTTCCTGCTGAACTGAACGGCCGCGGGGGCGGCGGCGAACCGCCGTCCCTTTTCCCCCTAATTATCGGAGTGCTCGGTGTTGCACCGGAGTGTCACCTTCACCCATGTCGTCCTTCTTCTGGTCGCGGCCGTTCTTGCATTCGTCACGGTACGCACCTACGAGGAAATGGCGATCACCGTCCCCTCCGGCGTGGTCTGGGTGAACAGCAACACCGGGGAGGCCGACCTGCCGACGATCGTCGACACGGTCGAGCGCTTCGCCCGCGACACCGGGGTCTCCGTCGCCCTGCACACACCCGACCTGTACGACCCCGGCAACATGCGGCACCTCTACCTGGCGCCCGGGGCCGAAGGGGCTCTCGCGGCGGACTGGCTGACGGCCGGATACCCCTCCTTCGGGCACACGATGCGCACGGACGTGCACCCCTTCGCCCACCTCGAACAGCCCGACCCGCGCGGGTTCTACCTCGTCTTCGGGACGGCGGCCGACACCGAACGCTTCGAGCGGGAGCTCGCCGGGATCGGACTGCGCGAGGTCTCCAGCGTCGGCGCCCAGGACCTGAACTGGACCGACCTGTACCGGTACGGCGGCGACCTCGACACGGCGCTGGTCATCCTCCTGCTGTTCGCCGTCACGGTCACGGCCTCCGGAGTCCTCCTCAACGCCCGCTCCTACGGCGTACTGCGGCTCCAGGGCCACTCCTACGCCGGCATCCTCGGACGCGACCTGGCCCAGCTGGCCCGTCTCCACCTGGGCCCGGGGCTCGGCGCCGCCGCCCTGGTGCTCCTGGCCCTGTACGTCTACAACCGGTGGTCACAGCTGACGCTGTTCGCCGCGATCTCGGGCCAACTCCTCGCACTACTCCTCGGCGCCGCCCTGGCCGCCCACGCGTTCGCTCTGGCCATGGTGCACGCCACCGACATCCCCGCCGCCCTCAAGGGGAGGCTTCCCGCCCGCCTGGCCGGGGCCGGGGCCTACCTCGTGCGGGTCCCCGCGCTGGTGTTCGTGCTCGTGGTGATCGGGCACGTCGTCGTCTCCGCCCAGAACGTCCGGGCCCAGGCGGAGAGCCTCGACAGCTACGCGGAGGCGGGTCAGGCGTCCCGACTCTCCCTGACCGGCAGCGTCGACCTGACCGACGACCGGGAGGACATGCAGGGGCTCGTCGCGGGCTGGCTGCGCCAGGCCGACGCCGAGGGCCAGCTCGTCCTGACCGCCCGGGAACGGGCCGAGAACCTCCTGCCGGTCGGCACGCCGCGCCCCGACTACGACGTGCTCGTGGTCAACGACACCTACCTGGATCAGCAGGAGGTGATCGCGGTCGGGGGCGACCGCGTTCAACCGGAGGCGCGGGTCCGCCTCCTCGTTCCCGAGAACCGGGCGGGGGAGAGGGACGCGCTCGTGGCGGGGTTCGGCCCCTGGCTGGAGTTCGTCGGCGAGGAACCGGCCCCGGAGTTTCGTGTGGAGACCACCGAGGCCGGTCAGCGGGTCTTCACGTACGGGTCACAGCAGCCCGGGGACGACCACAGCCGGTCCCACCTGGACGACCCGGTGGTGGTGGTCCTGCCCAACGGGGGAGTCCTGGACGACCACAGCTACGTCTCCTACGCGACCGGCGCGGGCCTGGTCTTCCCCGACCCCGGGGTCGCGGAGGCGTCCATCGCCCGACCGCCGTTCTCGACCTACGTCAACGGGCTCCAGATGGTCGTCACCAGCGCGGCCGACCTCCAGACACAGCTCGTCCGCGACCTGCGGCTCCAGACCTTCAACCTGTCGGCGGCCACCGTGGTCCTGCTCATGACCGCTGTCTCGGTGTGCGTCATCCACGTGCGGACCCGGGCCCAGACGATCTTCGCCCGCCATCTCGCCGGGTGGGGGTTCCTCGCCGTCCACCGGCGACTCCTCACGGTCGAGGGAGCCCTGGCCGTGCTGTTCGTGGGCTGGGCCGTCTGGCGGACCCGGGTCGAGCTCGCGTGGCGGGCGGACCCCGCCAACCCCGTCACCGGTGAATCGGTGGCGGCGCTGGGGTACCAGCCCCTCCTGGCCGTCGCCATCGCGGCCTCCGGCCTCCTGCTCGTCACCGTCACCCTCGCGGGCTTCCACCGCCGTGTGGTGCGCGAGGGCGCGTCCCAGGCATGACCAGGCCCCCGACCCAAGGAGTACGGCGTGATCAGCACACACGACCTCGGAAAGTCCTTCGGACGACGCGTCCTCTGGGAGGGGATTCGTCTCGACATCCGGCCCGGAGAGCTCCTGGCGCTCGTCGGAGCCTCCGGAAGCGGCAAGACCACCCTGCTCAACTGCCTCGGCCTCCTCGAGGAGCCCGACTCCGGCGAGATCGTCTTCGACGGCCGCCCCGTCACCAGGTGGGGACCGGGGCGCCGCCGCCGCTTCCGCCGCGACCACCTGGGCTACCTGTTCCAGAACTACGCGCTGATCGAGAACGCCACCGTGCGCCAGAACCTCGACGTGGTCTGCCGGGACCGGGAACGGCAGCGCGAGGCGCTCGCCCGTGTCCGCCTGCCCCGGCGGGGCCGGGACCGGGTGCACCACCTGTCCGGGGGCGAACAGCAGCGGGTGGCGCTGGCCCGGCTCCTGGTCGGGCGTCCCGACCTGGTGCTGGCCGACGAACCCACCGGAGCGCTGGACCACGCCAACGGGGCCATGGTCATCGACACCCTGGGGGAGATGGCCGACGAGGGGTGCGCGGTGGTGATCGCCACCCACGACGCGTCGGTGCGTGACGCCTGTGACACGGTCTTCGACCTGGGAGGGGTTCCGTCACCCGGGGCGGGCGAACGGGTGGGAGCCCCCGTGGGGGAGTGAGGCCGCGGGTACGGGGCACGGGCCCCGCACCCACCGCCGTGTCCCGGTCAGCCCGCCGGTGCCGCGGCGACCTCCTCGTCACGGTCGCCCGTCTCGGTGATGTGCAGCGCCGCGACCAGGTCCCGGTACAGTTCGTCGCGCTCCAACAGCTCGCCGTGGGTGCCCTGGGCGCGGATGCGGCCGTCCTCCATCAGCAGGATGCGGTCCGCGTGGATCACCGTTGACAGGCGGTGCGCGATGGTCACCACGGCTCCCCGCTCCGCCTGCCCGCGCACGCTGCGGGTGATCGCCGCCTCGGTGATGGCGTCCACCTGTGACGTCGCCTCGTCCAGGAGCAGGACGTCGGGCGAACCCAGCAGGGCCCGGGCCAGGGCGATGCGCTGGCGCTGGCCCCCGGAGATCGAGTTCGCCTCAAGGGGGGTGTCCAGACCCTCCTCCAAGGCCTCCACCTTCTCCGTCAGCAGGACCTCGTCCAGGACCCGGCGGACGTCCGCGTCGGTGGCCTCCGGGTTGGTGAACAGCAGGTTCTCCCGGATGGTGCCGGGCACCACGGGAGTGTCCTGCTCGACGTAGGCGAAGTGTCCGCGCACCTGCCGCGGAGACAGCTCCCGGTAGGGGGTGCCGTTGACCGTGATCAGGCCCTCCTCCGGCTCCAGGAACCGCAGGAGCAGCGACAGGACCGTGGTCTTCCCCGCGCCGGACGGGCCCACGATCGCGGTGTGGCCGCGTCGGGGGACGGCCAGGTCGACACCGGTCAGCGCGGCGGCCGCCCCCGGCGCGTACCGGGCCGTGACACCGCTCAGCTCCAGCAGGGGCCCGTCGGGGGAGGGCTCCGGCGCGGGGTCGGACCCGTGCCGGGGTACGGCGGTCGGTTCGAGCGGGATGTCCTCCACCTCGCGGATGCGCTTGGCGGCCGCGATACCCGACTGGAGGGTGGTCACGCTCTGGGACAGCTCCATGACCGGGTTCATCAGGGTGAAGGCGTACAACAGGAACGCGACCAGGGTGGAGACCGCGATCTCCCCGGAGGCCACCCGGGTGGCACCCACACCGAGGATGGCGATGATCGCCAGCTGCACTCCGCCGAAGGCGATGGTCCAGGCCAGGGCCTCGCGGCGGACCGAGCGGACGCCGTACCGGGCCGCGTCCTCCGCGTGTTCGAGGATCTGTGATCCCAGGCGCTCCTCGGCCCGGCTCACCTTCACCGTACGGATCGCCCGCAGCGAACCGTCGAGCACGCCGCCCATGAGGCCGAGGGAGTTCTGCGCCCTCTCCTGAGCCCGGGCGATGGCGGGCATGAGGGTCAGGAAGAGGACGGTGACGACGACCACCGCGACGACGGTCACGGACAGCAGGACCAGGTCCAGGACGCCCATCATGACCAGGGTGCCGACCATCAGCACACTGCCGTTGACCAGGCTGATGACACTGCTGGAGGCGGCTTCCTTGAGCAGGACGGTGTCCGAGGTGGCGCGGGTGACGAGCTCGCCGGAGGGGCGCCTGGACATCGGGAGCAGGGCCGCGCGGAAGTAGCGGCGCACGAGGGAGGTGCGCGCTTCCAGCACGACCTTCTCCGCCACGGTGCCGAGGACGATCCAGTGCCACAGGCCGGTGACCAGGCCGACACCGAACAGGCTGAGCAGGATCGCGATGGGCACGGCGAGGCTGCCCGACTCGGAGATGGTGTCCAGTACGAGCTTGACCACCATCGGGTTGGCCAGCTCCAGGGCGGAGCCGAACAGCGCCAGGACCAGACCCAGCAGGAGCTTGCTCCGGTGCGGGCGGACGAAGGACCAGAGCACCCTCAACTGGGCGAAGCGCGGTTCCGGCGGGGCTTCCGTCGGGGTCGTGGTTGGGGCGGCATCTGCCGGTGGGTGATCAGTCATGGTTGAAATTAGGTCATAGGCGACCGATTATTGTCAACAGGTTACCGACGCCCCTACTATTGGGGGCATGGTGAAGAGCGCTCCCTCAGAGGAAGAGACCAGGACCCGTGCGCGAACCCGCCGGGCGATCCTCGACGCCGCCGTCGACGTGCTGGGTGAGAACCGGTCCGCGCCGCTGTCCCAGGTGGCCACCAGGGCCGGGGTGGCCCGGAGTACGCTTCAGCGCTACTTCCCCGAACGCGCGGACCTCGTGGCGGCCCTCGGTGACTACACCGACGAACTGGCCAACGAGGCCACCGAACGCGCACGCACCACCGAGGGCACCGCCATCGAGGCGTTCTCCCGCCTCGTCTCGGAGTACTTCGCGCTACGCCAGGTCGCCATGCTCTCCTTCACGGCAGAGGAGGGGGTTCGGGAACAGGGCGAGGAGGAGTGCGGCCCCAGCGACCTCGCCCTCTACGGAATCATCGAACGCGGGCACCAGGACGGCACCATCGACCCCAGGATCACCCCGCTGTGGGCGCAGCAGCTCATGTGGTCCGCGCTCTACGCGGGCTGGGTCCACGTGACCACGGCCCGGGTCCCCGCCCTGGAAGCGCACAACCTGTGCCTCATGTCACTGGTCAAGGCCATTTCGCGGGAGCGGTGAAGAGGAGGCGGGCAGGCGAAGGGTGAAAGGGGGCGGACACGGAGAGAGGGGCCCGGGTGCCGGGCCCCGACACTCACAGATACAGGCCGGTGCCCCGCTCCGGGGCCTCGTTCGCGACCGCGTGGACGTCCCGCTCCCGAAGAATGACGTAACGCTCGCCGTTCACCTCGACCTCGCCCTGCTCCTCGGGATCGAAGAGCACCCGGTCGCCCGTCTTCACGTGACGGGCCCCCGTCCCGGCCCCCCGGACCTCACCCCACGCCAGGCGGGTCGCCAGCTTCACCGTGTCCGGGATGACCAGACCCGCGCTGCTGCGACGCTCACTCGTGTCCGGGACCGTCTTCACCAGCAGGCGGTCATGGAGCATCTGGATCTCAAACTTTGATTCGGCCACCCCACCAGAGTATTCGGCCCGACCGGAGCCCGACCCCGTGCCCCGGAACACCCCACGGTCACCCCGGGTTCCCCACTGGTCCGACCCGCCCTCGACCTCCTGTAGAGTTGAGGCGTGCCGAGCGGGGAAACCGCCCGGCCTACCAGGGGCTATGGCGCAGTTGGTAGCGCGCCTCCATGGCATGGAGGAGGTCTGGGGTTCGAATCCCCATAGCTCCACTCGACTCCGAGACGACTCTGCTCGCGCGTGAACGCGCTCGCCGGGTCGTCTCGTCGTTTCTGTGGGGGGCGACCCCCCACGCCCCCGGGGGAGTTCGCGCTGAACCGGCTCTGGCTGTGGGCCCCCGGTCAGGCGGCTCCGTGGGCGAACACCACGCCGAGCCAGGACAGGCTGGTGACGATCGCGGCCCGCTGGACCAGACCGGTGCGGGGCGCGTCCCTCTCCCAGAGGACGCCGAAGGTCCAGCTGGCCCAGGCGGCCGCGGCCGCGACGACCCCTGATCCGAGCTTCCACCCGAGGCCTCCAAGGGCGAACACCCCGATGAGCGCGATGCCGGGAAGCAGGAGGAACACGACCATGCCCGCCCAGTCGTGCAGCTGGTGGGCGCGGGAGTACGCCTCCGGGGTGGTGTCGGGGGTGCCGGGCGGGTAGCCGCGCATCGGGTCCATGCGGAAGACGCCCGAGGCGGCCAGGGCCAGGCCGAGCACCCCCACGGCGAGCGCCAGGGCGACACTGTCGGTGGACCCGGGCAGGGCGAGGGAGCCCACCGCGACGAGCAGGCCGCACAGGACGAAGTTGGTCGTTTGGACCCACCCGCGCGGACCGAGCGCGAGCGCGCTCACCGGGTGTCGGACCGGGCGGTAGCCGGGGCGGGTGAGCCCGTCGAGGAGGAAGACGACGACGAACAGCCAGGAGCCGACGGCTCCGGACCACAGCAGTGCGTTCATGCGGGGCTCCGAACAGGGGGTCTCGTACAGCGATCCTAGACGGCACGCCATGGTGCAACCCCGGGGTTGCGTTATCGCGACTCCTTGTGCAACCCTGGAGTTGCACAAGGGAGGCTGGTATGGACAGCATCGAGCGCACGGTGGACATCGACGCCACCGTCGAGCGGGTCTGGGCCCTGGTTTCGCGGCCGGGCTGGTTCATCAACGACGGACGGGTGGTCGACCACCGGATCGAGGAACTGGGAGACGGCGTCCACCTGATCCACGACCCCACCCACGGGGAGTTCAGGGTCCGCACCGACCAGCTCGACCCCCCGCACCACGCCGTGTTCAGCTGGCTCGGCAGGGTGGAGGAAACCCAGTCCACGCGGGTGGAGATCTGGGTCAAGGAGCGGCCGGGAGGGGTCACGCTCTCGGTCGTGGAGAGCGGGTTCGAGGGTCTGGGGCTGGCCGAGGCCGAGCTGCGTCGGCACGTGGCCGAACGGAGCGAGGGCTGGGAGGTCGAGCTCGCCGCCGCGCGCAGCCTGCTCGACCCCCGCACCGTCGAGCGCACCGTCCGCGTCGACGCCAGCCCCGAACGGCTGTGGAGGGTCCTCACGACCCCGGAGCACTTCGCGAACTGGTTCGCCTTCGACGGGGCCGAGTTCGAGGCCCGCGTGGGGGCGCCGATGAAACTGCGATGGGAGGAGCACGGGACCTTCCGGGGCCGGGTCGTCGAGGTGGACGCGCCGCGCCGGTTCGCCTACCGGATCGCCATGGAGCCCGAGACCGACCCCGGAGCGGCCGACAGCACCCTGGTGACCTTCGAGGTGCGGGCCTCGGGGAGCGGGAGCCTGCTCACCGTGGTCCAGGTCGGGTTCGACGCCCTGGCGGATCGGTTCGGGGACGCCGCCGACAGCGCCTCGGCGGAGCTGCGGGGGTGGGACGGCGGTCTCGCCGCGCTGGTGGAACTCGTTCGCGCGCAGAGGAGATGAGGCGGGTGGACTCGGCCCTGTCACCGGTCTTCGCGGCCCTGGGGGACGACACCCGCTGGAGCATCCTGGTCCGGCTCGGGAGGGAACCCGCCTCCGCGTCGGAACTCGCCCTCGAGTTGCCCGTGACGCGTCAGGCGATCGTGAAGCACCTGGAGGTGCTGCGCGGAGTAGGCCTGGTGCGTACCCGGCGCAGCGGACGATCGGTGGTGTACGAGGTGGAGGGAGCCCGGCTCGACGAGGTCGGGCGGGACCTGCGCGGGATCGCCGCCGCCTGGGACCGCAGGCTCGAAGGGATCAGGTCGATCGCCGAGGAGCGCGACTGAGTGGCTCCTCGGAACTCGTCCGCTCACCCAGGAAGGAGAGCAGGTCGGGGGAGTCCGAGGTGATGCGGTCCACTTCGGTACCGCCGTCGCAGGTGAGCAGCGACACCGTCGCGGTGGAACCCGTGCGCGCCACCACCCGCCACAGCGCACCGTGCTCCTCCCAGCGCAGCAGGGCCGCGACGTACCGGTCCCGGTCGGAGGCCATCGGCTCCTCCTTCGCTGTGGCGTGCCCTCCCAGCCTATGAGGGGTGGGCGCGTCGACGCCAGGACCGGAGGCGGGTTCGCCGCCCGGGACGGGAGCCGGGTTCGCGGGCTCCGCCGTGCCGGTGGGGCGCCCGGAGCGCGAGCCCCGGGCCCCTGCCCCGCCCCTTCGAAGGGAGGGGCGGGGCAGGCAGCGGCCGAGGACCGACCGGAGGGGGAGTTCACCGCTGCCTCGCCTTGGGGGCGGCGTACGGCGGGGGGAGCCCCGGGTCCGGTCGGCCGCGAGCGGCTAGGAGGGCAGTGAGTAGAAGGTGAGTACGGCCGCGTGGTCGGTGGTCCACTCGTTGTCCCGGTGTTCGGGCACCGGAGCCGGGTCGCCGACGACCACGTCACGCGACTCACGCACCGTGAGGTCGCCGGCGTGGTACACGAAGTCGATCCGGTCCTGCGGCTCCACCCGGCCGGTCGACCCCTCGTTGAACGGATACAGGGGAGACCAGGTGATGCCGGGCGCGCTCACCGGGTCGGGGTTGGCCACCCGGTAGGAGTCCGTGAACCCCGCCTCCGTCGGCAGCACCGAGGTTGGCCAGGGCACGTCGGCGTACCCGCAGTTCTTCTCGCGGAGCTCCTCGGTCCAGTCCAGGTGCGAGGGTGCGTTGAAGTCCCCCACCAGCAGCACCGGCACGTCATCGGCCGCGTCGACCTGGTGGGACATCGCGGCGAGGGTGTCGGTGATCTGCGGAGTGCGGCCCGAAGCCGACTCCCGCTCCAGCACCCGCTCCACGTCCATGCCGTCGAAACAGAAGTCGTAGGGGCCGTACGGCGTGTACCCCAGGTGCACGTTCCACAGGTTCACCTGCGACTCCTCGCCGTCCAGCGCGATCCGCACGCCGCCGGAGGCGTTGACCTCGCCGTACTCCTCGACGATCGGATACCGGCTGATCACCCCGAGGCTTCCCGAACCCTGCCAGTGGTACCAGCCCAGGGCCTGCGCCAGCCGGGCCGCGTGCCTGCCCTGGGTCTCCTGGAGCCCGACGACGTCGGCGCCGCTCTCCAACAGGAACCGCAACTGCTTCTCGTGGTAGCCGTTGACCTGCGTGCCGCCGTGCCAGGTGTTGAGACTCATCACGCCCAGCTCGTCGACGAGCGGATCGGTGTGGCGACGGACCGGGATGGTGACGTCCAGCCGCGCGGAGGAACCGTCCACGCCGGTGGCCTCCACCGTCACGCTCGCGGAGGAGCGGTCGGGGCGGGTGACGCCCGCGGGAGGCTCGCGGTGGGCGGAGGCGCGCGGGGTGCCGGTGAGGGTGCCGTCCGGGGAGACCTTCACCCAGGCGTCACCGCTGACCTTCGTGAACTCCGTGCCCCCGCCGCCTCCCGAGACCAGGCCGCCGAGGGTCGCCTCGTACGCCTCGCCCTGTCGCGCGTTGTGCAGCGTGGCCGCCTCGACGGGGAAGGTAGTCGGCCCCTGGGCCGAGCGGCGCACCTCCACGGGCTCGGCCAGCCAGGCGTAGCCGTCGCGTGCCAGGAAGAAGGCCGTGTAGGACCCCGGCTCCAGGGAGTCGGCGGACAACCGCACCGTTCCCTCGGACTCGGGCGCGTACTGCCAGACGAGCGAGGGAGCCACGTACTCCTCGTCCACGGGGCCGCCCCCCGAGGAGCGGTACAGGCCGACCCAGTTGGCGGCGTGCGGTTCGGGGGTCGAGTAGGAGAAGGTGAAGTCCTCCCCCTCGGCCAGGGCCAGGGTGCCCTGTGGTGCGGCGGACGCGGGGACCGCGCCCAACGCCAGCAGGAGTGCGGTGATCACCGTGGGGATCAGGAAACGGACACGCATCCGGGGGAGGCCTCTCTGTCGGGGGATGTCCAGAACTCGAACCACCATCCGGTACCCCGGAAACGCCCGTGTCCAACATGGGGGTATCCGTGCCGAAGCCCGGGTGAACTCGGGCCCGAGCGGTGCGCCGCGCCGTTGTGGGGTGCCCGACACCCACGATGTTCCCGGCACTGCCAGACATCCGATAGAATCGAACCGTCGCCGCAAGGCGCACGGGGCTATGGCGCAGTTGGTAGCGCGCCTCCATGGCATGGAGGAGGTCTGGGGTTCGAATCCCCATAGCTCCACTCGATTCCGAGACGACTCCGCTCGGGGGACTCCGTCCTCCTCGCGGGGTCGTTTCGTCGTTTTCGTGGGGTCCGCGTGGCCGGTGCCCCCACCGTCCCCCTCCTTCCTAGACTGGGCGGATGGACCACGACCCCGCCGACGAGACCAGCCCCGTCATCCAGGTGCTGGACAAGATCCGTGAGGAGGTCGCCGGGCTCACCGGCGGCCGGGTGGCGGACTACATCCCCGAACTCGCGGGCGCCGACCCGGACCGGTTCGGGATCGCGGCGGTCAGCGCCCACGGCCGCTCCTACTGCGTGGGGGAGTCCGAACACCGGTTCACGATCCAGTCGATCTCCAAGCCCTTCGTGTACGCCATCGCCGTGGAACAGCTCGGGCTGGACGTGGTGCACGAGCACGTGGGAGCCGAACCCAGCGGAGAACCCTTCAACGCGATCAGCCTCGACGAGCACGGTCGTCCCGAGAACCCCATGATCAACGCGGGCGCGATCGTCACCACCTCTTTGGTGGAGAACGCCGATCCGCACCGGCGTTTCGAGCGCATCCGCTCGGTGCTGTCCTCCTTCGCCGGGCGCGACCTGGAGGTGGACGGGGACGTCTACCGCTCGGAGGCCGAGACCGGGCACCGGAACCGGGCCCTGGGGTACCTGAGCCTGGCGGGGGGCGTCCTGGTGGGGCAGGTGGAGGACGCCGTCCAGGACTACTTCCGGCAGTGCTCCCTCAGTGTGTCCGTGCGCGACCTGGCGGTCATGGCCGCGACGCTGGCGGTCGGCGGGGTCAACCCGGTGACGGAGGAGCGGGTGGTCTCCCAGCGCACCGCGCGGCACACCCTGTCGATCATGAACAGCTGCGGCATGTACGACCGGGCCGGGGAGTGGGGGCTGCGCGTCGGCATCCCCGCCAAGAGCGGGGTGAGCGGCGGCATCCTCGCGGCCGCTCCCGGCGCCTTCGGGGTGGGCGTGTTCAGTCCGCCCCTGGACGACGCCGGCAACAGCGTGCGCGGGGTGGCGGCCCTGGAGCGGCTCTCCGACGACTACGACCTGCACATGCTCCAGACGCCCTCGGAGCCGCCGTCGCCGATGCACAGCGTGACCCGGGAGGGGAACCGGCTCAACGTGCGGTTGCGGGGCGAGATCGACTTCCTCGCGGCGGAACAGGTGGTGTCCCGTCTGGAGGAGGCGATCGACGACGCCCGGGTGACGTCGGTGAGCGTGGCCCTGGAACGGGTCTCCGGGCTGAGCGACGCCGCCCGGTCGCTGTTGGCCGCCGAGCTCAGCGAGCTGGCCGACGCCGGTGTCGACGCCACGGTGAGCGATCCCCGTGGCGTCCGCCGGTCCTGATCCGAAGCGCCTCTCTCCTCGAACCGGATGACGTGGACCAAGCCGTCGTTCCCGTGGATGACGTACGTCCCCGTGGTCGCCGCGCGCTCGGCATGGCTCCTCGTCCTTGACGGAGGGCCCGTGGGAGCAGGTCGACGAGTGGGTGGGCCGGTACCGGGACCGCTGGGAGGGTCGCCTTCGAGTTCGAGGGCATGCCGGGCCACGCTCGCCCGAACCACGGGCGGGGCGGTTCGGCGCGAGGGCCGGACCAGCCCTGCCTGTGGACAACGCCGAACCTGTCGTCACCGGCGGGTACTGTCGATCCGTGGCAGATCTCCCCGACGTTCCCACTCTGCTCGCCGCGGCCGTCAAGGCCCTGGGCGGCAGCAGTCGAGTGGGCCAGCAGACCATGGCCGAGGCCGTCGCGGCGGCGGTCGAGGAACGCGAACACCTCGTGGTCCAGGCCGGTACCGGCACCGGCAAGTCCCTGGCGTACCTGGTTCCCGCGATCAGACGCGCGATGCTGACCCGGACCCCCGTGGTCGTCTCCACCGCGACCATCGCGCTCCAGAACCAGCTCATCGACCGCGACCTGCCGCGACTGGCCGCCGCCCTCGCCCCGCTGCTGCCTCGCGAACCCACGTTCGCCGTGCTCAAGGGACGCCGCAACTACCTGTGCCGCAACCGTATGCAGACCGCCTCGGACGAGGAGGCCGAGGGCAGCGAACTCTTCGACGCCCGCCAGCTCTCGTCCCTGGGCCGCCAGGTCGCCCGCGTGCACGAGTGGGCCGAGGAGACCCTCACCGGCGACCGCGACGAGCTGGTCCCGGGCGTGAGCGACCTCGCCTGGCGCCAGGTGTCCGTGGGCGGCAACGAGTGCATGGGCGCACGGGTGTGCTCCTTCGGCCAGGAGTGCTTCGCCGAGTTCGCGCGCGAGGCCACCACCGGGGTGGACGTGGTGGTCACCAACCACGCCATGCTCTCCATCGACATGTCGCAGGGCTACCACATCCTGCCCGAGCACGACACGATCCTGATCGACGAGGCGCACGAACTCGTCGACCGGGCCACGTCCGTGGCCACCGGCAGCCTCACCGAGCGCTCCGTCACCACCGCGGCCAAGCGCGCGGCCCGCCTGGTCGAACCGGGGATCAGCGAACGCCTCTCCGAGTGCGCGGACGGTCTCGCCCTGATGTTCACCGAGGTGCCCGAGGGGCGTCTGGACCACATCGACGAGGGGCTCGCCGGAGCCGTGGCCGCCACCCGGGACGCCTCCGCCGCGTGCGTCGCGGCGATCGGGCCCTCCCCGGGCGGTGAGCTGGACCCGGATACCGCCTCCGAGCGGCGTCTGGCCCTGGCCGCGCTGGGCGAGGTCCGCGAGGCCGCCGAACGGGTCCTGGAGTCCTTCGAGCCACCGCTGCGCGATCGCACGGAGATCGTCTGGCTCACCAAGGTCCCGGCGCGGCCGCCGACACTCAACGTGGCACCGCTCGGAGTGGGCGGGCTGCTGCGGGAGAAGCTCTTCGGCGACCGCACCGTGGTGCTCACCTCCGCCACCCTCACCCTGGGCGGCGACTTCACCGCCCTGGCCCGGCAGTGGGGGCTGGGACGGGAGGTCGCCCAGGAGGCGGCCGAGCGCGCCGCCCGGGTCGCGACGGTACCCGAACCCGCTCCGGTGGAGGCAGCCGCGCCCGAGCCGCCCGACCCGGGCGCGCCGGAGGCCGCGGGGGACACCGACGAGGACGGTCCGCACCGTGCCGCCGGGGAGCCGCGCTGGCGGGGCATGGACGTCGGCTCACCCTTCGACCACGGTCGGAGCGGCATCCTCTACGTCGCCCGCCACCTGCCCAAGCCCGGCCGGGACGGCCTCTCCGAGGCCTACCTGGACGAGATCGCCCAACTCATCGAGGCCTCCGACGGGCGGGCTCTGGGCCTGTTCTCCTCGATGCGCGCCGCCCAACAGGCCGCGGAGGAACTGCGCGAACGCCTGGACCAGACCATTCTGTGCCAGGGGGAGGACTCCACCGGGCAGCTGGTCCGCAGGTTCGCCGAGGAGGAGCGGTCCTGTCTGTTCGGCACCCTGTCCCTGTGGCAGGGCGTGGACGTGCCGGGGCCCTCGCTCCAGCTGGTGATCGTCGACCGCATCCCCTTCCCGCGCCCCGACGACCCGCTGGCCTCGGCGCGGCAGCGCGCCGTCTCCGCGCACGGCGGTAACGGGTTCCTGTCGGTGTCGGCCACGCACGCCGCGCTGCTGCTCGCCCAGGGCACGGGGCGCCTGTTGCGCTCGACCCACGACCGGGGCGTCATCGCCGTGCTCGACCCCCGCCTGGCCACCGCCGGGTACGGGGGGTTCCTGCGGGCGTCCCTACCGCCCTACTGGGGGACGGCCGACCCCGAGGTGGCCCGTTCCGCGCTGCGCAGACTCGCGGAGAAGGCCGCGGCCGACCAGGACGAGTCCGCGGCCTGACCCACCGGCCGTGGCGCGGGGCCGTGCCACGGCCGGTGGCGGGGGACGTTCAGCCGCGCGTGCGGTAGCCGAAGAGACGGATCGCGTATCCGGGGGAGTCGTCCTCCGGTTCCTGGATCTGCCAGCGGTCGTCGTGCTCGCCCACCAGCAGCTCGTTCCACATCATGTCGATGAGCTTGAGCCGGGACACCACCGAGGCCTCGGGGTCGAGCACGATCGCGTAGGCGTGGTCGGTGAGCCGCTGGGTCACCATGCCCACCGACTGGCCGTCCCAGATCGCGGGCACCGGGGCGTGGCCGATCTCGATCCCGCACAGCCGGAGCTGCTCGACCTCCTCGTCGAGGGCCTCGGCGGCCAGAGCGCCGTCGAGCCGCAGGGCGTCCTCCAGCTCGTCGCGTTCCTCGTCCGCGCGCAGGTAGGCGTGGTAGGTGCGGTAGCCGCACGGCCGGCACTTGCGCCAGACCACGCAGCGGGCCAGCCCGTAGGCGGACTGCGCCTCGCCGACACTCTGGTGGTCGCTCACCTCGCGGACCATGCCGCACTCGCAACACAAGGCAGTGAGATCCTGCTTCATCAGAGTCCCCCCTCCCAGGCGAGTATGCGACGGATGGAGGCCGTTAGGGAACCCGTTCGGCGAGGAAGTCGCGGCAAGGACTCGTCATCAATGCCCAAAATGACCCGGTGACGGGTTTCGGACATGCTCAGAGGGGGTGCGGACGTGGCAGGTCTCACCCCGGGACGGTAGGCTCCGCCCGCACCAGCCGGGGGTCACTCGTCCATGGACAGGCCGCGCTTGTTCCGCGCGGTCCAGTCGCGCATCCGCTGCGGGTAGCCCACGATCTGTACGTCGTAGGCGGGCTTGGCCAGGTTCTTGGCGACCTTGCGGATGACGTCGGGCGAGCCGCAGCGCCGCCTGATCCACTCGCCGTCCGTGGCGACGGCGACGGCGGTGGTCCGTGTGGCGAAGGTTTCGGGCTCCACGAAGAACTCCACGCCCACCCGGCTCTTGGCGAAGTCGATCAGGGCCTTGATGTCCGAATCCTCGGAGGCCCGGTCGAAGCGGGCCTTGCCCTTGCGGTTGGCCTTGCGCAGTCCGAACCGGTCGCGCCATCCCATCGGTGCTCTCGTCTCCCTCGTGCCGCCGTACACCAGCCGCTCGCTGGACACCTCCGATCCTATCGGCCGTGGCCCGGCCCTTGAGGGGCCGGACCGCCCGGGCCGCACCGGGTTTGCGCGTTCTCCAGACAGCTCCGTCACCGCGCTGCTACGTTCTGTTCGCACATGGCACAGGGGGGAGACACCATGACGATGTGGACATGGGTGGGGGAGACCGGACGCCAGCTCCGCGCCGCCGGGCAGGACGAGCTCGCCGAGGCCGTCACCACGCTGCCCGAGCTCAGCGAGGCGGGCGACGCGGTCAGGGTGGAGGCGCTGGCCCGGTCGTCGATGCGCACCGCCCGCCGTCTCGTCGGGGAGGCCACGAAGTCCGACAACCCCGCGCCCACGGCGGTTCCCGCTTCGGTGCCGGGGGTGTTCGGGCCGCCGACGCTGTTCTTCCTGGCGCACTGGCCGCTCGCCGTGCGCGTGGGTTCGCTCGCCGAGGGCCGCCGGGCCCTGGAGCAGGCCCGCGCGGTCGTCGAGGACGAACCCGCGCCGCACCAGTACGGGCCGCTGCCGGTCTCCGCGCTGGAGACGCTGGTCCGCTGCCACGCCAACATCGACGCCAGGGGCACCACCGACCAGCGCCGCGAACTCCTCTCCGCCAGGCGCCTGTCCGGTTGGGAGAGCACCCCGGCCTGGCCCGCCTTCACCCTGGCCCGGGTCCACCTCCTCATCGACGAGGGCCAGGCGGACCGCGCCGAGGCCGAGCTGCGCCGCTACGACCACACGGCCACGGGCCCGGCGGTGCTCGGCGCGGACGGTGTCTTCGCCCTGGTCAGGGCCCTGCGTCACCAGGACAAGCACACCGACGCCCTCGACGCGCTGGACCGCATGGAGGCCGAGCTCGCCCTGGGGGGCCGTACGGGCGAGGGGGCCGTCGCCAACCCGCGCCGTACCGCCCTGCAACGGGTGATCCGGTTCGAGCGCGCGCGGCTGCTGTCGTGGCTGGCCCGGCTGGGTCTGTGCGACGCCCGCCAGGCCATCGGCCTGCTGCCCACGGTGGAGGAGGCCGAGACCTACCCCAAGCTGCGCGCGGCGTGGGTGGAGTCGGTGGAGAACCTCGTGTGCCAGGGGAGTGTCCGCAACGACTGGCGGCTCGGTGTGCGTGTGACCACCTGGTCGCGCTACTTCGAGCGGGTGGGTGCCCCCCGTCGGGGCGCCGAGCTGGCACTGGCGGCGTCCAGGCTGGCCAGCGGCCGGGGCGCGCGCTGGGTGGCGGAGTGCTCGGCGCAGCGGGCCGAGCGCCTCATCAGCGAACTCGGCGGTGCCGAGGAGATCACCGGAGACCTGGTGGAGGTGAGGTCCATGGTGCGGGGAATGCAGACGATCCGGCCGCTTGCCCCTGCCACGGGCATCCTTGACTTCCTCCGCGCGCAGAAGGCCGAGGAGGTCAACCCCGAGCAGCAGGCCGAGCAGGTCAACGTGGCGCTCATGGAACGTCCGCACGACTCCGCGCTGCTGAGCGCACTCGGGCAGGTCGGCCGTACCCTGATGCTCTCCGACGTGGCCACCGAGCCGCAGTGGAGGCACGTCCGCGAGCAGCCGGGCGACCAGCGCGCCGCGCTGTCCCTGCTGGAGACGCTGCTGCACGACAACGACACCGCCGGAGTGCGCGACCTCGTCCGCACGCTGGCCGCGGGCGCGATCGTCCCCGATCCCGCTCGGGTGCGCGAGCGGCCGGGCGGGACCAGTCCGGTCACCGGTGCCCCCGGGGCGGGTCTTCGCCCGGTGGAGGAGTACGCGTCGGCGGACGACCACCAGCCGGTGCGCCACCACGCGCCGGTGCTGGAGCAGCGGACCGTTCCGGACCGACCTCGGGTGGAGGAACCCCGGACCCTTCCCGACGAGGCTCCGGTGCGCGGACAGCGGCTGGCCCCGGCCCACTCGCGGGCGGGCGACCAGAGGTCGGCCTAGAACTCCGGAGCAGATGACGCGCGGCCGGTCCTGTGCTCAGCGGGGCAGGAGTGACCGGCCCGCCGGGTAGGCCAGAGCGGCCCGGGGCAGCTCTGCCGCCCGACCACTGGTCAGGACGGTGACCCGGCCGACCCGGTCGGGGGCCGGGGTACCGCGCCCGTCGGTGTGTTCGGCTCCGCCCACCCTGCGCAGGGTCTGGGCGGCCACCGCCCGGGCCGCGGTGAACAGTTCGGCCCGCCCGGAGAGGGCCCCGGAGATCTCGGCGTCCACGAGGTCGTAGTGCGTGCACCCCAGCACCACACCCCTGACCTCGGGCGGGGTGAGTGAGGCCGCGTACGCCACCGCGGTGTCGATCAGCGACGGGTCGGCGGACTCCACGGCCTCGGCCAGCCCCCGACACGCGACCTGCGTCACGTCCACGCCCCGCGCGAAGTCGGCCACGAGCCGTTGCTGGTAGGAGCTCCGAGTGGTGGCCTCGGTGGACCACACCGCGATGGGGGTGCCCGCGGCGGCCGCCGGTTTGATCGCGGGGACCGTCCCGATCACCGGGATACCCGGCTCCAGTTCGGTACGCAGCCGTTCCAGTCCGTGCACCGACGCGGTGTTGCAGGGGACGACCACGGCGTCCAGGTCGCCCGCCGCCTCCAGGGCGGCGCGGGCCCCGGCCAGGGCCCGGTCGATCACCTGTTCCGGGGTGCGGGGGCCCCACGGCATGTGGTCGGGGTCCATGGACAGGTACAGGTCGGCGTCGGGGCGGGCCGCGTGCAGGGCCGAGGCCGTGGACAGCATGCCGATACCGGAGTCAACGAGAGCGATGCGCACAGAACGGCATCCTATGCGGACCGTGCGGTAACACCGGCGTCACTCCAGGTGGCGGCCGTGACGAGGGTTTCGGTCTCGCGGATTCCACCGCCCCCGCGCCGAGCGTCCCCGCCCGAGAGCGGGTAAGACACGTACCGAAATGGGGTGGCCGTGGACGGATACCGGTAGGTAGAACTGAGGGGATCGGCCTGCCGCGGCATGCCACCACCGGTCCTGGCCGACCCGCACCGTGTCGCCGACAGTCAGGGGAACCCGGTATGACTCCGAAACAGCCCGGTACGACCTCCAGCCCCGGCCCCCGGTCCCCACGGGGGCCGTCCTCCGGTTCGGGGCACGCCGGACACGTCGCGGCCGTCCAGCGCCTACTGCGCGACTACCGGGCCCTTCCGGAGGGCGCCCCGGTCAGACTGGCCAAGCCGACCTCCAACCTCTTCCGGTTCCGTGAACGCTCCTCCGCGCCCGCCCTGGACGTGTCGGCCTTCTCCGGCGTCATCTCCATCGATCCGGTCGAGCGCCTGGCCGACGTCGGCGGCATGACGACCTACGAGGAACTGGTCGCCGCGACCCTCCCGCACGGCCTCATGCCCACCGTCGTCCCGCAGCTGCGCACCATCACCCTGGGCGGGGCCGTCACCGGCCTCGGAATCGAGTCCTCCTCCTTCCGTAACGGCCTCCCGCACGAGGCCGTCCAGGAGATGGAGATCCTCACGGGCTCCGGCGAGGTCGTCACCGCCACCCGCGACAACGCGCACGCCGACCTCTTCCACGGGTTCCCCAACTCCTACGGCACCCTCGGGTACGCCCTCCGGCTGCGTGTGGAACTCGACCCCGTCTCCCCCTACGTGCACCTGCGCCACCTGCGGTTCCGCGACGCGGCGACCGCGATGGACGCGCTCGCCCTGATCTGCGCCGAGGCCTCCCACGAGGGCCAGCCGGTGGACTTCGCGGACGGTGTGGTGTTCGGCCCCGACGAGCTGTACCTCACGCTGGCCCGCTTCACCGACCACGCCCCCTGGACCAGCGACTACACGGGGAACGACGTCTACTACCGGTCCATCCCGCGCTACGCCGACCCGGTGGGGGGAGCCGTCGGGCCCGGCGACTACCTCACCGTGCACGACTACCTGTGGCGCTGGGACACCGACTGGTTCTGGTGCTCCCGCGCGTTCGGCACCCAGAACCGGTTCGTCCGCCCGTTGTGGCCCCGGTCCCTGAAGCGGTCCGACGTCTACCGCAGGCTGGTCGCGTGGGACCGGCGCACCGACTTCTCCCGGCTGTTGAACCACTACCGAGGCCGCCCCCAGCAGGAGCCCCTCATCCAGGACGTCGAGGTGGGCGTGGAGCGGGGGGCGGAGTTCCTCGACTTCTACCACGCCGAGATCGGCATGACCCCCCTGTGGATGTGCCCGCTCAGGCTTCGCGAACCCCGTCGCGCCGGGCTCGCCGCCGACCAGCACGTGTGGCCGCTCTACCCCCTGGAGAACGACCGCCTGTACGTGAACTTCGGGTTCTGGGGCCTGGTCGACACCGTCCCCGGGCAGCGTCGCGCCCACCACAACCGCAGGGTCGAGGAGGAGGTCACCCGGCTGGGCGGCCACAAGTCCCTGTACTCCGACTCCTTCTATTCGGAGGACGACTTCTGGGCGCTCTACAACGGCGCCGACTACCAGGACCTCAAGGAGACCTACGACCCCCGGGGCCGACTCCTGGACCTGTACGCCAAGTGCGTGCGTAACCGCTGAAGCACCCATCGCCGAGCACTGACGGCTCCACCGGGCGGTGGCCCGAGGCAGGGGCCGCACACGGGACGGAAAGGACAAGAGCATGCGGCTTGCAGAGATCTTCGAGCGCGTCGTGGGACCCGACGCGCCCATCCGGTTCACCGCCTACGACGGGAGCCGCGCGGGCGACCCGAACAGCGAGGTCACCGTGAACGTGCGGACCCCGGTGGCCGTCAACTACCTGGCCCAGTCGCCCAACGCGGTGGGCCTGACCCGCGCCTACGTCTCCGGACACCTGGAGCTGGAGGGCGACATGTACACGGCGCTGAGGCACATGGCGGACTTCACCTTCGCCGAGGGGGTCAACGTCACCGTCCGGGACCTGTTCGCGATCGTGGGGTCGGTGGGGTGGGTGAAGTTCGTGAACCGGGTGGCGCCCCCACCGCAGGAGATGCGCAGGGGCGCCCTGCTCGGACGGGGGCCCAGACACTCCAGACAGCGCGACGCCGAGGTCATCCACCACCACTACGACGTCTCCAACGAGTTCTACGAGCTGGTCCTGGGACCGTCGATGACCTACACCTGCGCGGTCTTCGACGAGGAGGACGGGGCCCTGGACCGGGTGCATTCCTTCGACGGGGCCCTGGAGTCCGCCCAGTTCCGCAAGTACGACCTGGTCGCGCGCAAGCTGGGGCTGGAGAAGGGCATGCGTCTGCTGGACGTCGGCTGCGGGTGGGGCGGCATGGTGCGCCACGCCGCCCGTGAGCTGGGCGTGCGCGCGGTCGGGGTGACCCTGTCCAAGGAGCAGGCGGAGTGGGGAGCCAAACGGATCGCCCAGGAGGGGCTGACCGGTCTCGCCGAGATCCGCCACATGGACTACCGGGACGTTCCGGACGCCAGCTTCGACCGGATCAGTTCGATCGGGCTGACCGAGCACATCGGCGCCCGGAACCTGGACCCGTACTTCGCCTCGCTGCACGCGAAGCTGGTGCCGGGAGGCCGACTGCTCAACCACTGCATCACGCGGCCCAGCAACAACCTCAAGCCCATGAACACCAAGGGTGTCATCAACAGGTACGTGTTCCCCGACGGCGAGCTGGAGGGCCCGGCCCAGATCCAGACCGCCATGAACGACGCCGGCTTCGAGATCCGCCACCAGGAGAACCTGCGCGAGCACTACGCCCTCACCCTGCGTCACTGGGGCGCCAACCTCGAACGCCACTGGGACGAGGCGGTCGCCGAGGTGGGGGAGGGGACCGCGCGGGTGTGGCGGCTCTACATGGCCGGGTGCGTCCTGGGCTTCGAGCGGGACGTGGTCCAACTCCACCAGATCCTCGGGGTCCGGCTCGACGGTACCGACGCGCACATGCCGCTGCGTCCGGACTTTTGACCGCGCCGGGGTGTTCGCGCTGCGCGGACACCCCGGTGTCCGGCCCCGGCCTGCGCGACGCGGGGGCCCCGAGGCGGCATCATGGAGCCGTCACACTCAGCAGCCGTGAAGGGACCCACCCCGTGTCCTCCGACGACAACGCGCCCCAGGGCGACCCGACCCCCGCGCACGACCTGCCCGAGCACGTCCGGCGGACCGCGATCGACCTGATCGGCGCCTACGCGGACCACAACCGGGAGGAACTCGACCGGGTCGTCCCCCGCGCGGCGGACGACGTCGACGACGTCCTGTCCGAACTCAGGGTGATCGCCGCCTTCCTGGGCCGCCGCGTGCAGGAGACCGGTGTGGTGTGGAAACCGGCCGACTCGCGCGAGGCCGTGGCCCGCACCGTCGCCGAGATGCTCCCGCCGGAGCTGGAGTTCGCCGTCTCCACGGCCTGGGAGGCCCACTCCATCGGTGAGGAGGAGACGGCCGAGCGCCTCGCGCAGGGCGACCGCATGGTGTTCGCGCACATGCTCGCCGCGTTCTGCGCCGCCATCGGCCTGGCCGTCTACAAGCGTGCCGAACTGGTCCCGACCCTGCGTCAGGTGACCGGCCTCGGCGACTGACCGGCCGGGTCGACCGGCCGGGAACCCCGGTCGGATTCGCCCGCTAACAGGTCAGACACAAGTCGCAGTGGTTTACTTCACAAGTCGTCGTTCTTTACGTAGGTTTCCTACCAACCCTCAGGGGACCCTCGAAAGGAACGGGAGGCGAGCCGATGGCCCGCAGACGAGTACACGAGTACGTCACCCTCCCCGCAGCCACACTGACCCTGGTGCTTGCGGCGACCGCCTGCGGTGGCGGCGGTGGCGGGAACGGTGACGGCGGCGGCTCCACCGACGCCCTCACGGTGTGGATCATGGAGGGCACCAACCCGGACGCCAGCGCCTTCTTCGACGAGGTCAACGAGGCCTACACCGAGCAGACCGGTACCGACGTCGAGGTCGAGTTCGTGCCCTGGTCCGACGCCCAGAACAAGATCAGCACGGCGATCGCGGGCGGCACCATGCCCGACGTCGTCGAGCTGGGCACCACCTTCACGCCAGAGTTCGCCGACGCGGGAGCCCTGCACGACCTCTCCGGCTACGTCGACGACCCCTCCCGGTTCCAACAGGACATGTACTCCATGGGCGTCATCGACGACGCCGTCTACGGTGTGCCCTGGTACGCGTCGATCCGTTCGATCATCTACCGCAAGGACATCTTCGAGGAGCACGGTCACGAGGAGCCGACCTCGTGGGAGGAGCTCCGCGAGACCGCGATGGACCTCGCCGAGGCCGAGGACGGCATGATCGGCTTCCCCGTGCCCGGCCAGGCCCAGTACTCGGTCATGCCGTGGATCTGGGGCGGAGGAGGCGAGGTCGCCGTCCAGGAGTCCGACGGCACCTGGACCTCCACCATCAACACGCCGGAGGGCCGCGCCGGAGTCGAGTTCTTCACCAACCTGTCCCTGGAGGACGGCCTGTCCACCACGGGCGCGGTGAACTGGAACGAGATCGACGTCATGGAGTCGCTCGCCGACGAGAACGCCATCATGGCGATCTCCAACAGCTCCAACCCCAAGGCCATCGTCGAGTCCAACCCCGACCTGGAGGGCAAGCTCGGCGCGTTCGTGCTGCCCGGTCAGGACGAGGGGTACACGGACTCCTTCGCCGGGGGTTCCCTGCTGTCGGTGTTCGAGGGCACCGGCAACGAGGAGGCGGGCTGGGAGTACGTCGACCTCCTGACCAACGGCGAGTTCTTCGACCGCTGGGGCGAGGAGAGCGGCTTCTTCCCGGCCGGTGTCGACCAGATCCAGGCCTACGCCGAGTCCGGTGACCCGCTGGTCGAGCCCTTCGCCACCCAGCTGCTGGAGGCGGGCAAGAGCACCCCGGCCGTCCCCGCCTGGTCGCAGGTGGAGGCCGAGGGGATCATCGTCGGCATGCAGCAGGACATCCTCAACGGCGAAGCGACCGTGGAGGAGGCGACCGACCGCGCCGCCGAGTCCATCGAGACCATCCTCAACGGAGGAAACTAGGTTGCAACCCGCAACACCGGTCCGGCCGCCCAGGGGCGGCCGACGCGCGCCGCTCCTGGGAATGCGGGGGCGGCGCGCCCTCCTGCCCTGGGTGCTCCTGGTACCCCCGCTGGGGGTCATCGGTCTCCTGCTGCTGTTCCCCATCGGCCGGATCGTGTGGCTGTCCTTCCGGGACTTCAAGCTGCGCAACCTGGTCTCGGGGGAGTCCGACTTCATCGGGCTGGACAACTACCTCTCCCTGCTGACGGACCCGTACCTGTGGCGGGTCGTGCTGGTCAACACGGTGGTGTTCGCCCTGGTGGCGGTGGTGGCGACCGTGGTCCTGGGGACGCTCGTCGCCCTGTTGTTGGCCAACCTCCGGCCGATCACGCGGGTGGTCGTGGTCTCGTGCGTCATGGTGGCCTGGGCGATGCCCGCCGTGAGCGGGACCTACGTGTGGATCTGGATCTTCGACGTGGACCACGGGGTGGTGGCGCAGGCGCTGAAGTCACTGGGCCTGATCGACCCCTCCGGCTACAACTGGTTCGCCGACCGATTCTGGTTCTACGCCATCGTGACGCTCAACATCGTGCACAGCGGGTTCCCGTTCGTGGCCGTCACGGTCCTGGCGGGGCTGCTCACGGTGCCCAAGGAACTGCACGAGGCCGCCCGGATCGACGGAGCCGGGGCGTGGAAGCGCTTCTGGCACGTCACGTTCCCGACACTGCGCCCGGTGTTCGCCGTGGTGACGGTCCTGTCCACCATCTGGGACTTCAAGGTGTTCGCCCAGATCTACCTGATGCCCGGCGGCGACGTCGGGGGTTCCCAGATGCTCAACCTGGGCGTGTGGGCCTACGTGCGCTCCTTCGGGCAGAACGACTTCGGCACGGGTTCGGCCATCGCGGCCCTGCTCACCCTGCTCCTGCTCGGGATCACCGTCGTCTACCTGCGCGCGCTGTTCCGGGAGGACGAACTCAGATGATCCCCGACCCGTTCGCCCGCCACCGTCAGCGCCCCGCCCGTTCGAGGAGGTCCGATGGACACGCACACCGCTGAGACGCCCTCCGACGCGTGGGAGGCGCGGGTCCGGGCCTCCCGGCGCCGGGGCGGCGCGCTCCGGGCCTGGCGGGTGGTCGGCAAGGCCGCCGGGGTGAGCGTGCTGCTGCTCTTCACCCTGTTCCCCGTGTACTTCATGCTGATGAGCGCGTTCTCGGACAGCACCACCTCGGGGACCGGGGCGCTGCTGCCCACCTCGTTCACACTGGACAACTTCACGTACGTCATGACCGAGGGCAACTTCGGTACCTACCTGCGCAACTCGCTGACGGTCGCCGCCATCACCGTGGCCTTCGCGTGCGTGCTGTCGATGCTGGCGGCCGTGGCGGTGGCGCGGTTCCGCTTCCGGTTCCGCACCGCGGTGCTGGTGATGATCCTCATCGTGCAGATGGTGCCCCTGGAAGCGCTGGTCATCCCGCTGTTCATCCAGGTCCGCGACCTCCAGATGCTCAACACGGTGATCGGGCTGAGCATCGTGTACGTGGCGCTGTCCCTGCCCCTGGCGGTGTGGATGATGCGCGGCTTCGTCGCCGCGGTCCCCAAGGAGGTCGAGGAGGCCGCCTACATCGACGGCGCCACCTGGCCCCAGATGTTCTGGAAGGTGCTGTTCCCCCTGGTGGCCCCGGGGCTGGTGGCCACGGCGATCTTCTCGTTCATCGTCGCCTGGAACGAGTTCGTGCTGGCGTTCACCTTCATGACGCAGAGCTCCAACTACACGGTGGCCGTGGGCCTGCGCCAGTTCTTCGGCCAGTACGCGAACGACTGGGGGCACGTCATGGCGGCCTCCACGATCATCACCATCCCGGTGATGGTGTTCTTCGTCCTGGTGCAGCGCTGGATGGTCTCCGGTCTGGTCCAGGGAGCGGTCAAGGGGTAGCGGCCGCACCGGACCGGCGGAGGGTGTTTGACCGGCGGCCCCCGGTGGCAGGAAGACCGCGTGACCAACACACCGCACCGCATCGTCCTCCTCCGCCACGCCAAGGCCGAGTGGCCCGACACCGACGACCACGAACGCCCCCTCGCGGACCGCGGGCGCCGGGACGCTCCCGCGGTCGGGCGCTGGCTGGCGGGGTCGGGGATCACCCCCGACCTCGCCCTGTGCTCCACGGCCACCCGCTGCCGCGAGACCTGGAAGCTCGTCGTCCCGGAACTGGCGCGGCGACCACGGACCGTGTACGACGAGCGCCTGTACGAGGCCACCACCGGTGACCTGATCGCCGTGCTCAACGAGACGGACGACGACGTCGCGGACCTGGTCGTGGTCGGACACAACCCCGGACTGCACGCCGTGGCCGACGCCCTCGCGGGTGGAGCCGAGGGCGATCTGCTGGCCCGGACGAACCGCTCCGGCTTCCCGACCTCCTCCGTCGCGGTGCTGACGTTCACCGGCTCCTGGAAGTCCCTGGAACACGGGACGGCCCACCTGGCCGCCTTCTGGACCCCGCACGCCTGAGCGGCGGGGTCCAGGGAGGCGGACGGGACGGCTCAGCCGTCGGCGCGCAGTTCGCGCTTGAGGATCTTGCCGGTGGAGGTCATCGGCAGTTCGGTACGGAACTCGATCTCACGCGGGTACTTGTAGGCGGCCAGCCGCTCGCGTGCGAAGGCGGTCAGTTCCTCGGAGGAGACCTCCGCGCCCTCCTTGGGGATCACGAACGCCTTCACCTCCTCGCCGTGCGTCTCGTGCGCGATGCCCACGACCGCGGCCAGGCTCACGCCCGGGTGGGTCATCAGGACCTCCTCGACCTCGCGCGGGTACACGTTGTAACCGCCCCGGATGATCATGTCCTTGGAACGGTCGATGATGAAGTAGAAGCCGTCGTCGTCGCGGCGGGCGATGTCGCCGGTACGGAACCAGCCGTCTCTGATGACCTCGGCGTTGACCTCGGGGCGGTTGTGGTAGCCCTTCATGACCAGGTGGCCCCGGACCGCGATCTCGCCGACCGGCTCCCGCTCGCCCTCCCTCACGACCTCGTTCCACTCGGGGTCGATCAGCTTCATCTCCACGCCCCAGACCGGACGGCCGATGGAGCCGGTCTTGGCGCCGGTGGCGGGGTTGTTGAAGGAGGCCACCGGTGAGGTCTCCGACAGGCCGTACCCCTCCTTGATGCCCACGCCGAACAGCTTGGTGAAGTCCTCCGCGAGCTGGGCGGGCAGGGCCGAACCCCCGGAGACGGCGTCGACCACGTTGGCGGCGATGCCCTCCAGGTCGTACCGGCCGGGCTCGGCGCCGCGCGCGGCGTTCAGCAGGCCCCAGTACATGGTGGGCACGCCCGCGAATCCGGTGACGCCCTCCTTCTGCATGAGCTCCAGCGCCTGGTCGCCGTCGAAGCGCGGCATGAGCACCATGGTGCCGTGCCGGTACAGGGAGGCGTTGAGCATCACCGTCTGGCCGAAGATGTGGAACAGGGGGAGGACGGTCAGGGAGACGTCGCGGCCGTCCGGATGCGCGTTGACCAGGCTGGAGGCGACCACAGCGTTCATCATCAGGTTGTGGTGGCTGAGCTCGGCGCCCTTGGGCTTACCGGTGGTGCCGCTCGTGTAGATGATGACGGCGGTGTCGTCCGCCCCGGACTGCGCGGACTCGAAGGTGCCGGGCTGGCCGGCCAGCGCCGACCAGAGGGTCTCGGCGCCGTCGATCGCCGACTCGGTGGCCCCCGCCGACGCGGGCATGTCCACGAAGATCTCGCAGCCCTCCACCTGGCCGAACGCCTCGAAGGCGCGCTCTCCCAGCGGGAGTTCGGGGGTTCCCGTGAAGGCGAACAGGGCCCGGGCACCCGAGTCCTCCAGGTGGTAGGCGATCTCCCTCGGGGTGAGCAGGACGTTCAGGGGCACCACCACGGCCCCCGCCTTGAGGGCGCCGAAGTACACGAACGGGAAGTACGGGAGGTTGGGGCTGGCCAGCGCCACCCTGTCGCCGGGGCGCACGCCCCGGGCGACCAACAGGTTGGCCACCTGGTTGGCGATCATGTCGGTGACCGCGTAGTTGAGCCGGGTGTCGCCGAAGACCAGGCACTCCTTCTCGGGCGCGGAACGCGCGCCGTCCTCAAGGAGAACAGACAGGTTGAACATGGGGGCCTCCCGCAGACAAGTGAATCCGGACAGGTGAAACGAGAGACAGGTGTGACCTGTATCGCGTGTTCTGCGCCACTTTGACGGCAGAGTAACAAACCGGGCGGTCGGTGGGGAGGGGCGCTGGGCTCCCTGGCCTCCGGCACGGCGCTCACCCTCCGTGACGGGGGCTGGGTTCCCGGGCTCGTCCCAGATGGCGGGAAACCGGTCTTCGCACGGGCGGCCCAGCCGCTAACCTGAAGGCAACACACCCAGAACCGGCTAAGGAACACTCAGCGATGACAGCGGTAGACGGCGACCAGACGACGGGCGACACCTACGACGCCCGCGCCCTCCAGGACAAGTGGCAGGCGCGCTGGGCCGCCGAGCTTCCGTTCGAGGCCGACATGGACCCGGGCGACACCCGGCCCCGCTCCTATGTCGTCGACATGTTCTCCTACCCCTCCGGTGACCTCCACATGGGCCACGCGGAGGCGTACGCCATCGGCGACGTCATCGGCCGCTACCGCCTCCAGCGCGGCGACAACGTCCTGCACCCGGTCGGCTGGGACTCCTTCGGCCTGCCCGCGGAGAACGCGGCCATCAAGAACAACGACCACCCCTACAAGTGGACGTACGCCAACATCGAGACCCAGGCGTCCTCGATGCGCCGCTACGGGCTGGCCCTGGACTGGTCGCACCGCCTGCACACCAGCGACCCCGAGTACTTCAAGTGGAACCAGTGGCTGTTCACCCGCTTCTTCGAGCGCGGGCTGGCCTACCGCAAGGACGGCCTGGTCAACTGGTGCCCGCAGGACCAGACCGTGCTCGCCAACGAGCAGGTCGTGCAGGGCCGGTGCGAGCGCTGCGGCTCCGAGGTCGAGCGCCGCGCCCTCAACCAGTGGTACTTCAAGATCACCGACTACGCCCAGCGGCTGCTGGACGACATGGACCAGCTCGACAACGGGCGCTGGCCCGACGAGATCCTGGCCATGCAGCGTAACTGGATCGGCCGCTCCACCGGTGCCGACGTGCACTTCGAGATCGAGGGCCGCGACGAGCCGGTCACCGTCTACACGACCCGGCCCGACACCCTGTACGGGGCCACCTTCTTCGTCGTCGCCGCCGACGCCGACCTGGCCGAGGAGCTGTGCGCGCCCGAGCGGCGCGAGGCGTTCGAGAACTACCGGTCCGACGTCGCCAAGCTCTCCGACATCGAGCGCCAGACCACCGAGCGCCCCAAGACCGGCGTGTTCCTGGGCCGCTACGCGATCAACCCGGTCAACGGCGAGCGCATGCCCGTCTGGGCCGCCGACTACGTGCTCGCCGGGTACGGCCACGGCGCCATCATGGCGGTGCCCGCCCACGACCAGCGCGACCTCGACTTCGCCCTGGCCTTCGACCTGCCCGTGCGGGTGGTCGTCGAGACCGGCGAGGCCGACCCGTCCGAGACCGGGGTGGCCACCGCGGGCGAGGGCCTCCTGCGGGACTCCGGTCCGCTGGACGGCCTCACCAAGACCGACGCCATCGAGCGCATCATCGGTATCCTGCGCGAGCGCGGCACCGGAGACGCCACGGTCAACTACCGCCTGCGCGACTGGCTGCTCTCCCGCCAGCGCTACTGGGGCACCCCGATCCCGATCATCCACTGCCCGTCCTGCGGCGAGGTCGCCGTCCCCGACGAGCAGCTGCCGGTCACCCTGCCCGACCTCCAGGGCGCCGAGCTGGCGCCCAAGGGCATCTCGCCGCTGGCCGCCGCCAAGGAGTGGCTGCACGTGGACTGCCCGTCCTGCGGCGGTCCGGCCGAGCGGGACACCGACACCATGGACACCTTCGTGGACTCGTCCTGGTACTTCCTGCGCTATGTCTCCTCGCACCTGGACACCGCCCCCTTCGACACCGACGAGGTGAACAAGTGGGGGCCCGTCGACCACTACATCGGCGGTAAGGAGCACGCGACGCTGCACCTGATGTACGCGCGCTTCTTCACCAAGGTCCTGTACGACATGGGCATGGTCGGCTTCACCGAGCCCTTCCGGCGGCTCACCAACCAGGGCCAGGTCATCAACGAGGGCCGGGCGATGTCGAAGTCACTGGGCAACGGCGTGGACCTGGGCAGGGAGATCGACGCCTACGGTGTCGACGCGGTCCGGCTCACCATGCTGTTCGCCTCCCCGCCCGAGGAGGACGTGGACTGGGCTGACGTGTCCGTCGTGGCCGCCCAGAAGTTCCTCAACCGCGCCTACCGGGTGATGAGCGAGGCGGGCGCGGGCAGCGCCCCGAGTGCCGACCCCGCCCGGGGCGACACCGATCTGCGCCGCTTCACCCACCGCACCATCGACCAGGTCACCGCCCTGGTCGAGGACAAGCGCTTCAACGTCGCCATCGCGCGCTGCATGGAACTGGTCTCGGCCGCCCGCAAGGCGATCGACTCCGGCCCCGGCGCCGCCGACCCGGCCGTCCGCGAGGCCGCCGAGTTCGTGGCCGTCGCCCTGTCCCTCTTCGCGCCCTACATCGGCGAGGAGGGCTGGGAGAAGCTCGGCCGCACCGGTTCGGTCGCGGTCGGCAACTGGCCCGAGGCCGACCCGGCCCTGCTGGTCCAGGAGTCCGTCACCTGCGTGGTGCAGGTCCAGAGCAAGGTCCGGGACAAGCTGTCGGTCTCTCCCGACATCGACCCCGCCGAGCTGGAGCGGCTGGCCCTGGCCTCGGAGAAGGCCCAGGGCTTCATCGGGGACAAGACCGTGCGCAAGGTCATCGTCCGCGCGCCCAAGCTGGTGAACATCGTCGTCGGCTGATCCGTCGTGCGGGGCGGTGGTCGCGGCCGCGACCACCGCCCTCTACCTTGGGTGTGACAACTGATGGGGAGGCGGTGGCCGGTGGGCTCTGCGACGGGTGCTGGACCCCGGCCCTGGGTACGGGCGGCTGTCGTGGTGACGGGCACCGTGGTGGTCTCCGCCGCCGCGGTCGGCGGTGGCCTCTGGCTCACGGGGGACGACCCCGACCAGCCGCACGGCGGCGACGCCCACACCTCGGCGCCACCGTGCGGGGTGGTCCCCGAGGACGCCGTCGCCCGGGCACTGCCCGGCGCGGTCCTGGAGACCGACACCGGGGGTCCCCTGGCGGGTGGAGAGGGCACGGCGTGCGTGTGGACCACCGCCGGGCTCGACACCGACCCCCAGGGTGTGCTGCGGGTGGACCTGTCGGCGCGCTTCACCGACGCCTCGGCCGAACCCGTCGTCACCGGTGACGAGGCCGCGGCCCGCGCCCAGGAGGACGTGGTCCCGCAGCGCGGTCGGCCGGTGGAGCTGGGCTCCGGAGGCCGGGCCGAGGTCTGGCGCGGTCAGGTCCCCGGCACCGCCGAACTCGCCTTCCACCACGACAACCTCCTGGTCCGCGTGTCCTACAGCGCGGTGGAGGAGGACGATCCCGTGCCCTTCGACCGTGCCCGTGAGACCGTGGTGGGCTTCGCCGAACAGCTGGGGGAGGTCCTGTGAGTTCCCCGCACCCCGGCCCCCCGCCCGTCTCCGGTCCCCGCGAGGACCCCGGGGCCACCCCGCCGCAGAGCCGGGCGCTGGCCGTCACCCTGCTGGTCGTGCTCGTCGCGGCCGTCCTCGCCCTGGCGGGCTGGCTCGCCTGGTACCTGCTCGGCGACCGCGTGGAACGCGGAGAGTTCGAGGCGGCCCCCGAGTGCGGGGTCGGGGAGACCGATACCCTCGCCGATCTGGTGCCCGATTACGAGAACGAGCTCGAGGAGACCGTGGGCACCGCCCAGGACGCGTTCGGCACCGGATGGCAGTGCCGCTGGGCCACGCCCGAGGGCACCGGCGGCTCCGTGCCCTCCGCCGCCACCCTCGTCCTGGTCGCGGCCCCCGTCGAGGGAGGCGAGGACACCGCCGCCGACACCCTGCGCGCCACGGCGGACGGCAACGACGCCAGCCCGGTCGACGGTCTCGGAGACGAGGCCCTCACCTGGGTGGAGGAGGGCGCCTTCGAGGTGGGCTGCGTGGGGGTGCGGGTCTCCAACCTGTACCTGGAGTCCTGCTACACCGCCGCCACCGACTACGACGCACTCGACTCCCTGGACGGCGCGACGGCGCAGGAGAGGGCCCAGCTCCTCGCCCGCTCCGTCGTGGACCAGCTGCCCGCCCCCGAGGACGACTAGGGCGGCTCCGCCCCGTTACCAGAGGCCGTCGAGGAAGCGCTCCAGCGCCGGGGCCACGTCGGGGGAGAACGCGCGGTCCGCGTCGGGTGCGACGGCCCCGGGGGAGTCGTCGTACTCCCGCAGGATGTGGTCGGCCCCGGCCAGGTCCACCCGCTCGGCGCCGGGCAGACCGGTCATGAGCCGGTCGACCTCCTCCTGGTTCACCTGCGCGTCCCGCTCGCCCCACAGGACCAGCACCGGGGTGTTCTCGGGCAGGTCCTCGGCCAGCTCCACCGGGTCGAAGGCGTCGATCCAGGCCAGGTAGTCGGCGCCGTTCTCGTCGAACAGGCCGGTGGCGTCGGTCTCGGGCAGGGCGCGGCCGGAGCGGACCGAGGCCCGCCCCGCCCGCAGGTCGGACAGCATCCGCGCGGCGCCCGCCTCGTCGATGCCGCCCTGGGCCTCGGCGACGCGCACCTGCTCGGAGACCTGCCGGTCGATCAGGTCGAGCATGCGCGTACCCGGCGGGGCGGCCAGTACCAGGGCGGGTTCCGCGTCGAGGACCTCATGGGCGCGCAGTGCGAACAGGGCCCCCTCGCTGTGCCCCAGGACGAGGGTGCGCTCGGGGTCCACCTCGGGCTGGGCGACCAGCTCGGCGTAGGCGGCGGCCATCTGCCGGTCGAAGACCAGCGGGTCCACCGGTTGGTCGAGGGCCTCCTCCTCGGCCTCGCTCATCCGGTCCGGGTCGGCGCTGCCGAACTTGTCGTAGCGCAGGGACGCCGCCCCGGCGCCGGTCAGCACGCGGGCGAGGTTGAGGTTGGTGTCGGCGTCGGGGCGCACACTGCCGTTGCCGTCGCGGTCGGTGGGGCCGCTGCCCGAGATGATGAGTACCCCGGGGACGGTGCCGCCGGTGTCGGCGGGCGCGGTGAAGGTTCCGGGCACCGTGAAGCCGCCGCCCTCGAAGGAGACCTCGCGTTCCCGCCCGGGGGCGCCGGGCAGCACCGGGTCGGCGCCGTCGTCGGGCGCGCACGCGCTGACCATCAGGACCGCGGCGGCCACGGAGGCGGCCAGGGCGGCCCGGAGCCGGTGCGGGGCGGGAGGAACGGGAGCGCAGGCAGGTGTCGACACGCCCTCAGCGTAGCGGCCCGCCCCGCGCCCCCGGCTCCGGGACCAGTAGCTCAGACGCGGCGCATGACCGTGACGACCTTGCCGAGGATGGTGGCCTGGTCGCCCTGGATGGGCTCGTAGGCGTCGTTGCGCGGCATCAGCCACACGTGCCCGTCCGGCTCCCGGCGCAGCACCTTGACGGTCGCCTCGTCGTCGAGCAGCGCCGCGACGATGTCGCCGTTCTCGGCGGTCTGCTGCTGGCGCACCACGACCAGGTCGCCGTCGGTGATCGCGGCGTCGATCATGGAGTCGCCGACCACGGTGAGCATGAACAGGCGCCCCTCACCGACCAGCTGCCGGGGGAGCGCCAGGACGTCCTCGACCGCCTCCTCGGCCAGGATCGGGCCGCCGGCGGCGATCCGGCCGACCAGCGGGACGGACGCCGCGCGGGTGGAGTCGGCGGTGAGCTCCTCCTGGGTGAGGGTCTGGGAGGCCCCGCGGCCGGGGGTGCGCAGCTCCACGGCGCGCGGCCGGTTCTGGTCCCGGTGCAGGTACCCCTTGCGCTGGAGCACCTTGAGCTGATGCGCCACGCTGGAGGGGCTGGACAGGCCGACCGTGTCGCCGATCTCCCGGATGGACGGCGGGTACCCCCGCTCGCGGACGTACTTCTGGATGCAGTTGAGGACGCTCTGCTGGCGTGCGGTGAGTCTGGGGGTGTCGGGCGCGGACGCGCCCGGGTCGCCCACGGGCGAAAGAACGGTGGTGGGTCCTGAGCCGACGGCTCCGGGCTTGTCCTCCGGCACGGCCGGGCCTCCTCGGTGTTCGGTTCGGTCAGGGCCCGCGTGTGCGGCCGGTCACGGGCCACGCGGACCGGACGGCGAAGCCGGTGTGAAATCAAGGTCAACTTTAGTCCTTGCACACGGTGATATCAAACAAGCGTTCGAGAAGCCGTGGACGGGTCCCGGCGATTTCCCATTGTGTTTTCGCGCGCCGATTTTCCGGGTCGCACATATGCGCGGACACGAGGGGGGCCGTTGTCGTCCGAATGCGCGACCTCCGTATGGGGTTCGTCTCGCGTCGCCGCGTCCGCGTCGCGCGCCGGACGGGCGCGGGGGAATTCGGACGCGTCACGGTGTGGCGTCCGGCGGGCCGCGCGCCCGCGCCCCCTTATCCTGGGAAACGGCTCCCAGGGCCGCACATCCCCGTTTCCACCTCCCCGAACCGTGTGCTTCGGCGCCCCCTGTCCCGGGATTGGGGACGCGCCGGTGCCAGGGTTGCGGGCGTCCGTCTCAACACCTAGGTTCGACCACAACATCTGGTGTTGGCATGGGGGCTGTGGTCAACAAGTTGTGGTTAAGTAGAAGCCTAGGGTTGTTGGTCGGGTAGAGAAAGCCAGGTGAACCGGGATGCACTGTCCGTTCTGCCGTCATCCGGACACCAGGGTGATCGACAGCAGGTCCACAGACGACGGCGCGGCCATCCGCCGCAGACGGACCTGCCCCGTCTGCGAGCGCCGCTTCACCACTCAGGAGACCGTCCTGCTGATGGTGGCCAAGCGCTCCGGGGTGACCGAACCCTTCAGCCGCACCAAGATCATCGCCGGAGTGCGCCGCGCCTGCCAGGGCCGCCCCGTGTCCGAGGACGCCCTCGCCAAACTCGGCCAGCAGGTCGAGGAGGAGATCCGCGGCCGGGGAGTGGCCGAGGTGCCCGCGCATGAGATCGGCCTGGCCATCCTGGGCCCCATGCGCGACCTGGACGAGGTCGCCTACCTGCACTTCGCCAGCGTCTACCGTGGGTTCGAGAGCCTCGCCGACTTCGAGGCCGAGATCGCCAGCCTGCGACAGGACCGCGAGGGGGAGCCCGTGGTCGACACCACCGGGTAGCACGGGCCGCGCCGGTACGGCCACCGCGAGGTGGGCGGGAGCACGGCGAACGCCGCGCCCTCCGCGCCACCCCGAACACACATGAGACGTCCGCGCGGTCAACGCCGGGTCCGCGCATGACCTTCGGGGGGAGACACCGCCATGGCACGCAAGAGCAGCGGTACGACGGGGCGCGCGGCCGGGGGGCTGACGATCGACCGGTTCAACACCACCGAGGGCGTCCACCCGTACGACACCCTGGAGTGGGAACTCCGCGACGTCGTCATCACCAACTGGCGCGACGGGTCCGTCAACTTCGAGCAGCGCGGCGTCGAGTTCCCCGCCAGCTGGTCCGTGAACGCCACCCAGATCGTCGCGAGCAAGTACTTCCGGGGCACCGTGGGCACCCCCGAACGCGAGTGGAGCCTCAAGCAGCTCATCGACCGCGTCGTGGGCGTCTACACCGAGACCGGCCGCTCCCACGGCTACTTCGCCACCGACAAGGACGCCGAGGTCTTCGACCACGAGCTCAAGTACGCCCTGGCCCACCAGCTGTTCAGCTTCAACTCCCCGGTCTGGTTCAACGTCGGAACCACCTCGAAGGCCCAGGTCTCCGCCTGCTTCATCCTGTCCGTGGACGACACCATGGAGTCGATCCTGGACTGGTACAAGGAGGAGGGGCTGATCTTCAAGGGCGGCTCCGGTGCCGGAGTGAACCTGTCGCGCATCCGTTCCAGCAAGGAGCTCCTGTCCTCCGGCGGTTCCGCCTCGGGCCCGGTCTCGTTCATGAGGGGCGCCGACGCCTCCGCCGGGACCATCAAGTCCGGCGGCGCCACCCGGCGGGCGGCCAAGATGGTGGTGCTCGACGTGGACCACCCCGACATCGAGGAGTTCGTCGAGACCAAGGCCCGCGAGGAGCACAAGATCCGCGCCCTGCGCGACGCGGGCTTCGACGTCGACCTGGGCGGCGACGACATGTTCAGCGTCCAGTACCAGAACGCCAACAACTCCGTGCGGGTGACGGACGCCTTCATGCGCGCCGTGGAGACCGGCTCCGAGTTCGGCCTGACCTCCCGCACCACCGGCGAGGTCATCGCCACCGTCGACGCCCGGGACCTCTTCCACCGCATGGCCCGGGCCGCCTGGGAGTGCGCCGACCCCGGCATCCAGTACGACGGCACCATCCAGGACTGGCACACCACCCCCGAGAGCGGCCGCATCACCGCGAGCAACCCGTGTAGCGAGTACCTCAGCCTGGACGACTCGTCCTGCAACCTGGCCTCCGTCAACCTGCTCAAGTTCCTGCGCGAGGACGACACGTTCGACGTCGAGGGCCTCACCCGCCTCGTCGAACTGGTGATCACGGCGATGGACGTCTCCATCACCTTCGCCGACTTCCCCACGGAGCGGATCGGTGAGACCACCCGCGCCTACCGGCAGCTGGGGATCGGCTACGCGAACCTGGGCGCCCTGCTCATGGCCACCGGCCACGCCTACGACTCGGAGGGCGGACGGGCCGTGGCCGCCTCGGTCACCTCGCTGATGACCGCCGCCGCCTACCGGCGCGGGGCCGAACTCGCCGGGGTGGTCGGCCCCTACGAGGGCTACGGGCGCAACGCGAAGGCCCACGAACGGGTCGTGCTCAAACACGCGGCGGCCAACGACGACCTGCGCCCCGTCGGGACCCTGGAGGAACCCGTCCACGCGGCCGCCACCGAGGAGTGGGCCCGGTGCCTGGAGGTCGGTCGACGCCACGGATGGCGCAACGCCCAGGCCAGCCTCCTCGCCCCCACGGGCACCATCGGGTTCATGATGGACTGCGACACGACCGGAATCGAACCCGACTTCTCCCTGGTCAAGTACAAGAAGCTGGTCGGCGGCGGCTCCATGCGGATCGTGAACCAGGCGATCCCCCGCGCACTGCGCAACCTGGGGTACCCGGACGAGCAGATCACACCGATCGTCGACCACGTGGCGGAGCACGGGCACGTGGTCGACGCGCCCGGGCTGCGGCGGGAACACTACGAGGTGTTCGACTGCGCGATGGGGCGCCGCTACATCCAGCCCATGGGGCACGTGCGCATGATGGCGGCCACCCAGCCGTTCCTGTCGGGGGCGATCTCCAAGACGGTGAACGTTCCGGAGGCCGCGACCGTCACCGACTTCGAGGAGATCTACCACGAGGGTTGGCGGCTGGGACTCAAGGCACTGGCGGTCTACCGGGACAACTGCAAGGTGGGGCAGCCGCTGTCCGCCTCGGGGACGTCGGGGGAGGCGGGCGAGGCGCCCCAACCGGTGCGGCGGCGCCTGCCCAAGAAGCGGCCGAGTGAGACCACCTCGTTCTCCGTGGGCGGAGCCGAGGGCTACATCACGGCGGGCTCCTACCCGGACAGCGGGCTCGGAGAGGTGTTCCTCAAGCTCGGCAAGCAGGGCTCCACCCTGGCCGGGGTGATGGACGCCTTCTCCATCGCGATCTCCATCGCCCTCCAGTACGGGGTGCCGCTGGAGACCTACGTGGAGAAGTTCACCAACATGCGGTTCGACCCGGCGGGCATGACGGACGATCCGGACATCCGGATGGCGCAGTCGGTGGTGGACTACATCTTCCGCCGCCTGGCCCTGGACCACCTTCCACACGAGGAGCGGGCGGCTCTGGGGGTCCTCTCCGCCTCGGAGCGCGAGGCCCGGCTCCACGCCGAGGACCCGGCCCAGGCGGCCGTGCAGGTGGAGTCGTACGCGCAGTCGGCCGCCCCGAGCGAGGCCCCGGCGGGGGAGGGCCACCCCAGCGAGCACTTCTCCGAGGGGTTCGTGGCCGACGCGCCCCTGTGCACCACGTGCGGGACCAGGATGCGCCCGGCCGGCAGCTGCTACGCGTGCGAGGGCTGCGGCGCCACCAGCGGTTGCAGCTGAGGGGGCACGCCACCCCGAAGGGGATGGGAGGAGGCTCCGGGGCGGCGTGCGGTCGGGGAGGCTCCGGCGTCAGCCCCAGAGCCCGAACCGCCGCCACCAGGGGGTGGGTTCCGAGCGGCTCTCGGGCCCGGGGGTCTCGGGCCGGTTCCTCGGCTGGGAGTGCCGGTGCCGCAGGGGGCTGGGGGCCGACCTGGGGTGCGCGGGGGTGAACAGCACCGGCAGGTCCACCAGGGCCCGCACGTTGACGTGGGGCACCCAGCGGTGCCGTTCGGGTGGCTCGGCCAGACGCAGGTCGGGGAGTCGACTGGTGATCGTGCTCAGGGCGATCTCCGCCATCGACTGCCCGAGGTCCCGGCCGTACCGGGGGCAGCGGTGCGCCCCGGTTCCGAAGGTCAGGTGCGCCCGGGTGAAGGCGGTCTGCGCGTGGGGGGTGCGGTCGAGCAGGTCGGTGTTGGCCGCGGCGAAGCCCAGCAGCAGACAGTCCCCGGCCTTGATGTGGTAGTCACCCAGGCGTACGTCACGGGTGGGGAACCGGCCCACCAGCACCTCCATGGGGGTGGAGTGCAGCAACACGTAGTTCACGGTCTCCGAGATCAGCATCTGGGAGCCGGTGTGGTGGGAGGCCAGCCACTGGTCCATCAGGAGTCGACGCAGGGACGCCCCGATGGAGTTGGTGACGAGGTCGTTGGTTCCCGCGACGATGAGGGTGAGCTGGTCACAGACCTGGGAGTCGCTCTGCCCGTTGGCGATCAGGTACGAGGGCAGGTCCTCGCCGGGGGCGGCCCGCCGGCTCCTGGCCAACTGGGTCAGGAGGACCTTCAGCTCGCGGGCGCCCTCGGGGGAGTCCGCGCCGCCTCCCCAGAGCTTGCCCATGGACGTGGCGAGCTCGTTCACGTCCTCCGGCCCCAGGTTCAGGAGGCGGCCCAGGACGTGCAGGGGGAGGAGCCGCGCGTACTCGCCGATCAGGTCGGCCCGGCCGCGCTCGCAGAAGGAGTCCACGAGGTCTTCGGCCACCTCCTGGATCTGGCCGATCACGCGCCGCTCGTCCAGTGCGCTGAAGGCCTTCTGCATACCCTCGGAGAGAAAGCGGTGTTCCTCTCCGTCGACGTAGAGCACGGACTCGCGCTTCTCGTTGATGGCCCGGACCCCGGAGTCCGCGGGGATCACCCCCTTCGCGAGGTCGTGCCAGTAGTCGCGGTCGCACCGGTAGGTGGCGTTGTCGGACATCACCCGGTAGTTGACCTCGTAGGAGAGCAGGAGCCACGCGGGCACCCCCGGTTCCAGGTAGACCGGGGCGACCTCTCCGTAGGTCTGCCTGAGCTGCCGCCAGAACGCGTCGCGGTCGTCGGGTATGGGTTCGTACAGTCGGACGGGGGGACGCGCCGAGGGGGCGCGGTGGGACGTGGGCATGGGTGTCGTTCCTCAGCCGACGAGGGGGCCGGGTATGCGTACGGTGGCGGCCTCCAGACGGGAGGAGCCCTCGAAGTTGTTGGCCATCCGCCCCATGTCGGTCTCGGCCGCGCAGAGGTAGAGGGTCCGCCCGTCCGGGCCGCCCAGTGCGCAGGAGACCACCCAGTGGCCAGCGGTGGCGGTGTTCACGACCTCGGTGACCTCGCCCTCGGGTGAGAGCCGACGGACCTGGCTGGAGAACGGCGCGGTGACCCAGACCCCTCCCTCGGAGTCCACGCAGAGCCCGTCCAGGGCGTCGCGCTCCAGGCTGTCGAACTGGCGCAGGACCCGCTGGTTCGACAGCGCGCCGCCCGCGTCGACGTCGAAGGCGCTCAGCCGGAACCCGAAGGTCTCCGCCACGTAGAGGGTGCCGCCGTCCGGGCTGAGGCCGACGCCGTTGGGGCAGACCAGCCCCTCGCCCGCCGTGGAGACCTCGCCCTCGGGGCTGACCACCACGACCGGAGCGGGGGCGACCTCGCCCCCGTTGAACAGGTCGTAGCCGATCTGGGTGATGTAGGCCCGGCCCTGGTCGTCCACCCACATGTCGTTGGCGGCGACGGCGACGTCGCCGAGTTCCGCGACCACCTCGGTGGTGCCGCCGGGGGTGATGCGGCGCAGGACGGAGTCGGCCTGGGTGACCACCAGGGGGGTGCCGTCCGGGAGGAAGCCGAGGCCCGAGGGCTTGGCGTCGGGAAGGTCGGCGACCACGTGGGACTCGCCGGTGCGCGGGTCCAGGCGGTGGACGAGGCCTCGGGGGATGTCGGAGCACCAGAGTTCTCCCTTGTACCAGCGCGCCCCTTCGAGGTACTGGAAGCCGTCCTTCACCACCGCTGCGGTCTGCTGCTTCGTCACCGTGGACCGTCCTTCTCTTGGGGGGACCATTGGCAGGGCCCCGACTTTCGTGTACACAGTAAGTGAATCAGCGTTCTCAGAGAAGCACAATATGTGTAGCCGGGGATTCTGCGGGAGGGTGAAGATGGTGTCGCGTGTGCGCATCGCGGGGGTCGGCATGTCCCGATTCTCGATGCCAAGAAGAAGTGAAAATTACGACGTCCTCGCGGTAGAGGCGATCACGGCGGCGCTGACTGACAGCGGCGTGGAGCTGGCCGACATTGATCAGGCCTATGCGGGCTATGTGTATGGTGATTCCACTTCTGGTCAGAACAGCCTCTACCAGGTCGGACTCCCGGGAGTCCCTGTGGTCAACGTGAACAACAACTGCTCGACGGGCTCGACCGCGCTGTGGCTCGCGCGACAGGCGGTGGAGAGCGGGGCGGCCCGGTGCGTGCTCGCGTTCGGCTTCGAACAGATGCGCCCCGGGGCACTGGGCACGGTCTGGGACGACCGCCCCAGCCCCTTCGACCGCTTCACCGCGGCGCTGGACGCGGTGCCGGGGTCGGACCCCGGTGCCCCGCTCGCGGCCCGGCTCTTCGGCGGCGCGGGCGCGGCCTACGCCGAGCGCTACGACACCCGCCCGGACCTGTTCGCACGGATCGCGGTGAAGGCCCGTCGGCACGCCGCGGCCAACCCCAACGCGGTTCTGCGCGATCCCGTCACGGTCGAGGAGGTCATGGCCGCGCCCGCGGTGTTCGGACCACTGACCAGGTCGCAGTGCTGTCCCCCGACCTGCGGGGCGGCGGCGGTGCTGGTGTGCGACGCCGGGTTCGCCCGGGAACGGGGACTGGACGCCCGAGTGGGTGTGGTGGCGCAGTCCATGACCACCGACCGGCCCGTGTCCTTCGAGGGCGACCCGATCGACCTGGTGGGCGCGGACATGACCCGAAGGGCCGCCGCGCGGGTCTACGAGACGGCCGGGATCGGACCGGAGGACATTCCCGTGGTGGAGCTGCACGACTGCTTCACCACCAACGAGGTGCTCACCTACGAGGCCCTGGGCCTGACCGGGGAGGGGACCGCCGAGCGGTTCGTCCTGGACGGGGAGAACACCTACGGCGGGCGCGTGGTCACCAACCCCTCCGGAGGGCTGCTCTCGAAGGGCCATCCGCTGGGGGCGAGCGGACTGGCCCAGTGCGCCGAGCTCGTGTGGCAGCTGGAGGGCCGTGCCGGTGACCGCCAGGTGGAGGGGGCGCGTGTGGGCCTCCAGCACAACATCGGCCTGGGCGGAGCCTGCGTGGTCACGCTCTACCAGCGGGAGGACTGACATGCCGCTCTCCGCCGAGGTGGTCGGCACCCCGATGCCGGACGCGTCCCTTCTGCTGGAACGGGGCCGACTGCGGTTGTTCTGCGAGGCGATCGGAGAGACCTCCCCCGTGTACCTGGACGTGGCGGCCGCCCGGGCCGCCGGCCACCCCGACCTGCCCGTCCCCCCGACCTTCCTGGCCGCGATCCAGCACGAGGTCCCCCAGCCCCTCCGCTGGATCGAGGAACTGGGCGCCGATCCGCGCCGCGTCCTGCACGGGGAGCAGGCCTTCACCTACCACCGCATGGTGCACGCGGGCCAGACGGTCACGCTGCGCGGGAGCGTCACCGGCCACACGGTCAAGAAGGGCGGGGCCATGGAACTGCTCACCCGTTCCTTCGTCGTCACCGACGAGACGGGCGGAACCGTCGCCGAACTGGAGGACGTCGTGGTCGTCAGGGGTACGGAGGCCGACCGGTGACGGGCACGGAACTCCGTGTCGGAGACGACCTGCCGCCCCTGCGCCTGGAACCGGTCTCACGGACCACGCTCGCCCTCTTCGCGGGCGGGTCCGGCGACCACAACCCCGTGCACATCGACCTCGACGCCGCGCGCGGGGCGGGCATGGACGACGTGTTCGCCCACGGCATGCTCAGCATGGCCTACGTGGGGCGGTTCCTGACGGCCTGGGCGCCGCAGGAGCGCCTGCGGTCGTTGCGCGTGCGGTTCACCGCCATCACTCCGGTCCACGCGCGTCCCGTCTGTTCGGGAACGGTCAGCGCGATCGAGGACGGGGACGGCGAACGGCGGGCCACGATCCGGCTGACGGTCCGGCTCGCCGACGGCACCACCACACTGACGGGCGAGGCGACCGTGGCACTCGACCCACTGACGAAGGGCACGGAGAACGATGACGAAGTTGGACGGTAGGTCCGCGCTGGTGACCGGGGCCGGGCGTGGCATCGGCCGCGCGATCGCCCTCAAGCTGGCCTCCGAGGGCGCCCACGTGGTGCTCAACGACCTGGACGAGGGCCCCGCGAGGGAGACGGTGGAGCTCATCGGTGAACGGGGTGGTCGGGCGACCGCCCACGTGGGGAGCGTGAGCGACCCCTCCTTCCCCGAAGCCTTCGTCGACACGGCCGTGGAGGCCTGCGGCGGAATCGACATCATCGTCAACAACGCCGGCTTCACCTGGGACAACGTGATCCAGCGCATGAGTGACGAACAGTGGGACGCGATCCTGGACGTGCACCTGAAGGCACCGTTCCGGCTCCTGCGCGCCGCGCAGCCGGTGATCTCGGCCGCCGTGAAGGCCGAACGGGCCGCCGGAGCGACCGTGCCGTGCCGCAAGGTCGTCAACATCTCGTCCATCGCGGGGGTGGGCGGTAACGCGGGGCAGGCCAACTACGCCTCGGCCAAGGCCGGGGTGGAGGGACTCACCCGCACCCTGGCCAAGGAGTGGGGGCGCTACAACGTGACCGTCAACGCCGTCGCCTTCGGCATGATCCACACCCGGCTGACGGCGGCCTCCGCCGACGGCGACACCACCGTCAACATCCAGGGCCGAGACCTCAGGGTCGGTCTGAACCCCGAGCTGCTGCGGCACATGGAGTCCTCGATCCCCCTGGGACGGGGCGGTACCCCGGAGGAGGCGGCGGGTGCCGTCTACCTGCTCTGCGCGCCCGAGTCGGACTACGTCAGCGGACAGACCCTGGTCTGCGGCGGCGGGTTCATGGTCTAGGAGGGAACGGACACATGCGGGGAACCGAGGAGACGGGGACCGACGCGGCGGACCTGGCCGCACTGCGCGAGCTGGCGCGCGTCTTCTGCGAGCGGGAGCTGGTGCCGCACCAGGAGCGCTGGCGTGAACAGCACAAGGTGGACCGCGAGCTGTGGCACCGGGCGGGGCGGGCGGGACTGCTGTGCCTGTCCATCCCCGAGGAGTACGGCGGTGGCGGCGGCACCTACGCGCACGAGGCCGTGCTCGTGGAGGAACAGGCGCGCGCGGGCGACACCGCGTGGGGAGTGGCGGTGCACTCCACCGTCGCGGCCCCCTACCTGCTGGCCTACGGAACGCCGGAGCAGCGGCGCGCCTGGCTGCCGCCGATGGCCACCGGCGAGGTGGTGGCGGCGATCGCGATGACCGAGCCCGGGACGGGTTCGGACCTGAAGGCGGTGGCCACACGGGCCCGTCGCGAGGGTGACGAGTACGTGATCAGCGGGTCCAAGACGTTCATCACCAACGCCACCCAGGCGGATCTCGTGATCGTGGTGGCCCGGACCGGGCCCGGGGAGGGAGCGCACGGTCTGTCACTGATCCTCGTGGAGTCCGACCGGCCCGGATTCCGGCGCGGTCGCGTCCTGGAGAAGATCGGCCAGCGCGGCCAGGACGCCTCCGAGCTGTTCCTGGACGAGGTGCGGGTGCCCGCCGACCGCGTGCTGGGCGGCGAACCCGGCCGGGGGTTCGCCCAGCTGATGGAACAGCTGCCCCAGGAGAGGCTCACCATCGCCATCACCGCGGTCGTGGCGATGGAGACCGCCGTGGAGAGCACGCTCGCCTACACCAAGGAGAGGACCGCCTTCGGCCGTCGGGTCTTCGACTTCCAGAACACGCGGTTCACCTTGGCCGAGGCGGCCACCGAGGCCAGGGTGGCGCGCACGTTCCTCGACGACTGCCTCGCCCGGCACCTGCGTGGGGAACTGGACGCCGCCACGGCGGCCATGGCCAAGTACTGGACCACCGAGCGCGCGTCGCGGGTGGTCGACCAGTGCCTCCAGCTGCACGGGGGCTACGGCTACATGGCCGAGTACCCGATCTCGCACCTGTGGGTGGACCAGCGGGTCCAGCGCATCTACGGGGGCACCACCGAGATCATGAAGGAGGTGATCTCCCGCCAGCTCTGACCCCCGCCCCCTTGGTCCGCCGCCCCCCGACCTCTCGACCACCGAGCGCGCCGCCCGCCGCGGTCGCCGCCCCCCCGAACACCGTGACGGAGCACGCCATGTACCTGACGCAGTACCTGCACAACGCCCTCCAGCAGGACCCCGGCCGCCCGCTGGTACGGCACCGCGACGGCGACCTCACCGTGGCCCGGTCGGTCAACCGGGTGGCCCGCCTGGCCGGAGCACTGCGCGAGCGGGGGGTGTCGTCCGGTGACCGGGTGGGTGTCCTGGCACTCAACTCCGAGCACTTCCACGAGGTGCTGCTCGCGGTGCCCTGGGCCGACGCCGTGCTCGTCCCGCTGAACTTCCGGTGGAGCGTGCCCGAGCTGGCCCACGCCGTGGACGAGTCGGGGGTCGGGGTCCTGTTCGTGGACGACCACACACGAGAGGCGGGCCGCGAACTCCTCGACCGCTGCCCCGACCTGCGGGAACTCGTCCACTCCGGAAGCCGGCCCTGCCCCAGTGACATGGTCGACCACGAGCAGTTGGTCGCGGGGGCGGGGCCGGTCCCCGACTCACGCAGGGGCGGCGACGACCTGTTCGGGATCTTCTACACGGGAGGAACGACCGGCACCCCCAAGGGGGTCATGCTCAGCCACGACAACGTCGCCGTGAGCGCGCTGGGCTTCCTGGCGTCCGGGGACACGACCGGCACCGGCGGCCGCGCGCTGCACGTGGCACCCATGTTCCACCTGGCCGGGGCCTTCATCTGGCTCACCGGACTCATCCGGGGGGCGACGCACCTGTTCCTGCCGTCCTTCGACCCGGGCGAGGTCCTGGAGGTCCTGGAGCGCGAACAGGTCACCGACGTGCTCCTGGTGCCGACCATGCTCCAGATGATGGTCGACCACCCCGACGCGGAGCGGCGTGACCTGTCCGGGGTCCGGCACGTGACCTACGGGACCTCGCCGATCTCCGACGCCCTGCTGGAGCGCGTGCGCCAGCTCTTCCCCCGAGCCGGGTTCGCCCAGGCCTACGGCATGACCGAGCTGGCCCCCATCGCCACGGTCCTGCTCCCCGCCGACCACGAACACGAGGAGCTGCGCCGTTCGGCCGGGCGGGCGGCGCCGCACTCCGAGGTCCGGGTGGTCGACGAGCGGGACCGGGAGGTGGAACGGGGCACGGTCGGGGAGATCGTCGTGCGCGGCGACCACGTGATGGTGGGCTACTGGCAACGCCCGGAGGAGACGGAACGGGCCCTGCGCGGCGGGTGGATGCACACCGGGGACGCCGGGTTCATGGACGGTCGCGGGTACGTCCACGTGGTGGACCGCATCAAGGACATGATCATCACGGGCGGGGAGAACGTGTACTCGGCCGAGGTCGAGTCGGTGCTGGCCGGCCACCCCGGGGTGGCCTCGTGCGCGGTGATCGGCGTCCCCGACCCCGTCTGGGGGGAACGCGTGCACGCCGTGGTGGTGCCGCGGCCGGGGCACCAGCCCTCCACGAAAGAACTGCGCGAGCACTGCCTGGCGCACATCGCGTCCTACAAGTCGCCCCGGAGTTCCGAGCTCGTTTCCGAGATGCCGCTGGCAGGCACCGGTAAGATCCTCAAACGCGAGCTCCGCAGGGCTCACCGGGAGGGGGCCCACGGGGCCCCGGGCGAGGCGGCGCGGCCGGTGAGTGGGGAGGACCATGGCAGACGAGGTGGCTGAGGGACCCGAGCGCGGCACCCGGCCCCGCAACCGCCGCGAACTGATCATCGCGGCGGCGACCGACCTGTTCCACCGGCACGGCTACGAGGCCGTGTCCATGAACATGGTCGCCGACGCCGTCAACGTGAGCCCCTCGGCGCTCTACCGGCACTTCCGCGGCAAACCGCAGCTGCTCACCGCCGCGGTGACGAACGAGATGGAACCGTTCCGGGAGACCATCGCCGAGGTCCGGGGAGCCGATCTGGACACGGTGACGCGGAGCCTGGCCCGCACCGCCACGGAACACGACCGGCTCGGGGTGCTCTGGGTCCGTGAGGCGCGGGGGCTCCCGGCCGAGCAGTACGGACTGCTGCGGGGCGAGGTCTCCCGCAGCATGCGGCTCATCGCGTCGATGATCGCGGACCGCAGGCCGGACCTGGACGAGCGCGGGTCCCGACTGCTGGCACGGGGCCTGTGCTCGGCGATGACCGTCACCTCCTCCAGGCGTCCGACGCTGTCGGCGTCCCGTCGGCAACAGGTGCTCCAGGAGGTGCTGCTCTCCATCGCCGAACTCACCCCGGCACCGGCGGAGGGAGAGGGCGCGCCCGCCCGGCTCCCCACGGGGCTGGTGCCGACGGCGAGGCGCGAGCGCCTGCTCGCGGGCGCCCTGGCCCTGTTCGCCGAACACGGGTACCCGGCGGTGGGCATCGACGACATCCGCCACCGGGCGGGGCTGTCCACCTCCAGCGTGTACCGCGAGTTCGAGTCCAAGAGGGATCTGCTGGCGGCCCTGCTGCACCGGGGTGACGAGTGGCTGCGCCACGACATGCACCGCGCCCTGCGCGGGGCCTGGGACCCGGCCGACGGACTCCGGCGGCTGCTGGCGTCCTACGTCGACTTCGTGGCCCGGCACCACGACTACGTGACCGTCCTGCTGTGCGACTCCCGGCACTGCGAGGGGAGCGACCGTGAGCGGACCAGGCGCACGCAGCGCGAGTACGTCGGCGAGTGGGTCGCGCTCGTGCTGGCCAGCGTCCCCGGGATGACCGAGGCCGAGGCCGAGGTCCGCGTGGCGATCGTGCTGAACGTGGCCAACGACATCGCCCGCACCCCGGGCCCGCGCGATCGCCCGGAGACGTGGCGGACCCTGAGGCGGCTGGGGCGCGCCGTCCTCCTGCCGGAGCGGGGGAGCGGGTGACCCCGTGCCCGTGCGCGGCGCGGACCCCGTGGTTGACGGGGGCGGGGAGTGGGTAACCCTTCGGCACCCGTCGAGGACCGGGAGAAGGTGGTGCCCATGCTGATCGCCGCGATCCTGCGGGCGAAGGGGCCCGAGGTGGTGCGCGTCGCTCCCGAGTCGACCGTCGCCCACCTGCTCGCCGAACTCGCCCGTCACAACATCGGCGCCGTCGTCGTGGCCGAGGACGACACCCTCGTGGGGATCGTCTCCGAGCGGGACGTGGTCCGTCACCTGGAACGCCGGGGCCCCGCCGTGCTGTCCGCGCCGGTCTCCGACATCATGACCGCCGACGTCGTGACCTGCACTCCCGAGGACACTGTGGAGGAGGTCAGCGAACGCATGACCGTGCGCCGGTTCCGGCACGTCCCGGTGACCTCCGAGGGTCGGCTGGCCGGGATCGTCAGCATCGGGGACCTGGTCAAGAGCCGTGTGCGGGTCCTGGAGGACGACCGGGAGCAGCTGGAGGCCTACATCCACGGCCGCCACCGCCCCCCGCGCTGAGGGTCAGGCCTCGGAGCGGTCTCCGGCGGCCACGGCGACGGCGGCGGTCGCCGCGGTCACGCCCAGCACGGCGGGCCAGGCCCCGACCCTCTTGGCCAGCGGGTGCGACAGGCCGAAGGCCGCGACGTACACGGTGGTGAGGGCGACCGCGGCGCCCATCCCGGAACCGCGGCGCGTGGTCTCGAAGGCCGCCGCGCCGAAACCGGCCAGTACCGCGCCACCGAGCGGCCGGTTGCCGGTGGCGCGGGCCACCGAGTATCCGCCGATCAGTCCGGCGGTGGTCAGGACGGCACTGGGTACTGCGGACATCGAGGGCTCCCCGTTCTGCGCGATGCGGTCACGTCGAGGCTAGCCCCGCCCCCGGGGCGGCGCCATCCGGCACGCGTGCGGCGGAGGGCGCCCTGGTCAGCGGGCGGATCGGCGCGGGGTCACCGTGCGGCCCGTTTCGCGTCACGCTCGGGACACGACCGATGGGTTTCGGCTTGCCCCCGTGACAAGCTAGGTGCAGACCACTACCGGTTTGTCCGGCGATGAACCCGTCCCGACCTGGAACCAGATCTCGGTACGCCACGTCGAACCCGATAGTTCCCGCTGATTCGTCGAAGGAAGTGCATGCCTATGTCGTTCGCGCAAACGGTGCGCGGCGCGGCCAGCGCGGTAGCCCAGGGGGGCGACCCGCGCCAGGCCGTGACCGACGCAGTCCAACAGGCCGCGGGCCAGATGACCGGACCGGGTTCCGGTCAGCGGGCCGGTCAGAGTTCGGAGGGCGGTCTCGATCCCCGGGACTTCGTGGCGGCACGCGAACAGGGCGCCTCCGTCGACACCCGGATCGAACAGAAGACCACCTCGCTGAGCACCGCGGGCGAGGCCCTCAACCGCAGCTACTACGAGCGCGGCCGGGGCGGCCCCGTCCACGTCATCTGCCCGATGGTCATCCCCCGGGGACGCACCTTCGTGACGATGCTCCCCGCGATCGCCCTGGTCGTCATCGGCGTCATCGGCTTCTCGACCGCCGCCGCCACGGCGATGGTCACCGGAGCCAACCCCCTGCTCAACCCCTTCTTCGGCGTCCACTACTGGATCATCACCGCGGCCGTCACCGGCTTCATGTGGTGGCGCCAGGGCATGGTCATGGTGCCGGAGGGCTGCCAGGCCATCGTCACCCGCTTCGGCAAGATGGAGAACCTCTACCAGCCGGGCAGGGTCACCCTGTTCAACCCCTGGAAGCGCGTCTCCTACATCGTCAACACCACGCGCGAGTACCCGTTCAACGCCCCGATCCGCTCCGCCCCCACCAAGAGCGGCGTCCAGGCCTCGGTCGACCTCTTCGTGCAGTTCAAGATCGAGAACGCCACCGACTTCGTCTACACCCTCGGCGGCGTCCCGGGCTTCCAGGAGAAGCTCAACAACGCCATCAGCGAGACCACCCGCAGCCTCATCTACGAGCAGGAGGCCTCGGCGATCTACGACATGGTCGGCGAGAGCACCCAGGCGCTGCTGGACTCCCTGAACCGCCAGTTCGGCGGCATCGTCGTCCTGACCAGCGCCAACATCACCCATGCCGAGCCCTCCAGCCAGGAGTACCGGATGGACCTGGCGGCGCCGGAGATGGTCCGCGTGGCCAAGGACGCCTACACGTTCGAGTACGAGCTCCAGCTCCGCAAGGAACAGAACGAGGGTGACCTGAACAAGGAGCTCGCCACCCTCAACGAGACGCTCTCCGCGATCCAGGCCGACATCGCCCAGTACCAGGCGCAGATGGACACCGCTCTCGAGCGTGAGACCAACCGCGCCCGCGCCACCGCCCGGCAGCGCTTCGTGGAGGCCGAGTCCGAGGCCAACGCCAACGCGGCGCTCCTCCAGGCCCAGGCCCTGGACATCCGCGCGGTCAGCGCCGCCGAGGCCCCCGAGATCCTCAACTACCGGTTCCGGGAGAACCTCCTGGACAAGCTGGAGTCGGTCGCCGACAGCCTGCCGCAGGTGTTGAGGATCGGCTCCGGTGACGGCGCCAGCGTCGACTACCTGCGCATCGCCCAGGAGATCATCGGCCAGACCGACGCGGCCCTGTTCTCCGACGCCGACATGGCCGCGATCCGTGAGCGCCTGGGGGACATCAACTCCCGCATCGCCGAGCGCCAACAGGAGATCGACGCGATCGTCGAGGACGAGGCGGGCGAGCGCCGCCGCCCCACAGCGGAGGACCCGGGTGAGGACCTCGTGGAGGAGATCCGCCAGTCGGTGAGCGACGACGCCATCGACGAACGCATCTCCGAGGCCGCGCCCGCCGACGCCCCCGCCGACACCACGGCTCCGACGTCCGCGACGCGGTCCCCGTCCGACGCCCCGCCGCCGACCGGCGCCCCGTTCCAGAACCCGCAGGACCCGCCGCTGCCCCCGTGGTCGCAGGGCGGTTCGCAGGGCCAGTTCCCGGGAGGTCAGTAGATGAGTGAGTCCTTCAACCCCGGCGGTGGCTCCAACATCAAGGAGTCCCTGGCCTCGTGGGGAGACCTCGCGGGCCTGTTGCGCGGCGGCGACCAGGGCGCGATCGTCCCCGTCGTCATCCCGCGCGACACCCGCGGCCTGCGCTGGACCATCCTGGTCTGGTTCGGCCTGTTCGCCATCACCTCCGCCCTGATGATGTCGCTGCACGTCGCCTTCGGCGGGGCCGTGGCCGGTCTCGCCTACGGGACCCTGGCCGTGCCGACCCTGCTCGTCGGCGTGCTCAGCGTGCTGGCGGCGGGCCTGTGGTGGTGGCGCGGCTCGATCGTGGAGATCGAGGAGGGCACCACCGGCATCCTCACCAAGTACGGCGCCTTCGCCAAGAGCATCGGCCCGGGCCGCCACTACCTGTGGCACCCGTGGGCGCGGGTGGACTTCGTGGTCGACACGCGCACGGAGATCCCCTACACGGCGCCCGTACTGGCCTGCCCCACGCGGGAGAACGTGCCGCTGAAGTCGATCGAGTTCTTCCTGAAGTTCCGGATCGAGGAGCCGTACCGGTTCGTCACCTCGATCGGCGCGAGCAACTTCGACCTGGTGCTGTCCAGCGCGGTGCAGGACGCCATCCGCCAGCGCAGCCGCATGGTGAACACCGAGTCCGCCTACGACCTGCGCGGCTCCAACGTCGAGGACATGCGCAGCCTGCTCAACACGCAGCTGCACAAGTACGGCGTGACCATCACCGGCTGCAACATCCCGGACGTGCAGCTGCCCAGCCAGTACCAGCAGCACCTGGCCACCCGGGAGAGGGTCGCCAAGGAACTGGTCGCCTACGAGCAGGAGTGGGAGCTCACGCGCAAGCGCCGCATCGACACCCTGCTGATGGACATCGAGCGCTCCAAGAAGACCCGTGACGCGAAGATCGTCGAGGTCAACGCCTCCCTGAACAAGGCGCGCAAGGACGTGGCCCAGATGTTGGAGGAGCAGGAGACCGAGGCCCAGCGGGTGCGGTACGAGATCGAGACGCGCGGGCGGGCAGACCTGGTCGCCGCCGAGAACGAGGCCAAGGCGCAGCACCGGCTGGCCACGGCCTACCGGGACAACCGGGCCGTGCTGGAGTACGAGCTGGCCCGACGCCGCCTCGACGTCGGCGCCGCGCTGGCCGAGCGGGCCCCGCGTCCGGTCGTGGTGCAGACGGAGGGCGGTTCCGGGGACGGCTCCGCGCTGTCCACCCTGCTCACCGCACAGCTGCTGCCCCAGGTGCTCGACAACGGCGGCGGCGCGTCCCGCTCGCTGGGAGCCTCCGCCGCGCACGAGGCCTTCGAGGGCGTGCAGGGTTCGGTGGCGGCGGCCGCGGCCCGCCAGCAGCAGATGGCCGAGGAGTACCAGAGCCAGCAGGACACCGCGATGCGCCAGCAGTTCGAGCGCGGTGACGGGTACGGGGGCGGCCAGGGCGGTCGCCGGGGTCGCTGATCCCGGACCGGCCGGCCACCGCCGACGGAACGCACGGGGCCCCGCCGCCCTCCCGGACTCCGGGGGGGTGGCGGGGCCCCGTCGCGCGCGTACCGTGCGCGAACTCAGCTCGCGGTCGTCAGGGCCGGGTGCAGGGTCAGCCCCGAGTATCCGGCGATGTCGATGCCGTGCCGTGCGGCGATCTCGACGAGGTCCTCGACCTCTCCGGCCTGCGCCTTGGCGAGGTCGTCGTCTCCGACGGCGTGGGCGCGGCGCAGCGCGGTGAGGGAGTCGTGCAGACGCAGGTGAAGGGTGAGCGCGAACTCGCGCATGGTTCCTCTTCTCGGGTGACGAGACTGCGGTGGGGGAGAACCGTGAGGGTGTCTCCCGGGGGACCGTCCCTGTCTACACGCCGAGGGTGAGAGCCGGGTTGGAGCGGGACAGCGCCGGGTAAAGCGCCGGTCCCACCCGCTCCCCGTCCTAGTGGTCCACCCACACGTACCAGTCGCCGGAGACGTGTTCGTAGATCCGCGACCCCTGGCCGGGAACGAAGACCCCCACGGGGATCTCCTCGGTGCTGTGCGCCAGTCCGGCCGGGTAGAACAGCCCGGCCTTCTCCACCTCGTAGTGGGTGACGTCGCCGGTGACGGACACGCTGCGCAACGGGTAGAGGCCGGTCCACTCCCCGTTGCGGGGGATGGTCGTGGGGTCGGCCACCTCGTCGCGTAGTTCCAGGAGCTGCTCGGAGGAACCCGCCACGCGTGTCTTGAGCGGCACGTCGGCGACGGCCAGGCCCAGCGCCAGGAAGGCGATGAGCGGGGCGGAGATCCAGCGCAGCCAGTAGTGGCGGATCATCGGCCGGGCCACGGCCAGCGCGATCCCGAGGCGCAGCGCGCCCATCCCGGCCAGGAGGAGCCCGCCGCCGAGGCCGATCACGAACGTGGGCAGGTGCCCGGCGGGCACGCTGTCCTCGAAGAGCAGGGCCAGCCCGATCACCGCGCAGGCGGGGATGTAGAGCCGGCCGGGGGGACGGGAGGCCCAGCTGATCAGCCGCTGGCCCAGCGTCGGCTTCTCGGCGATCTCGATCAGCTTGGCCACGGACCCGTCGGGGTTCGGGCCGGAAGCCGAGGCGGACATGGCGATCCTTCCATCGAATCCGGGTCACGGCGACGCGGGCCCGATGGGCGGCCGAGGGGCTCGAACGGGCCGCGTCACAGTCGATTCGGCCGACGCGGTGCGGCCTGCTCCACAGGATAGAGCAGAGGAGGGGCGTGTTCGGGGCGACGGGGGGAAAGAGCGGACGTCCGTCCCCGCCTGGCGGAGACGCCACGGCGGCTGACCTGGCGGTGTCCGCGGGGCCGGGGAGTGAGGACGAGGTAGTCCCACGACCACCGGCCCCCGCCGACCGCCATGAGCACGCACACCGCCGTGACCAGCGCGGTCGCTCCCCAGGAGCCGAACGGGGAGGACTCGGAGGCCGCGGTGGCGAGCGTGCCGACCACGGCTGACAGGGCCAGGAGCGGCCCGGTCAGCCATGTGAGCAGACCCACGGCGAAGGAGACCGAGAGCGCGACGAGCAGCGCGGGGACCACGGGCGCGACCAGGGAGGCGGCGGGCACCCCGGAGTCGGCCAGCCGCTCGGTGACCAGGGCCTCCCGGCCGCGCAGCGCCAGTCCGTACTCGGCGAACACCCAGCCCACCCCCACCCGGGTGGCGGCGGCGATGACGTCGTAGAGGCGACCGTGCAGGAACGGGGGACCGGGCCGGTGCCGTGACGCGGGGCGGGCCGGAGTGCGCGGCGGGGGTACGGGCCGTGTTCTCGGCCTGGTGTGCTGCATGTCCATTCCTTCCGGCGGCCCGGCACGGCGGTCCCAACAAGCGGAAACTACCGAAAGTCACGCTCCATGACTGGTTGTCACGCACGGTGAGTCGCACAATACCCATCAGAGGGGCGTCCGGAAGGGGTGCGGAACCGGCCCCGGAGGTCCCCCGGCCGCCCTAGGGTTGTGGCGTGCCGACGACGACAACCCCGAAGAACAGCGCCCCGAAGGGCGACCCGACCCCCGCCCCGACCCTGGAGGTCGAGAACGAGCTCCGCTCCCACGGCGCGCGCGTGGTGGCGGGCGTCGACGAGGTGGGCCGCGGCGCCTGGGCCGGCCCCCTCCTGGTCTGCGCCGCGATCCCCGGCGAGGACGCGCCGCCCGCCGGACTCACCGACTCCAAGCGACTGACCCCCCAACGGCGCCGCGAACTCGCCGCCCGGATCGAGCCCTGGGTCGCCGACCACGCCTTCGGTTGGTCCGAGGCGGCCGAGATCGACGAGGTCGGGATGACCGAGGCCCTGCACCGCGCCGCCCGCAGGGCCCTGGACGCCCTCGACCCCCGCCCCGACGCCGTGATCCTCGACGGCCGCCACGACTTCATCGGTCGGCCCTGGCGGGTGCGCACCCAGGTCAAGGGCGACCTGCACTGCGTGAGCGTGGCCGCCGCCGCGATCCTGGCCAAGGTCCGGCGCGACGCCCTCATGGCGGAACTCGCCGACGAGCACCCCGGGTACGGGTTCGAGCGCGCCGCGGGCTATCCCTCGCCCGTGCACAAGTCCGCCCTGGCCGAGCACGGCCCCACCCCGCAGCACCGCGTGAGCTGGTCCTACCTCGACGACCTGCCCCGCTGGAGCCACCTGCGCCGGGTCCGACCCGCCCCCGGAGGACAGATCCCCCTGCTCTGATCCGCCTCTGATCCGCGCCGGGCGGCCCGCGACACGCCACCCCGCACTGGACATCCGACCCCCCTTGGGGCAAGGCTGTTCCCTGGACCGCTCCCTTCGACCCGACTCCGGGACGACGCCCCGGCCCGACCGCCGGAGCCCGGGCGCCGTTCCCCTCCGACCCCGGCCCGCCCCCGGGCCGACCACGCGACCCCCACGCAGGAAGGGGCTAGGGATGACGCGCCAGACGCGTTCCGCCGCCGCCGCGCCACCCGACCGGGCCTCCGCGCTGGACCGCCTGCGCGCCGTCCACCGCGGGCTCCCCCTCGGGCAGCGCCTGGCGGCGGGGCTGGTGGTGCTCACCGTGGCCGCGGTCGCGGCCTTCGTGCTGAGCCTGCCGGTGGTCAACGTCCTGGTCGGCACACTGCTCGTGCTGGTGGCGTTCGCCGCGCTGATGCGTTCCTTCGACTCCTTCCTCACCGTGGTGGTCTCGGTGGTGTGGCTGGCCGTCGCCGTCCCGCTGTTCCAGATCCCGCTCACCGGAGAACCGGTCACCCTGCTCGTCCTGCCGCTGCCCCTGCTCGTGGTGCTGGCCGCGGGGCGGGCCCGGGAGTTCCCCGCCTGGCACACCGCGCTGCTCTCGCTCACCGCCGGTCTGGTCTCCGGGTTCTCCGTGGCGCTGGTCGGCATGATCGTCGAATCCTTCCCCGCCGGGGCCGGGATCGCGGTGCTCTACGCCGCGGCCGGGGCCTGCCTGCTGTGGCGGCTGCTCGCCTCCGGACAGGTGGCCAGGGAGAGCCGGGAGAACGACGAGAAGCGCGGGAACGGCACCAGATCCGGGCCCGGGTCCGGCGAGCCCTCGGCGGGGACGGGGCGGAACGCGCCCGCCGGCGCCGACCGGGCCGGGAACCAGGGCGGACGCCAGGGCTTGCGCGGCCGGGGCTCCGACGGGACGCGCGGGGGCGGCGCCCCCGGGGGCGACGACACCGAGGAGGAGCCCGTCCCCGTCGACGTGGCCCTGGCCGAGCTGGAGAACATGATCGGGCTGGAACCCGTCAAGCAGCAGGTCCGGGGGATCGCCGCCTCCATCGAGGCCGCCCGGCTGCGGGCGGACGCCGGGCTCTCCGTGGAGCGGCCCCTGCGCCACCTGGTCTTCTCCGGGCCTCCCGGCACCGGCAAGACCAGCGTCGCCCGCACCCTCGCCACCATCTTCCACTCGTTCGGCCTCCTGCCCAGCTCACGGGTGGTGGAGGCCCAGCGCGCCGACCTCGTCGGCGAGTACCTCGGCGCCACCGCCATCAAGACCAACGAGCTCATCGACGGGGCCCTGGGCGGCGTGCTCTTCGTCGACGAGGCGTACTCGCTGGTCAACGAAGGCGACGGACAGGCCGACCGGTTCGGCAACGAGGCCGTGCAGACCCTGCTCAAGCGCGCCGAGGACGACCGCGACCAGCTGGTCGTCATCCTGGCGGGATACGAGAAGGAGATGGACGCCTTCCTGGCCACCAACCCCGGCCTGGCGTCCCGGTTCTCCACCCGCATCAGCTTCCCCAGCTACTCCTCCGCCGAACTCCTGCGCATCGCCGAGAACCTCGTGGGACAGCGCGGCGACTACCTCGACCCCGAGGCCGCCCGCACCCTGCGCCGCCGCTTCGACCAGGCGGTGCAGCGCGAGGCCGTGGACGAGCTCGGCAACGGCCGCTTCGCCCGCTCCCTGGTGGAGAAGGCCTCCCAGGCCCGCGACGTCCGCGTCGTCACCTCCGGGACCGACGGCGACGCGCCCGCCCTGCGCCCCAGCGCGGACGCCCTGGTCACCGTGCTCGCCGCGGACGTCGAGACCGCCTACGCCGAACTCACCTCCCGCCTCCCCGGCTTCGGGGAGTCCCCCGGTCTGGAGGAGGCGATGGCCGAACTCGACGGCATGATCGGTCTGGAACCGGTCAAGGAGCAGGTGCGCTCGCTGGTCGCGCAGCTGCGCGTGGCGCGGCTGCGCGAGGAACAGGGCCTGCCGCACCAGCCGCCGATGCGCCACTTCGTCTTCACCGGCCCGCCCGGCACCGGCAAGACCACGGTCGCGCGCGTGCTCGGCCGGGTCTTCTCCGCGCTCGGCATGCTGGGCCGCTCCGAGGTGGTGGAGGCCCAGCGCGCGGACCTGGTGGGTGAGCACTTGGGCGCCACCGCCGTCAAGACCAACCGCCTGGTGGACCGCGCCATGGGCGGTGTGCTGTTCGTGGACGAGGCCTACTCCCTGGTCAACCCCGGATACAGCGGTGGTGACGCGTTCGGTGCCGAGGCCATCCAGACCCTGCTCAAGCGCGCCGAGGACGACCGCGACCGGCTCGTGGTGGTCCTGGCGGGCTACACCGACGAGATGGACCGGTTCCTGGCCTCCAACGCCGGGCTGTCCTCGCGGTTCAACGTCCGCGTGCGGTTCCCGTCCTACGAGCCGGGAGAGCTGTCCGAGATCGCGGACGCGGTGGCGGCCCGTACGGGGGACGTCTTCGACGACACGGCGCGCGAGGACCTCCACAGCATCTTCACGCACGTGTGCGAGACCGGGTGGATCGACGAGCTGGGCAACGGCCGCTTCGCGCGCTCCCTCTACGAGCGGGCCTGCTCCCACCGCGACCTGCGGGTCTCCCAGGAGGTGGGGGAGTCGGCCACCGCCGCCGAGCTGACCGTGGTCACCAGCGAAGACGTGCGCCTGGCCTACGCCGACGCCACCCAGCAGCGCTAGGGAATCCCCGTCCCCCTCCTGCTACTGTCCAGTACATGACCGCTGCGAGCACATCCTCCGAGTCCCCCGTCAGACAGGCGTTGATCCTCGCTGGAGGACAGGCCACCCGGCTGCGGCCCTACACCGACACCCGCCCCAAGGCGATGGTGGAGGTGGCCGGACGGCCCATCGTCGACTACCAGCTGGAGTGGTTGGCCTCGCACGGTGTCGAGCAGGTCGTCGTCTCCTGCGGTTACAAGGCCGAGGTCCTGCGCGAGCACCTGGGCCAGCGGCGGGAGGGGCCCGAGATCACCCTTCTGGTCGAGGACGAGCCGCTGGGCCGGGGCGGAGCGCTGCGCTACGCCGCGACCGGGCTCCGCGACCCCGAGGCGCCGTACTTCGCGCTCAACGGCGACGTGCTGACCTGGTTCCCGCTGGACGAGCTCACCGACCACCACCGCGCCAAGGGCGGGCTCGGCACCCTGGCCCTGGCCCAGTTCCGTACCACCTGGGGCATCGTCGACGTCGACGCCGACGACCGGGTGGAGGGGTTCACCCAGAGCCCGCTGCTGCCGGTGTGGATCAACGCGGGCGTCTACCTGTTCGAGCCCGGCCTGACCCCGCTGCTGCCCGTCAAGGGCGACCACGAGTCCTCGACCTTCCCCGACCTGGCCGCGGCGGGGCGGCTCGCCGCCTACCGCATCGACGGGTTCTGGCGCGGGGTCGACACCGCCAAGGACGTCAAGGAGGCCGGTGCCGAGATCGAGGCCCTGCGGGGGGACGCGGGCTGAGGGCGCGTCCGGTGCCGGCCACGTGGTGACGGGGCGCCGGGTCGGTGGGTATCGTCTGCGTCGTGACGAATGACGGTTTCCTCCTCCCCAGTGCCCCCAACTTCCGTGACCTCGGCGGCCACCGCACGAGGGAAGGCCGTACCGTTCGGAGCGGCCTCATCTACCGCTCCGACGCCCTGCACACCATCACCGGGCCGGACCTGGACGTCTACCAGGGCCTCGGCCTCCGCCAGCTGGTGGACCTGCGCACCCACCACGAGCGCGACCGCCTGCCCGACGTGGTCCCGGAAGGGGCCGAGTACGCCGTCGTGGGCGTCCAGAACGCCGAGGCGGCGGGCGCCAACTTCGTCGACCTGCTCTCCGACCCGGACCGCGCCAGGGCCGTGTTCGGCGGTGGGGCCGCCGAACGGTTCATGCGGGAGGTCTACCGGGCCCTGGTCTCCGACACCGAGGCCCTGGACGGCTACCGCGAACTGGTCGAGCGCGCCGCCAAGGGGCCGACGTCCCTGGTCTTCCACTGCAGCGCGGGCAAGGACCGCACCGGTTGGGGCGCGGCGCTGCTGCTCACCCTCCTCGGCGTCGACCGTGCGGCGGTCACCGGGGACTTCCTGGTCAGCAACGCGCGCCAGGCCAACACCGACCGCTGGATGCGCCAGTTGTCCAAGGACAGCCAGCTCCCGTGGGAGGACGTGGAGCCCATGACCCGGGTCCGCGCCGCCTACCTGGACACCGCGTTCGACCGCGTCGACGAGGTGTACGGCTCCTTCGACGCGTACGTGGCCCAGGGCCTCAAACTGTCCGAGGGCACCCTGGAGGCGCTGCGGACCCGCATGCTCGACTGACCGCGGCTACAGGGCGTCGAGGCGGCGGCGCAGGTCGCTCTCGCTGGTGGCGCTGAACAGCACCTCGGTGAGCACGGCCAGCACGGTCGGGCGGTCCTGTCCCCGGTCGAGCATCCGGCGGGCGGCCGTCCACAGGTTGGCGGGGCGGCCGTCCCAGAGCCGCTTCGCCAGCCGCTCGTGCCGGTCCAGTTCCCGTTCCCGCTGGGCGTCCGTACCGGTGACCGGCCGGTACCAGCGGTCCTGTCCGGTGGAGTGGTGGCGGCCGCTGTGCGGGGTGGCGGCCTCGTACTCGCCGTAGTGGTCCAGTCTCAACAGGGCGCGACGCCCCCGGGAGGTGTCCGGGGCGAACTCCTCCGGTGCGCCGGTGACGATCTCGCTGGCCAGCAGCGGGAAGGCGAACATCCGCCGTGCCAGGGACGCGAAGTCGCCGTCCGGCAGCAGGCGCCGCACCGCCTCCTGGCGCAGCCCCAGGGGACGGGCCGGGTCGCGGTAGGTCGCGGCGAAGGCCGAGATGGTCTCCCACACCGCGTCCAGGGTGGCGGCCACCGCCACCTCCGGGAGCTGTGAACGGGCCCCGGCCCAGCGCACCCACGCGGCGAGGACGTGCGGCATGGCCTCCTGCTCCTCGGGCAGCAGCACGACCCGGCCGGGCAGCCAGTGCAGCAGGAACGACTCCACCTTGCGGGGACTCACCCGCAGCGGCCGCCCCGAGTCGACGTCGCAGCCGTGCGCGATGATGTGGTCCACGCAACGGCTGGCCGCGTAGGAGTCCGACAGCTCGGCCGCCTGGTCCGAGGCGAGGAAGCGCGCGGCCAGGACCGCGCGCCGGTCGCGCCGCCACACGGGGACCGGGGAGAGCACGACCCCGTCCGGAGGGAGGGGGAGCCGCTGCACCCGGGCCGCGGCCAGAGCGAAGAGCGAGGCCAGCGAGCCCCCGGTGAGGTCGGCGGAGGAGATCCCCACCGGCTCCACGGTCGGTCCGGCGGACGGGTCCGCGCGGACCCCGGTGACCACCCGTTCGGTGCGTTCGAGCGCACGTGAGAGCAGGGCCCGCGCCTCGGTCAGCTCCAGGCGGTCGAAGCGGGCCAGGTCGTCGCCGTCCGCGCGTTCGCGGCACTGCTCCAGCAGCAGGTCGACCTTGGTCGTGACCCAGGCGTCCCGCAGCAGCCCGCCGCTGTTGTGGTCCAGGACCAGGATGAGCGCGTGTTCGGCCGGCATCGATCCGGTGCGGTCGGGCGCGTCTCGGCTGAACACGCACACGACGTCGTCGGTGTCGCCGAACCGGTCGCCGTTCACGTAGACGGCCACGGGGGAGACGGCGCCCAGCTGCGAGGCCCACGCCGGGGCCTGGAGCCCCCGCTCGCGCAGGGCGATCATGCCCTGTTCGGCCAGCTCGCGCTGGGACGGGGAGGTGCCCAGCGCCGTGATCGCGGCCAGCACTCCCAGCCCCGCCGGTCGGCCGGAGGCGGTGGCGTGCGTGATCAGCCCCTCGCCGAGCAGCCGCTCCACGTCCACACCGGGCAGTCGTTCACCCCACCAGGAGCCCAGGAGGGCGCTGAAGGCCAGCTCCGCGTCGAGCGGGTGCCGCATGGCGAGCAGGGCTCTGGCCGCGCGCAGCATCTCCTCGAAGGCGGCTGCGGGGACGTCGGGGCCTGTGGGTGAGGGCGAAGGGGATGGCACGAACTGAAGCGTATGCCAGGGGGCGGCGGGTCCGCTCCCGCTTGTGCGCAACCGGTCGGCGGGGCGCGGGGTCCTCGGTCCGCCTCACGTGGCGACCGGGCCCCGGAGGAGGCCGCGCCCCGGAGAGCGGGTACGGACGCGGCCCGGACCGGGCGGCGCGACGGCCGGGCGCGGCTCCCGTGAGGGTCCGTGCCCGGCCGTCACGCCACCGGGCTCAGCGCGGTTCCGGGACCGCGCGGTGGCCGGTGAACAGCGTCGTCCCCGAGCGGCGGGCGGCCCTGCGGACGGCGGAGGGCGGCACGGAGTTCACCACGGCCTCCAGGTGCTCGCGCGCGACCCGCTCGACGAGGTGCGGTGTGACCGTGATGCCCAGGTGTTCGGCGCAGTGCCAGGTATCGGTGACACAGCGCTCGACGCGGCGGGGGGACAGCCCGCTGAACTCGTCGTGAAGCCGTGCCGAGATCTGTCTGAGATCCTGGACCGGGAAGGTCTGGAGCATTCTCGCTCACACTCCTGGCTGATGGATGGGTCGGGACGGTGACCTCCACCTATTCCACTTGTTCTGAGCGGACAGTCAACCCTCGTCGCGGCACGCTGTTGATAAAACCTGGAGGGGGCGCCGTTTACCCGGAGGGCCCGGTCACCGGGGGTCGCCGATGCGAAATGGGCGTTTCGGACATATAACGTTCCCGTTCCGAACGGTTACCCGCAAACCGTGCCCCCTCGTCCTCCATCGGCAATTATGGGAAAACACGCCCGCAAAGCCCCCGGTCGCCTGTGCCGGGACGGTGCCGTGGCCTAACATTTACCTTCCACCCGCGGTACCGGCCGCTCCCCGGTGGCCGTTGCGCGTCGGCGGGTGTGTCTTATGCTTGAGCCGTGACAGCGGCCGAGAGGAGTCATGGAGCGTGACTCCTGGGAGCCGCGGAGCCCCCCGACCGGAATCAGCGCCGCGCGTCCCGCGCCGGAACGCCACCGCGCACGGGTGGCGGGCACGGTGCGCAGGGGACCACGCGGTCCACCAACCCCCCATCGAAACCCGGCTGGGGAATCCGAAGGTTCCGGAGGTGTCGAGCAGTTGAGCGCCGAGACGTCCATTCCCCCGCCCAGGATCAACGCGGCGGAACTGCCGGACGCGGTGAAGTCCCTCCTCACCGACGCCCCCATCGGTTTCGCCCTCCTGGACCCCGACGACGTCTTCGTCTCGATCAACACCCGGATGGCCTCCGTCCTCGGCGGCACCCCCGACCACTGTCTGGGCCGTACCCCCGCCGAGGTGGGGGAGCGGACCGACGACCCGGCGGGGGCGGCCGCCCACCTCGCCTCCGCGGCCAGGGTCCGCGAGACCGGACACTCCGTGCGCGGCAGTCACCGCACCGCCTCGGGCCAGGTCTGGGACCTCACCTGGTTCCCGGTCGACGACCCCTCCGACGGGGCCCGGCACGTCGCCCTCATCGCCGCCCACGACCACGAGGGCGGCGCGGCCCACCGCGAGGAGCGGCGACTGCGCGCCCTCCTCCAGGCGGGCAACCAGATCGTCTGGTCGGCCGGGGCCGACGGCGACGTCAGCGAGGACTGCCCCCAGTGGCGCTCCGTCACCGGCCAGGACCTCGACGCCTACCTGGGGCGCGGCTGGCTGGACGCCCTGCACCCCGACGACCGGCCCGGCGTGGAACGCGCCTGGGACGACGCCGTCCTGGACGTCACCCCCTTCGACGCCATGTTCCGCGTGCGCAGCCGCGCGGGCGGGCACGTCCACTACCGGGCCCGGGCCAACCCGGTCACGGACGGCTCCGGGGCCGCCGAGTGGCTCGGCACCCTGGTGGACGTCACCAACGAGCGCGAGGCCGACGAACTCCGCCAACGCCTCAACCAGCAGCTCAGCGAGGCGGCCATGCGCACCGCCCGCCTCCAGAAGGCGACCTCCGACCTCGCGGAGGCGCTCACCGCGGACGAGGTCGTCCAGGCCATGTCCGAGATCGGCCGCTCCGGCGTGGGCGCCGACCACACCTCCGTGGCCCTGTACGACCGCGACCGGCTGCGCCTGCGCATCCTCTCCGCGGACGGCTGCGCGGGCCTGCCCGAACGCGGCTTCTCCCTGGACTACCCCGACGTCGCGGCCCGCGCCGTGGCCTCCCGGGCGCCCCGTCTGGCCGCCAGCCCCGCCGACCTGCGCGAGCTGATGGAGCACGCCCCCGAGGTCGAGGAGCTGCTGGAGCGCACGGCCGAACGCGCCTGGGTCGCGCTGCCGATGATGGTCGCGGGCCGCCCCATCGGCGCCCTGCGCTTCTCCTTCCGCTCCCAGCGGGACGTGACCGACGAGGAGCGGGTCTTCCTGGAGGCGCTCGCCGGACAGTGCGCCCTGGCCATCGGGCGGGCCATCGTCTACGAACGCGAGCACGACACCGCCGAGGAGCTCCAGCGCAGCCTCCTGCCCGAGGAGCTCCCCGAGGTCCCGGGCGTACGACTGGCCGCCTACTACCGGTCGGGCTCCCAGCACGTGCAGGTGGGCGGCGACTGGTACGACGCCTTCCCCCTGCCCGACGGCCGGGTCGCCGGGGTCCTCGGCGACGTCATGGGCAAGGGCATCCACGCCGCGGCGGGAATGAGCCGCATCCGCAACGCGTTGCGCGGGCTGGCCTTCTCGATGCCCGAGCCGGCCGACGTGCTGACCGGGCTCGACCGCATGTTCTCGGCCACGGAGACGTGGGACCAGGTGACGACCCTGGTCTACTTCGTCCTGGACCCGGTCACCGGACAGCTCGACCTCAGCAACGCGGGCCACCTCCCGCCGCTCGTGGTGGCCGGGAACGCGGGGCCCTCGCTGCTGGAGACCGAGCCGGACACCCCGCTCGGCGTCAGCTCTCCGAGGGGCCACCACAAATTCTTCGTGCAACCCGGTAACACCGTCGCCCTCTACTCCGATGGACTGGTTGAGAACCGCAGACGATCCGTCGACGCCGGTCTGGACGAGCTCGTCAGGGTCGCGTCCGCCCTGCAGGCGCGTCCCGAGGTGGTGGGCGATCCACAGCAGATGCTGGAGTACCTTGTTGAGAGCATGCTCGATGGGTATGAGCAGGACGATGATGTCACTCTGCTCGCCGTTCAGCTTCCGGTGATCGATTCCGCGTCGGAGCGGTAGACCGTACGAACAAGTCCATTGCCTTGCCTACAGTGAAGAAGCCACCGCGCCCCGCGAAGCGGAGGTGACCACGGCTTCCCCGCCCAGTGGGGACGATCCCAGGCCGCAGGTGGGAGAGGGTGCAGTGCCCGGTCCCGGCCGAACCGGACCACCGGGTCCGATCAATTCTCGCCACACGTCCGTTCGAGAGGTGTTTGTGTCATCTGCCAGTTCGACTCGCTCGAAGCAGTCCGAGTCACTGCAAGAGCCCGTCATTCAGCAGCTGATCGAGCGTGGGCGGTCCCAGGGCTTTCTTGAGCCCGAGGACGTGCGCCGTGCCTTCGAAGAGGCCGAAATCCCGATGTCGCAGGCGCAGTCCGTGCTCCGCAGCCTCGCCAAGGAGGGCGTGACCGTACTCGTTCCCGAGTCGGCCTCCTCGCGGCGCAAGACCACGCGGCGCAAGTCGGCGACCCCTCGGTCCAGCACCACCACCACCCGCTCGACCACCACCACGAGCCGGGCCGCCAAGCCCGCCCGTGCGGCGGCCGCCCAGGACCAGCCGGAGACGGTCACCGCCGTCGTCGACGCCTCGGAGGGCACGACCGCGAAGAAGGCCCCGGCCAAGAAGGCGGCGACCGCGAAGAAGGCGGCCGCCCCCAAGAAGGCCGCGGCGAAGAAGCCCGCGGCCAAGGCCCCGGCCAAGAAGGCGGCGGCGACCAAGAAGTCCACGAAGAAGGACCTCGAACTCGCTTCGGGTTCGGGCGAGGGCGACTTCGCCGAGGACGGCCTGGACGACGACCTCGAGCACACCGGCGCCGAGCTGGAGCTGGTCGAGGACACGGCCGAGCCGGAGAAGGAGACCAAGCCCGCCAAGCCCGAGACGGTCGGCGCGCCCGTCAAGCCCAGCAAGGACGACGACTCCTTCGTCCTGTACGACGATGACGACGACGCCCCCGCCGCCCAGGTGGTCGCGGCCGGCGCCACCGCGGACCCGGTCAAGGACTACCTGAAGCAGATCGGCAAGGTCCCGCTCCTCAACGCCGAGCAGGAGGTCGAGCTCGCCAAGCGCATCGAGGCCGGCCTGTTCGCGGAGGAGAAGCTCTCCGAGGAGAGCGACGTCCTCACCTTCGAGCTCCGCGACGAGCTGGAGTGGATCTCCGAGGACGGCGGCCGCGCCAAGAAGCACCTGCTGGAGGCCAACCTCCGTCTGGTCGTCTCCCTGGCCAAGCGCTACACCGGCCGCGGCATGCTGTTCCTGGACCTGATCCAGGAGGGCAACCTGGGTCTGATCCGCGCGGTGGAGAAGTTCGACTACACCAAGGGCTTCAAGTTCTCCACGTACGCCACGTGGTGGATTCGGCAGGCGATCACCCGGGCGATGGCCGACCAGGCCCGCACCATCCGTATCCCGGTGCACATGGTCGAGGTCATCAACAAGCTGGCCCGCGTGCAGCGCCAGATGCTCCAGGACCTGGGCCGCGAGCCCACCCCGGAGGAGCTGGCCAAGGAACTCGACATGACCCCGGAGAAGGTCGTCGAGGTGCAGAAGTACGGCCGCGAGCCGATCTCCCTGCACACTCCGCTGGGCGAGGACGGCGACAGCGAGTTCGGCGACCTCATCGAGGACTCCGAGGCGATCCAGCCGGGCGAGGCGGTCAGCTTCACCCTGCTCCAGGAGCAGCTGCACTCGGTGCTCGACACCCTGTCCGAGCGCGAGGCCGGTGTGGTCTCCATGCGCTTCGGGCTCACCGACGGTCAGCCGAAGACTTTAGACGAGATCGGCAAGGTCTACGGGGTCACCCGTGAGCGCATCCGGCAGATCGAGAGCAAGACGATGTCGAAGCTCCGTCACCCGTCGCGCTCCCAGGTGCTCCGCGACTACCTGGACTAGTCAGCCGGTCCAGGAGCGGACCCACGCTTCAGGCTGAGAAGACGAACGGGCGCGTCCCCCCGAGGTGAGTCGGGAGGGCGCGCCCGGTGTTCGTACCCCCGTCATGCCCACGGGTGTGGCGACGCCCGCGTGTCCCTCATGGCATCGGGTACTCACTGTCCCCGCACGGAGTCCGATCTCCCTCCGACGCGCACCATGCTGCCCCACGCGCTGTAGGTGTGGGATAAAGGCGAGCTGGTCCCGGTTCCGTCATGGTTCGTCCCGTTGGTCCCGGTCAGGACCGGGCCCCGGGTTCCCTCACCCGGGGCGGCCGGTGCGTCAGTCGCGGACGACGACGTCCATCGTGCGGGCGGTCCCCGGCTTCGCCGCCGGCGGCAGCTCCGCCGTGTGCCCCAGGTCGCGCAGGGCCTCCACCAGTTCCTCGGGGGTGCGCGCCCCGACGCCCTCGCTCACCAGCGACCGCGCGATGTCGCCCCGGGTCGCCTTCGCCATGTGGCTGACCACCGACCTCCGGGTCTGCCCGCCGACCTCGCGCTCGCGCAGCACCCGTACCGCCACGGTGCGTTCGGCCGCCTCGCCGGTCGGCCGGAACGCCGCCGCGTAGGCCGCCGACCGGCAGTCCACGAGCAGGTGGTCCCGGGTGAGCTCACCGAGGGGCCCGGTCATCGCCCGGCGCCAGTAGGCGCCCAGGGCGCCCAACGGCGGAAGCTTCACGCCCATGGACAGCCGGTACGGCGGCAGCCGGTCGTCCGGCCCCACCACGCCCCACAGGCCCGAGAAGACCAGGACCCGGTCGCGCACCGCGCGGCCGTGCTCGGCGAGCAGGCCGGGCAGTCCGAGGCGGTCGTAGAGCACGCCGGTGTACAGGTCGGCGGCGCGCAGCGTGGGTGCCGTGGCCAGGTCCAGGTTGCGCTTGAGGGCGTCGGTCTGGGTTACCGACAGCCCGAGCACCTCGCGCGCGGTGTCCTCGGGCCCCGAGCAGAGGTCGGTCAGGGCGGCCGCGACCCGCTCCCGGGCGCCGGTCAGCTCCGGCAGGGTCAGTGTCCCGGTGTCCAGGGCGGGCCCCTCGCCGGAGGTGGCCTTGCCCTCGGAGGGCGGGAGCAGGATGAACATGGACTCTCCAGGTCAGGGGTGAGGTCGGGACCGTGCCCATGGTAGGGCGTGCGCGGCCGGATAGGATGTGCGGCTTCCGACAGCCGGGACAGTGAGGGGACGATCATGCACACGTGGGCGGAACGGGTGTCCAGGGACTGGCCCGCCTTCCGGACCGAGTCCCGGGCGGGATGGCGGTTCGGCCTCGCGGACGGGTTCACCAAGCGGGCCAACTGCGCCCTGGTGGAGGACCCGGGGGCCGACGTCGTGGAGGTCACCCGGTTCTACCGCGAGCACGGCCTGAACCCCTGTGTGCAGGTGTGGCCCGGTGAGGAGGCGGTGGACGCCCGACTGGCCGAGCACGGCTACGCGCTGGTGGAGCCCACCCTGGTCCTGGCCAGGGAGCTCGCGGAGCGACCCGAGGGGCCGGGCCGCACCCTGGTCTCGGACGCCCCGACCCCGCGCTGGACCGAGCTGTTCGCGGAGACCGGTGCGGCTCCGGAGTGGGCCGAGGGCGTGGTCCGCATCCTGGGGCGGGTCACCGCCGCCTACGGCGTCCACGAGGACGGCGACGGGCGGGGTTGCGCGGTGCTGGACGGGGAGTCGGTGGCGATCTGCTCGATGGTCACCGCCCGGGCCGCGCGCGGACGCGGTGTCGCGGGGGCCCTGCTCGCGGACCTCCTCGCGTGGGCGCACGACAAGGGGGCCCGGCGGGCGTACCTGTGCGTGGTGGCGGAGAACGGGCCCGCGCTCCGGCTCTACCGGCGGGCCGGGTTCGCCGAGGTCGCCCGCTACCACAACCGGGTCCTCGCGGGCTGACCGCCGTCCCGCGGAGGGGACGGGCGGTCGCGTGCGACCCGCCGGGAACGAGGACGGCGGCCCCCGGAATCCGGGGACCGCCGTCGACGTTTCGTGGTCGTCGTGGCTAACGCTCTTCCGCGTCCTTGTCACTCTTGGTGAGCTTGTCCGTCTCGTCCTGGATGTCCGAGGCGATCTTGCGGAGTGAGTCGTCGTGCTTGCGCATGTGGTGCGCGCAGAACAGGAGTTCGCCGCCGGAGTTCAGCAGCACCCGGACGTACGCCTGTGCACCACAGCGGTCGCAGCGGTCAGCAGCCGTCAGCGGCTGAGTGGGGGCAAGGGTTCCAGTCACTTCGCCATCCTCAATACTCGGCGTTAGTCACCTCTGACAACATCTAACCCGACCCAGACGTTCCCAACCGGCTCCCGTGTACGCCGACAGCGGAATCCGCCCGGTTCGTGTCCGTCTGGCACTCAATGGGTCATGTTCGTCGGACACGCATCCTCGTAGGTGTTGTACCCCTGGGGAAGGCCCGGCTATCCCCGGAAAACGGGAGTATCCAGGTCGCATCCACCAGAGGTGGTAGTCTCGCGCGGGCAGGCCCCGTCCGCCCCCGTGCCGGCCGGTCTCCCACCCGCACACGGGTGCGTGAGCCCCGTCACGGCGGACCCGGTGTCGACTCCGGCAGACCGCACCCGGGGGACACGACCCCGCCCACACACGGCCGTGCCACGGCAAAGTCCCCGGCTCGCCGTAGCCTGACCCCCTCAACAGTCGGTGCGGCGCGGTACAAAGGGCACGCACCGCACAGCCACGATGGCCCTCAAGACGCAGGAGATGTCCGAGTGACCGCCTTGACCGCAGCCGTCCACGATCCCGAGGATTACTCCGCTCGGCACCTGTCGGTCCTGGAGGGCCTCGAAGCGGTGCGCAAGCGGCCGGGCATGTACATCGGGTCCACCGACAGCCGTGGCCTCACCCACTGCATGTGGGAGATCATCGACAACTCCGTCGACGAGGCCCTGGGCGGCCACTGCGGGCGCATCGACGTGACCCTGCACGGCGACGGCTCCGTCTCGGTCAGCGACGACGGGCGCGGCATCCCCGTGGACACCGAGCCCAAGTCCGGGCTCTCCGGAGTGGAACTGGTCATGACCAAGCTCCACGCGGGCGGCAAGTTCGGCTCCGGCTCCTACACCGCCTCCGGCGGCCTGCACGGCGTCGGCGCCTCCGTCGTCAACGCCCTCTCGGCCCGCGTGGACGTGGAGATCGACCGCCAGGGGCACACCCACGCCCTCAGTTTCCGCCGGGGCATCGCCGGACGCTTCGCCGGAGCGGGCCCCGACGCCGAGTTCACCCCGGTGTCCGGCCTCGAACAGGTCCGCAAGATCGCCAAGAAGATCACGGGCACCCGCATCCGGTTCTGGCCGGACATGCAGATCTTCCTCAAGGACGCGGAGATCACCCGGGACAACCTGCTCGACCGGGCGCGTCAGACCGCCTTCCTCATCCCCGGGCTGACCATCGCCGTCCGCGACGAGCGCGCCGAGGGCGAGCCCGCCTTCACCGAGGAGTTCCGCTTCGACGGCGGCATCGGCGAGTTCTGCACCTTCCTGGCCCCCGACGAACCGATCAGCGACGTCCTGCGCATCCAGGGGGCGGGCCACTTCACCGAGACCGTCCCCGTCCTGGACGAGTCCGGCCACATGGTCCCCGCCGACGTCGAGCGCCGCCTGGACGTCGACGTGGCCCTGCGCTGGGGCACCGGATACGACACCACCGTGCGCACCTTCGTCAACGTCATCTCCACCCCCAAGGGCGGCACCCACCTCAACGGGTTCGAGCGCGCCCTGGTCCGGGTGATCAACGACCAGCTGCGCGCCACCAAACTCCTCAAGAACAGCGACGACCCGGTCACCAAGGACGACACCCAGGAGGGCCTGACCGCCGTCGTCACCGTGCGCCTGCCCGAACCGCAGTTCGAGGGGCAGACCAAGGAGATCCTCGGCACCTCGGCCGCCTCCCGGATCGTCTCCCAGGTGGTCGGCAAGGAACTCCGCGAGTTCCTCACCTCCACCAAGAAGGCCGAGAAGGCCCGCGCCCGCACGGTCATGGAGAAGGTCGTCGGCGCCGCCAAGGCCCGGCTGGCCGCCCGCCAGCAGCGTGAGACCCAGCGCCGCAAGAACGCCCTGGAGAGTTCCGCGCTCCCCGCCAAGCTGGTGGACTGCCGCAGCGAGGGCCTGGAGCACAGCGAGCTGTTCATCGTCGAGGGAGACTCGGCTCTGGGCACCGCCAAGCTGGCCCGCGACTCCGAGTTCCAGGCACTGCTGCCCATCCGGGGCAAGATCCTCAACGTGCAGAAGTCCTCGGTCGCGGACATGCTCAAGAACGCCGAGTGCGCCGCCATCCTCCAGGTCATCGGCGCGGGCTCGGGCCGTACCTTCGACCTCGACGCCGCCCGCTACGGCCGGGTCATCCTCATGGCCGACGCCGACGTGGACGGCGCGCACATCCGGTGCCTGCTGCTCACCCTCATCTACCGGTACATGCGCCCCATGCTGGAGGCCGGGCGCGTGTACGCGGCCGTGCCGCCGCTGCACCGCATCGAACTCACCAACGTGCGGCGCAAGCGCGGGGCCAAGCCCGAGGACCGGTACGTCTACACCTACTCCGACGCCGAACTCCGGCGCACCCTGCTCGACCTGGAGAAGCGCAAGATCTCTTGGAAGGAGCCGGTGCAGCGGTACAAGGGCCTGGGCGAGATGGACGCCGACCAGCTCGCGGAGACCACCATGGACCCGCGCCACCGCACCCTGCGCCGCATCCGGGTGGAGCAGGCCGAGGAGGCGGCCGCCGTCTTCAACCTGCTCATGGGCAACGAGGTCGCGCCGCGCCGCAAGTTCATCCAGGAGGGCGCGCAGGAACTGGACCTGGAGCGCATCGACGCCTGACCCGGCACCGCGCACGGGAGGGGGCCCGCACCGACCGGTGCGGGCCCCCTCCCGTCTGCTGCCGCCTCACGGCGTCCGCGGCGGCTCCCACACCCCGTCCGCCAGGAACCGGTCGATCGCCGCACGGAAGGGAGCGGGGTCCAGCCCGCGCTCCGACACCCAGGCGTCGTTGTAGTAGCTGTGCTGGTACCGTTCCCCGCCGTCGCAGATCAGGGTGACCACGCTGCCCCTGCGGCCCTCACGGAGCATCCTGGCGACCAGGTGCCACACCCCCCACAGGTTGGTGCCGGTCGAACCGCCCGCGCACCGCCCGGTCACGTCGTGGAGGTGCCGCATCGCCGCGATGCTCGCGGCATCCGGCACGGGCATCATGAGGTCGATCACCGACGGAACGAAACTCGGCTCCATCCGCGGGCGGCCGATGCCCTCGATCCGCGACGGCATCCCCGTGGAGTAGTCCGCGGCACCGGTCACCCACCCCGGGAAGAACGCCGAGTTCTCCGGGTCCACCACGGCCAACCGCGTGTGCAGGCGCCGGTACCTCAGGTACCGGCCGATCGTCGCCGACGTGCCCCCCGTACCGGCGCCCACCACGATCCAGTCCGGGTCGGGGTGCCGCTCCATGGCCAGCTGCTCGAAGACCGACTCCGCGATGTTGTTGTTGCCGCGCCAGTCCGTGGCCCGCTCCGCGTACGTGAACTGGTCCATGTAGTGGCCGCCCGACTCGGCCGCCAGACGTTCGGCCTCCCCGTACATGTCCGGCGGGTGGTCCACGAAGTGGCAGCGCCCGCCGTAACGCTCGATCAGGGCGATCTTCTCCGGACTCGTCCGGCGCGGTACCACCGTGACGAAGTCCAACCCCACCAACTGGGCGAAGTAGGCCTCCGACACCGCGGTGGAACCCGAACTCGCCTCCACGATCGTCGTGCCCTCCGTGATCCACCCGTTGGCCAGCCCGTACAGGAACAGCGACCGCGCCAACCGGTGCTTCAGGCTGCCCGTCGGATGCACCGACTCGTCCTTGAGGTACAGGTCGATGCCCCATTCCGGGGGCAGCGGAAACACGTGCAGATGCGTGTCGGCCGAACGCGTGTCGTCGGCCACGACCCTGCGGACCGCCTCGTCCGCCCAGGCGCGGGCACTGTCGGAACACCGGTCGACCCAGGGCGGGTCAGGATTGGGAGCCATGGTGAGGAGGGTACCTCGGCGCCTTTGCAGAGGGATTCTTCATCGTCGTCTGTGCCTGGCTCGTTCCTCGCTGGCGGCTTGACTCCTCTTGCAGAACCTTCTCCGGCGCCTCGGTCGTGCCCTTGTGGGCCTCCGCTTCGCTTTGGCCCGGGTCCGGCGCCTTTGCAGAGGGATTCTTCGTCGTCGTCTGCGCCTGGCTCGTTCCTCGCTGGCGGCTTGACTCCTCTTGCAGAACCTTCTCCGGCGCCTCGGTCGTGCCTTTGTGGGCCTCCGCTTCGCTTTGGCACGGGTTCGGCGTTTTTGCAGGGGGATTCTTCGTCGTCGTCTGTGCCTGGCTCGTTCCTCGCTGGCGGCTTGACTCCTCTTGCAGAACCTTCTCCGGCGCCTCGGTCGTGCCTTTGTGGGCCTCCGCTTCGCTTTGGCCCGGGTCCGGGCGCCCGCCTCAGTCCAGGGAACCGCCGGACATCACCGCGTACATGCGGCGGTAGGTGGCCGCCTCCTCGTGACGGCTCTGCCGCTCCAGGGTGCGGGCCAGGGCGATGTGCGCCCAGTTGTCCACGGGGTCCAGTTCGATCAGGCTGCGGAAGGTCGACTCGGCCTTGGTGAGCTGGGCGGAGTGGAAGTAGGCGCGCCCCAGCAGTTCCAGCAGGGAGCGGCTGCCCGGCTCGTTCTCCACGATCGGTTCGAGGACCTGGGCGGCGTAGATCGGGTCACCCAGCTCCATGAACATGCGGGCTCGGTTGAAGGTGTCGTAGGTGCTCTCTTCCACGGTGCTCCTCTCAACGGCGTCCCACCGTCCCGCGTCACAACCGTCGAGGGGGCGGCGGCATTCCCTGGGGTGCGGGGTCAGGACACACCTCGGTGATCCCCGCTCGGGAACGCCGCGACACCTGCACGCGAACGCCCCCGGCCGGAGTGGACGGGGGCGTGCGCGCGGGGTCGGCGGGTCAGAGGTCGACCGGCTTCACCCTGCCGGTGTCCACGTCGTAGATCGCGCCGGCCACCGGAAGGCCCTTGGGCAGCAGCGGGTGGTGCCGGATGCGTTCGAGGTCGTGCTCCAGGGCGCCCAGCTGGTCGTTGTCGGTCTTGAACTCCAGGCTGCGCGTGTCCACCCCGAAGTCGTTCAGGATGAGGTCGTGCACGACGTCGTCGTTCTCCACGGACGCCATCTTGCACTTGGTGTGCGGCAGGATCAGGACCCGGTCCACACCCAGCAGGTACACGGCCAGTACCAGGGTTCGCAGGGTGTCGTCGGTGACCCGGGCGCCCGCGTTCCGCAGGATCTTCGCGTCACCCGGTTCGAGGCCGAGCATGTCCAGCGGCTCGATCCTGGAGTCCATGCACGTGACCAGGGCCAGACCCTTCGCGGCCAACGGCTTGAGACCGGTGAGAGTGAAGTCCGCGGCGTACGCGGCGTTGGCGCCGAACACGTCGTCGAAGGCCCCGGGGGGAGGGGTGGCGTTGCTGTCGCTCACTTGTGGTGACTCCCTGTGTTGTTTGTGTGCATGGACGGCCGTGCACACAGGTAAGCACACCCGTGCGCACGGCGGTCGCGAAAACTCAGCTCCCGGCTCCGGGAGGGGTGATTCCGGAGCCGGTCTGCGCGCTGCCGACCGTGACGACGGCACTGGTCAGGGCCTCGCCCGAACCGTCACGGCGCTCGGTCAGGTCCGGCAGGCGGACCGGCTTGCCGTCCGCCCGGGAGGCCCGGGCCGGGGCGCGCCCCACCCACGCGAAGGTGAGCGTGTCCTCGCCCTTCAGGTAACGGTGGCAGCGCACCCCGCCGGTCGCCCGCCCCTTCGCGGGGTAGGCGGTGAACGGGGTGACCTTGGCCGATCCGGCCTGGGTGCCCTCCAGGGCGTCGCCGCCGCCGGACACCGTCACCACCACCGAGTCCTCGGGGCTGGAGACCGCGCCGAACCACAGGACGCGGGCGTCCTCGGAGAGCCGCACGCCGGCGACGCCGCCCGCCTGGCGGCCCTGGGGCCGGGCCGTGGTGGCCGAGAAGCGCAGCAGCTGCGCCTCCGAGGTGACGAAGACCAGGTCCTCCTCACCGGTGGACAACTGGGTCGCGCCGATCACGCGGTCGTCGTCCTTGAGCGTGATGATCTCGAAGTCGTCCTTGTTGGGCGGGAAGTCGGGCGCGACCCGCTTGACCACACCCCCGACGGTGCCCACGACGAACCCGGGCCCCGTGGTGTTCATGGAGACGATCGACACGACCCGCTCGCCCTCGTCGAGCTGGACGAACTCGCCGACGTCCAGACCGGCGGCCAGCGGCGGGCGCTCGGGTTCCCCCTCACCGTCCGCGGGGAGCTCGGGCAGCTCCACCACCGGCACGCGGATCATCCGGCCGAGGTCGGTGACGAACCCGATGTCCGAGCGCGAGGTGGTGGGGACGGAGACCTCGACCGCGTCGTGCCTGGCGCGCAGGCCCGTGTACACACGCGGCGGGGTGGCCCCCTTCGTGCGGCCGATGTGCCCGTCGACGCCGAAGAGCACGTGGCAGGGCTGGTCGGCCATCTCCAGCGGGATGACGGCGGCGCGGGCCGCGCCGTCGCTCTCGCGCAGCTGCGTGCGGCGCGGGGTCGCGAACTTCTTGGAGACGTCGTTGAGCTCCTTGGACACCACCCGGCGCAGCTTCTTGTCCGACTCCAGGATGGAGGTGAGCTCTTCGATCTCCAGGTCGAGCTTGTCCCGCTCGGTCTCCAGCTCCAGCCGGTCGAAGCGGGTCAGGCGGCGCAGCGGGGTGTCGAGGATGTAGCGCGCCTGGATCTCGGAGAGGTCGTAGGCGCCCATGAGGGACTCCCGCGCGGCGGCGGTGTCGTCCGCCTCGCGGATCAGCGCGATGACGCGGTCGATGTCGAGCAGCGCCACGAGCAGGCCCGCGACCAGGTGCAGGCGCTCCTGGCGCTTCTTGCGCCGGTGCTCGCTGCGGCGGCGGACCACGTCGAGGCGGTGGCCGACGTAGACCTGGAGCAGTTCGCGCAGGCCCAGGGTCTGCGGCTGGCCGTCGACCAGGGCCACGTTGTTGATGCCGAAGGTCTCCTCCATCGGCGTGAGCCGGTAGAGCTCCTCCAGGACCGCCTCGGGGTTGAACCCGTTCTTCAGCTCGATGACCAGGCGCAGGCCCTGGTTGCGGTCGGTGAGGTCCTTGAGGTCCGAGATGCCCTGGAGCTTCTTGGACTGCACCAGCTCCTTGATTCGGCTGATGACCTTCTCGGGACCGACACTGTAGGGCAGCTCGGTGATGACCAGGCCGGTGCGGCGCGCGGACACCTTCTCGACGGCCACGGTGGCGCGGGTCCGGAAGGTGCCGCGGCCCTTGCGGTAGGCGTCCCGGATGCCGTCCAGGCCCACGATGGTGCCGCCGGTGGGCAGGTCGGGGCCGGGGACGAACTCGGTGAGTTCCTCCAGCGTGGCCTCGGGGTGGGCGATCAGGTGCCGGGCGGCGGCGATGACCTCGCCCAGGTTGTGGGGGGCCATGTTGGTGGCCATGCCCACCGCGATCCCGGACGCGCCGTTGACCAGCAGGTTGGGGAAGGCCGCCGGAAGGACCTCGGGTTCGGTCTCCTGGCCGTCGTAGTTGGGCTTGAAGTCCACGACGTCCTCGTCGATGGACGAGACCAGGAGCTCGGCGGCGCTGTCCAGGCGGGCCTCGGTGTACCGCATGGCGGCCGGGGCGTCGTCGCCGCCCAGGGAGCCGAAGTTGCCGTGGCCGTCGACCAGCGGCACGCGCATGGCGAAGGACTGGCTGAGGCGGACGAGGGCGTCGTAGATGGCGGAGTCGCCGTGGGGGTGGAGCCGACCCATCACCTCCCCGACGACGCGGGCGCACTTGACGTGGCCGCGGTCGGGCCGCAGGCCCATCTCGTTCATCTGGTACAGGATGCGCCGTTGGACCGGCTTCATGCCGTCACGCGCGTCGGGTAGCGCGCGTTGGTAGATCACCGAGTACGCGTACTCCAGGAAGCTGCCGCGCATCTCCTCGGAGACGTCGATGTCGATGATCTTCTCGGCGAGATCCTCGGGGGGACGGGAAGTAGTACGGGCCATGTCCGTAATTCTGGCCTGTGCCAAGGACTGAAACGTACCGGGGCGCGTGGTTGGGCGTGTGTGAGTCGTGCGACTGGGGGGTTTCGCACCGTCTTCGACACCGATTTCCGTCTCCGGCGACCGGGGCGCGGGCGGGACGGACCCGCCGCACGCCCGGTCGGGGGAGGGCGTGCGGCGGGGGTGCGCGCCTACGGGTCAGCCGCGCGTCACCGCGGTCTCCCCGGCGGGGACCTCCAGGGAGGTGCCGTCGGAGAAGGTGACCGTGAGCGGGCCCGTGCCCGGGTTGAAGGCGGTGTAGGTGCTGGTCCCGCCCTTGTCGAACACGGCGTAGTGGGCGGTGTCGGCGGTCACGGACACGTCGACGGTGCCGAACTCGGCGAGGGTGGAGACCCACTGGTAGGTGTGCGGCTTGGAGCCGCCCGCCTCCGGCTCGTAGGTCTGCCACTGCTCCTCGAACATCCGCAGGGCGTCCTCACCGTCGGAGAGGGCGCGGTGGGCCCAGTGGATGTCGCGCCAGATCTGCGGTTCCCCGCCGAGCTTGTCCACGAGCGACTCGTAGATCACCCCGGCGTGTTCGGGGTCGTGCCCCAGGTACAGGGAGCCCGCGGTGATGGGCAGGTAGTTGATGCCGTAGTGCTCCTCGTGGCCGCCGTCCCACCAGATGCGGTAGTCGCCGCCGTCGCCCCAGACCATACCGACGACGTCCTCGGGGTAGTCGTCCGGGAAGGTCGTGCCGCCCGCGTCCTGCCAGTAGCGGGCGACGGTGGAGGCCTGGGTGGTGTGGAGGTAGACGCCGAGGTCGCGCAGTTCCTCGTCGCCGGTGAGGGCTCCGAAGTGGGCGGTGGCGGCGGCGAAGTGCATGCCCTCGGAGGAGGACTCCTGGTTGTTGCCCGCCGCGAACCCGGCGTGGCCGGAGGCCCAGCCGTGCCCGGCGTAGGGGGAGAAGGAGCGCAGGCGCGGGAACATGTCGCCGTCGGTTCCGGCGACGTCCTCGATGAGCAGGCGGACCATGCCTCCCCAGGCGTCCTCGTCGGCCCAGTCGCGGTCGTAGCGGGCGACAACGGCGGCGGCCGAGACGAAGTAGCCGTAGTGGAAGTCGTGGTCGTTGAGTTCGGTGGCGGCCCCGAAGCTGTCGGGGTAGCCGAGCATCGTGCCCCACTCCTCGTCGTAGTGGAACTGACGGGTGCCCCCGGCGGTCAGCCAGTCCTCCAGGCGTTCCCTGACCAGGGAGAGGAGCGCGTCACGGCCCTCGGTGTGACCGATGGAGTCGGCGATCGGCACGAGCTGGGCCAGGCGGCCCATGGCCTTGCCGTCCCAGTAGGTGTCGCCCGGCTCGGGGAAGAGCTCCTCCTCGGCGAGGACGTCGTCGATCAGGGCCCTCAGCCGGTCGTGGTCGGCGCTCTCGACGGTGGGCAGGCTGGGCATGAGGCCCTGGGTGGTCAGTTCGGTGGTGAAGGAGGCGCCCTCGGAGACCTTCATCTCGCCTCGGGGAGAGACGTAGGAGAGGTCGGTGAGGTCGCTGGTCGCGTTGGCCCACTGGTGCGGGTACAGCGCGGTGAGGGCCCCGGTCTCGGTCCCCTCCCTGGCCTCGGTCTCCAGCGTGTAGGTGCTGGTGAGGGTGGACGCGGCCTCGTCGTAGTCGAACTCCACGACGGAGCCGGTGACGAAGGAGTGGGCGTAGGGGGCGAAGGTGTCCAGGTCCTCGGGCGAGGGCAGGACGGCCACGGAGTAGTACCCGCCGTCGGCGGTGAGGGTGTCACCGGAGACGTTCCAGGGCGCGTCGGAGGGCGAGAACAGGGCGTAGTGCCGGCCGTTGACGGTGGCGCCGACGGTGGAGCCGTCCTCGTGCCAGATCTCGGGGGCGTCGGAGAAGGTGACCTCGGCCGCGGCGCCCTCCGTCTCGGCGTAGGCGAAGGGCAGGCCCTGGCCGATGGTGACCCGCAGCTCGGCGCCGCCGCCCTCCCAGTGCGCGGTGACCGTCCAGTCGCCGCTGTCGGCGGTGCGGGTGTCGGGGGAGTCGAGCCCGGCCGCGCCCAGTGTGAGGTCGGAGACGGCGGTGTACTCGTACTTGAGGTCGTCGCCGACCAGCTGGTGGGAGTCGGGGTAGCCCATGTCGAGCCCGCCCTCGTGGGGCTTGTAGCTCAGGGGGTGGGCGAAGAGGTTCTCGCCGTGGGGGTTGTCGGGGTAGCGCTGGAAGATGAGCGAGGACCACCACTCGTTGGTGGGGGCCGGGCCGGTGTGGTCGTCGGTGACCTTGGGGGAGACGGGGGCACCGTTGAGGTCGGAGGGGCCGGAGGCTCCTTCGGGGCGGACGGAGGTGTAGCTGCCGGAGCCGACCGGGACCTCCGCCGCTGAGTCGGCGGAGGCGGGGGCGGCCGGTGTGGCACCGGTGACGGCCAGGGTCGCGCCGCCGACCGCGAGCGCGGAGGCGGCGGCCAGCAGGCCCAGGGAGGTGCGGGTGCGCGGATGCGCGTGTCGGGGGGATCGGGGGAGGAAACCGCCGCTGGGGCGGTTTCGTGGTTGCGCCATCGTGTGTCCTTCGTGTTCGTCTCGGAGGAGCCACCCGGTTCGGGAGCGCTCCCATCCGTGTGGGCGCGAGCCCTGGCGTCGAGTGTTCAGATGACACTCGGTGAACGCAATGGCACATAGCGAGAACGTTTCCATTCCGTTACCGCGGTCGGTGCGGGCGTATAGGGCAGACCGAGAGCTCGCGCACGGTGCGGCCGCGCCATCCCTCCTCCACGGGTATCCGAGGCGGGAGCGCCTGTGGACGACCGCGTTCGCGTCCGCCACCTCTGGTACCAAGGACCCATGGCCACTCCCACCCCGCCCGACGTCCCGGTCACCGACGCACCGACCGACACCCGCCCCGACCCCGCCACCGACCCCGGCGGCGCCCTGCGCGCCGACGCCGAGCGGCACCTGCGCGCCCTGGCGGGTGAGGGCGCACGGCTGCGCGAGGACCAGTGGACCGCCATCCACGCCCTGGTCGCCCAACGCCGCAGGGCACTGGTCGTCCAGCGCACCGGATGGGGCAAGTCGGCGGTGTACTTCGTGGCCACCGCGCTGCGCCGCGCCGAGGGGGCCGGGCCCACGGTCATCGTCTCCCCGCTGCTGGCCCTGATGCGCAACCAGATCGCCGCCGCCGAACGCGCGGGCATCCGGGCCCGCACCATCAACAGCTCCAACACCACCGCCTGGGAGTCCACCTACGCCGAGGTCTCCCAGGGACTGGTGGACGTGCTCCTGGTCAGCCCCGAACGGCTCAACAACCCGGAGTTCCGCGACCGCGTCCTCCCCGAGCTCGCCGCCGGGGCGGGGCTGGTCGTGATCGACGAGGCGCACTGCGTCTCCGACTGGGGCCACGACTTCCGCCCCGACTACCGCCGCATCCGCTCCCTCCTGCACGACCTGCCCGACGGGGTGCCCGTCCTGGCCACCACCGCCACCGCCAACGAGCGCGTCACCCGCGACGTGGCCGAACAGCTCCAGGCCGGGGACGACCGCGCCGACACCCTGGTCCTGCGCGGCAGCCTGGAGCGCGAGAGCCTGAGCCTGGGCGTGGCCGAACTGCCCGACCCCACTGCGCGGCTCAGCTGGCTGGCCGAGCACCTGCCCAAGATCCCCGGCTCAGGGATCGTCTACACCCTCACCGTCAGCGCCGCGGCCGAGACCGCCCGCTTCCTCACCGAGCAGGGCCTGGAGGTGCTGCCCTACACCGGGCAGACCGACCCCGACGAACGGGCGCTCGCCGAGGACGCCCTCCTGGGAAACCGGGTCAAGGCACTCGTGGCCACCAGCGCCCTGGGCATGGGGTTCGACAAACCGGACCTGGGTTTCGTGGTGCACCTGGGCGCACCGCAGTCGCCGATCTCCTACTACCAGCAGGTGGGCCGTGCGGGGCGCGGTGTGGAACGGGCCGAGGTGGTGCTCCTGCCGGGACGTGAGGACGTGCGCATCTGGGAGTACTTCGCCGGGTTGTCGTTCCCACCGGAGGAGACCGTCCGCCAGACCCTCCAGGTGCTCGAGGAGGCCGGGAAGCCGCTCTCCACCGCCCACCTGGAGACCCGGGTGGACCTGCGCCGCACCCGCCTCGAGCAGATGCTCAAGGTGCTCGACGTGGACGGAGCGGTGCGCCGGGTGCGCGGCGGCTGGACCGCGACCGGCCAGCCCTGGACCTACGACGCCGAACGCTACGCGGCGGTCAGCCAGGCCCGCGAGCGCGAACAGCGCGCCATGCTCGACTACGTCTCCGCCAGCACCTGCCGGATGGAGTTCCTGCGCCGCCAGCTCGACGACCCCGCCGCCGAGCCGTGCGGCCGCTGCGACGTGTGCACCGGACAGTACTGGCCCACCGACGTCGACTCCGGACGGCGCCGGGCCGCTGCCGACCACCTGGACCGGCCTGGAACCCCCCTCGCACCGCGACGGCAGTGGCCCACCGGCATGAACACGCTCGGCGTGGGGCTGTCCGGGAAGATCCCGGAGAACCTGCGGGCCGGGGAGGGGCGCGCGCTGGGCCGCCTCACCGACATCGGGTGGGGGACGGAGCTGCGCCGTGTCCTCGCCGAGGACGCGCCGGACGCCCCGGTGGACGACCGCCTCCTCCAGGGGGTCGTGCGCGTCCTGGCCGCCTGGGGATGGCGGGACCGACCCGTCGGAGTGGTCGCGATGCCCTCGGTCTCCCGGCCGACCCTGGTGGCCGACCTGGCCTCCCGTATCGCCGAGCTGGGGAGGCTCGCGCCGCTGGGCTCCCTGTCGTACCGCGGCCCCGAGGGGCCGGGCCCCCGCCGCCACAACAGCGCCATGCGCCTCGGCCAGGTGTACTCGGCGCTGGTGGCCGACCCCGACCTGACCGAACGGGTGGCCCGACTCCAACGGGACACCCCCGGCCCCCTCCTGCTGGTGGACGACCACGCCGACACCGGGTGGAGCCTGACCGTGGGCGCCGCCCTGCTCCGCGGGGCCGGTGCCCCGGAGGTGCTGCCCCTGACCCTGGCCACCACCGGCGGCTGAGCCGGGGCACACGCCACGGGCCCCGCCACCTCTGGGTGGCGGGGCCCGTGGGAACGTCGGGGTCTACCGCAGGCGCTGGCCCCGGGGGGCGCCCCTGCGCACCGGCTCGCCCTCGCCCAGGTCCGGGCGGGCCCCCGGCTGGTGCAGGGCACGCGCCGCCAGCCTGCTGGCCCGGCCCAGCGCCTCCTTGGGGTGCCGTCCGGCCAGCCAGGCCGGGAGGAAACCGGCGATGAACGCGTCACCGGCACCGACCGAACCGGGGGAGGGCTCCACCGGCTCGGCAGGGGCCCTCACGCAGTCCTCGCGCGTCTTGGAGGCCCACAGGCCGCCCTCCTCGCCGAGCTTGATCACCACGTTGGGGAACCAGGCGGTGAGCACCTTCGCGGCGGCCTCGGCCTCGTCCCGCCCGGTGAGCACCTTGGCCTGGGCGACGTTGACGAACAGCAGCCGCGCGCCCTGCGTCCAGTCCAGGAAGTTCTCCGCGCCCGCGCGCTCCAGCGGGGCGTGCGAACCGCCGTCCACGGAGATGGACATGCCGCTCTCCCGCGCCATGCGCAGGGCCACCCGGGCCGCGCGGCGGGAGTCGGAGTTGATCAGCGTGTACCCGGACACGTGCAGGTGGCCGTCGGGGCCGAACACGTCGCGGGGCAGGTCCTCGGGCTGGAGGCGGGCGTTCGCGCCGGGGTCGCTGAGCATCGTGCGGTCGCCCCGGTGGGTGATCATCACCACGCAGGTACCGGTGGGGCGCTCAGGGTCCATGACCATGCGCGAGTCCAGGCCGTAGCCCATGAGTTCCATCTCGCGGGTGCGGCCGGTGATGTCGGAGCCACGACGGCCCACGAACGTGGTGTCGGTTCCCTCCACCGCGAGCCACGAGGCGATGTTCGCCCCGGAACCGCCGCCGTACATGATCACCGACGCCGGGGTGTCGCTGCCGCGGGCCAACGGGTGGAACGCACGCGCGACGGCATCGGTCATCAGATCACCGATCACGACCACTCGAGTCATTTCGCCAGCCACCACCGAGGGTTTGAGAATCTGTGCCCGCACGACGTTAACAGCTTAACGATCAGTGTCGGGTAACGAACTGACAGCGCCCGGGACACGCGGTCGCGCCGGGGCCGCCGCGGGTCGGCAGGCCCCGCGCACCAGGGGGTTTCGACCCACCCGGGAAGCCTATCCGCACTCGGCGTGATCTCGGACGCCGAGCGCGCCCGGCCCGGCTCGGCGGCGGGCCGGGGCGGCGGGCCGCACGCGTCCGAACAGCCGTGTCGCGGCGCCCCCGGCCGACGCGACCCGTCCCACGGATCGGAGGCCGCCGGTTCCGGTTCGCCGGACCGGGTCGTTCGAGCCCCGTCCGAGCGCGTGCGGCTCGCCTTCGCGCGAGGGCCGATCGGGGTCGATTTCGGTGACCCCGCATGGACTTTCTCCGAATTCGGCCGATTGTCGTCTAGTCTCGCAGTCGTGCAGTCCTACCCGAACCACTGGGAAGCCGACGTCGTCCTGACCGACGGAGGCACCGCGCACCTGCGCCCCATCACCCCTGACGACGCCGACCTGCTGCGCGAGTTCCACTCCCGGCTCTCACCGGAGACGATCTACTACCGGTTCTTCGCGCCCTACCCCAAGCTCTCCGACCGGGACGTGAAACGCTTCACGACCGTCGACTACGAGGACCGCGTGGCCCTGGTCGCCACCATCTCCGACGCCATGGTCGCGGTGGTGCGCTACGACAAGGTCGCTCCCGAGGAGGCCGAGGTCGCCTTCGTCGTGGAGGACGGACACCAGGGGCGCGGCCTGGCCTCGGTCCTGCTCGAACACATCGGGGCCGCCGCCCGCGAACGCGGCGTCCGACGCTTCATCGCCGACGTCCTGCCGGAGAACCGGCGGATGATCAACGTCTTCCGCGAGGCCGGGTACACGGCGCAGCAGACCTTCGACGAGGGCGTCATCCGGCTCACCCTGGACATCCAGCCCACGGACGACTCCACCGAGGTGATGCGCGCCCGCGAGCAGCGCGCCGAGTCGCGCTCCATCGCCCGCCTGCTCTTCCCCGAGTCCGTCGCCGTCATCGGCGCCAGCCGCACAGCCCACACCATCGGGCAGACCGCGCTGCGCAACCTGCTCGGCGGGGAGTTCCAGGGCCCGGTCTACCCGGTCCACCCCGAGGCCAAGGCCGTCGTGGGCGTGCGCGCCTACCCCTCCGTCCTGGACATCCCCGACCAGATCGACCTCGCTGTGGTCGCCGTGCGCGCCGACACCGTCGTCGACGTGGTCGAACAGTGCGCCGAGAAGGGCGTGCACGGGCTGATCGTAGTCAGCTCCGGGTTCGGCGAGGTCGGCCCCGAGGGGCGCGCCCGCCAGGACGAGCTGGTGCGCACCGCCCGCGCGGCGGGGATGCGCGTGGTGGGCCCCAACTGCCTGGGCATCGCCAACAGCGACCCCACCGTCTCGCTCAACGCCACCCTCTCCCCGGACCTGCCGCCCCAGGGCCCCATCGGGTTCTTCTCCCAGTCCGGGGCCCTCGGCCGCGCCATCCTCCAGCGGGTGGCCGAACGCGGCATGGGGCTGTCCACCTTCGTCTCCGCGGGCAACCGCGCGGACGTGTCCGGTAACGACCTCATGCAGTACTGGCAGGAGGACCCGGCCACCAAGGTCGTCCTCCAGTACCTGGAATCCCTGGGCAACCCGCGCAAGTTCACCCGGCTCGCCCGGCGCCTGGCCAAACAGAAGCCGGTCGTCGCCGTGCGCAGCGGCGGTTCGGCGCAGACCACCCCCACCGGGCACGCCGCCGGAGGGCTGGCCCTGCCCGACTACGCCGTCACGTCGCTGTTCCAGCAGGCGGGCGTGGTGCGGGTGGACGACATCACGCAGATGTTCGACGCCGCCCAGGTGCTCGCCTACCAGCCGCTGCCCCAGGGGCCGCGGGTGGGGATCATCGGCAACTCCGACTCCCTGGAACTGCTGGTCAAGGACGCCGCCGTGCGCCAGGGACTCAAACCGCACGACCCGGTGAACCTGGGTCCGCAGGCCACCGCCGACGACTTCGACACCGCGATCCGCACCGCGCAGGCCGCCGAGGACGTGCACTCCGTCGTGGTGGTCTTCGTCCCGGCCCTGCACCCCATCGGCGACGACGTGGCCCGCGTGCTGCGGGCCCGTTCGCTGGACTCCGAAAAGCCCGTCGTCACGACCTACCTCGCGCGCCAGGGCATCCCCGAGGAGCTGCGGCACGTCGGTGACCTCGGACAGACCCTGCACGGGTCGGTCCCCTCCTACTCCTCGCCCGAGGACGCGGTCCGCGCCGTCGCCCACGCCACCCGGTACGCGCAGTGGCGCAACCGCAAGCCCGGTCGCCACCCGGAACTGCCGGACATCGACCGCGCCCGGGCGCGCGCCACGATCGGCCGCGCACTCAAGAAGGCCGGTCCGACCGAGGAGGACGTCGCCTGGTTCGGTGGTGAGCGCCGCTACGACGAGGAGACGGCGATCTCCTCCGAGGACGCCCGCGACCTGTTGGCCTGCTACGGCATCGCCGCCTACCCGGACATCAGGGTCACCTCCGCCGAGGAGGCCGTGGTGGCCGCCGGTGAGCTCGGCTACCCCGCCGTGGTCAAGGCCGACGCCCCGGATCTGCGGGTCCGCGCCGGGGGCACGTTCGTGCGCGCCGACCTGCGTACCCCCGAGGACGTGCGCAGCGCCTACCTGTCCCTGGAGGACCGGTTCGGCGGCGAGGCGGAGCTGGTGGTGCAGCGGATGGCCGCACCGGGCGTGCCCACGGTGGTGCGCGCGGGCGACAACCAGTCCTTCGGTTCGGTGGTCTCCTTCGGCCTCGCGGACGTCACCGCCGAGCTGCTCGACGACCGCGCCTTCCGGTTGGCGCCGCTGACCGACATGGACGCGGCCGACCTGATCCACGCGGTGCGGGCGGCGCCGCTGCTGTTCGGCCTGCCCGCCGGTGCCACCTCGCTGTCCGAGCAGCCGAACGTGGAGGCCCTGGAGGAGCTGCTCATCCGGGTGTCCCGCCTCGTGGAGGCGTTTCCCGAGATCGGTTACGTGGACCTGGACCCGGTTCTGGTCAACGCCACCGGAGCGCACGTCCTGGGCGCCCGCATGTGGTTGCGCGAGGCCCCCGAGGTCCGGCCCGACGTGGGGCCGCGTCGTCTGCGCGGGGTGACGTTCTGATCCGGCAATGGGCGTCGCGTTTCGGCGGACGGTCGCGAAGTGTCGCCGGAAGGGGGCAGGATAGGGGTATGAGGAAAACACGTGCCGTGTCCACGGATTGGCGCCTGGAGATCGAGCGGAGCGGGTACTACCCGGCTCTGGTGATCGACGCCGTCGCGACCACCCTGGGCGAGGAGGCCGCCGAGGCGTTCATCGTGCACCACGAGGCGACCTTCGACCCGGCCATGGAGATGCGGCGGCACATCACCGTCATGCTGCTCACCGCCACCCGGCTCGTGGTCTGCCACACCGACGAGCACCCGCCCACCGAGCCCGGCGGGACCTCGCACGCCTCCACCACGACCGACAGCATCCAGCTGGGCAACATCCAGTCGGTGGCGCTGACCCGCGTGGTACCCAACCCGGCCCAGTACACGGCGGGCAGCCTGCCCAGCGAGCTGGTGCTGAGCGTCAACCTGTCGGTCAACTGGGGCGCGGTCGCCCACATCGACCTCGAACCGGCCTCCTGCGCGGACGAGAGCTGCGAGCTGGACCACGGGTACACCGGCGCGCTCACCGCCGAGCCGCTCACCCTGCGGGTGAGCGAGGCGGCCGACGGCGCCGAGGCCGTCACCACGATGCTGCACTTCGCGGACGCGCTGTCCGCCGCGACGACCCGGCGCTGAACGCGGGGACCGGAGCACACCCGGCGGGGCCGGGGCGATTCCGCGTACGGGACGCCCCGGCCCCGTGGTGGTCCGGGCCCGAGAAGGCCCGATCCGCGCGCCGGCCGCCGAGCGCGGGGCGGGTGGGGGCGGCGACCGGCGTGAGCGCTAGCGTGTGGTGCACGTAACACCAGTGCGCCCGCCCGTAACACGGAACCGGCAGACTCGGCACGGTGGGCGCGGGCCGCGGCCGCCGCGCTCCCGCCACCAGCGAGGCGCGGGTCCCGCGGCCGGTCCGCGCGTTCGACGCAAGAGAGGTCAGCCCGCGATGACGCAGCAACCGACACCCCCGAACCCCTCGGACGACGCCCCCCTCGTGCGGTCGAGTGTCGACCGTGCCATCGCCACCATCACCCTCGACTCACCGCGCAACCGCAACGCGCTCTCCGCCCGGCTGCGCGCCCGGCTCGACGCCGCCCTCGCCGACGCCATGGCCGACGACGACGTGCGGGGGATCGTGCTCACCGGCAGCGGACCCGTGTTCTGTGCCGGAGCCGACCTGAAGGAGGTCGGCGCCGCGCTCCGGGGCATGCCGGTACCGTCCGCCCCCGAACTCCCCGAGATCTTCGAGCGGATCATGGGCGGCCCCAAACCGGTGATCGCCGTGCTGAACGGCCCCGCCCGCGCGGGCGGGATCGGCCTGGTGGCCGCCGCCGACATCGCGATCGCACCCAAGAGCGCCACCTTCGCCTTCACGGAGGTACGGATCGGCGTGGTCCCGGCGATCATCTCCGTCCCCGTCTCGGCGCGGATGCACTCGCGCCAGCTCAGCCGCTACTTCCTCACCGGCGAGCTCTTCGACGCCTCCGAGGCGGCCCGGGCGGGACTGCTCACGCAGGCGGTCCCCGACCGGGAGATGGACCAGGCGGTGGACGCCGTCCTCCAGGGACTGCGTGGATCGGCGCCGGGCGCGCTGTCGCGCACCAAGGAACTCCTGGGCGAGCTGGGCGGCGGTGCCCAGGCGGCCCCGGACCGCCGCACCGAGATGTTCACCCGGATGGGCGAGCTGTCCGCCGAGTTCTTCGCCGGTGAGGACGCGGCCGAGGGGCGGGCCTCCTTCTTCGAGAAGCGCCCGCCGCGCTGGGCCCGCTGACGCCCGTGGGAACCCCCCTCCCGCCCCCGGGGTGGGACACCCGGATCGCCGGGTGTCCCACCCGGGTGCGTACGCTCCCCGCGACAGGCCACAATGGTCGTGTGAGCTACTCCGGAGATACCAAGGTCGGCGGCCCCGCCGACCTTCGCCAACTACCGCATCTGACGATCACCAAGCTGGCCGTGGGCCCGATGGACAACAACGCCTACCTCCTCCGCTGCCGGAGCACGGGCGAGGCGGTCCTCATCGACGCGGCGGCCGAACCCGACCGCATCCTGGAGCTGGTCGGTGAGGACCGGCTGACCCGCGTGGTCACCACCCACCGCCACCAGGACCACTGGCAGGCCCTGGCCGAGGTCGTCGGCCAGACCGGCGCCCGTACGGTCGCCCACCCCGACGACGCCGACGAACTGCCGGTGTCGGTCGACGAGCCCGTCACTCACGGCGGCACCGTCCCGGTCGGGGACTGCGCACTCACCGTCATCCACCTGCGCGGCCACACACCCGGGTCGATCGCCCTGCGCTACGACGACCCCGACGGCCACACCCACCTGTTCACCGGCGACAGCCTCTTCCCGGGCGGGGTCGGCAAGACCTGGTCCGACGCGGACTTCCAGACACTGTTCGGTGACGTGTCGGAGCGGGTCTTCGGTGCGCTGGGGGACGACACCTGGGTCTACCCCGGGCACGGCGGCGACACCACCCTGGGTGAGGAGCGCCCGCACCTGGCCCAGTGGCGCGAGCGCGGCTGGTGACGGCAGAGGGGCGCGGCGGTGACCGCACCGCCGCGCCCCGCCCTCAGGGGCCGTAGCAGCAGAAGCCGAGGTGCCCGAGGTGCCGCGCCACGGCCTCGGACACCTCGGCCCCTCCGGTCAGCGCGCGGTGGAAGGCGCGCATGGCGGGTCCGGTCCGCTCGTCGTCCACCGGTACCGGGCTGGCGACCACCGTGCGCGTGCCCCGGGCCAGCAGGGCGCCCACGAACCCGCCGGGCCGCCCCGGCGTCTCGCCGAAACCGCGCCCTCCCCAACAGCTGGAGAGCACCGCGAGGGCCGGAGCCGCGGGCAGGGCTGTCAGGTCGCAGGCCAGTAGCGGGCCGCCGCGCAGGTCGAACCAGGCGAGCATGGGGGTGCGGTCGCCGACCCGCCCGTGACCGGCCAGGTGCGCCAGGTCGCAGTGGGCCAGGGCGTCCAGGACCCGTTCACGGCCCGCGCCGACCAGGACCCGCGCGCCCGGGTGCGCCTCGGCCAGGTCGGCGACCTCCAGTCGGGCGCTGCGGGGTTCGGGCCCGCACACCAGCAGTACGCGGTCCCAGCCGGGCCGGGTGCCGGGCCGACCGGCCCAGGCCAGTGCCGTGGACACCAGGCGTACGGGGCGTTGGCGCATTCCGGGGAGGAGCCCCCAGGGCAGGTCGCCCAGGTAGGGGTCGGCCGTGACCACGAGGGGGCGGTCGCCCACCAGGGGGAGGACGGGGTCGAGCAGGAGCGAGGAGAGGTGCTCGTCGGCCGACCGCGCGAAGGCCCCGGAGTTCTCCGAGCGCGGTGCCGGAACCACGCCGACGGCCGGTGGCCCGGGCGGACCGGCGACAGCCGAGGAGCGGCCGTAGGGCGGAGCGGTCCGTTCGTGCGAGAACCGGCCGAGCGCGCGACGGAGGCGGACGAGGGGGCCCAGGGCGCGCGCGTGCACCCGACCGGACACCGCGACCAGCGCCACCGACTCCGAGCCCGCCACGGTGTAGTGCACGAACGCGCGGCCGTCCAGGCGCCCCAGCAGGGTGTCCAGCACCGGGCGCCGGTGTCCGCGCGCCTCGAGGCCGTCCGAGGAGGCCCGCCAGTGCTCGGACTCCCAGATCCGCGCCTGGCGGCGGGCCTCCTCCTCGGAACCGTGGTCCAGGGCGCGGCGGTACCGGCCGGTGGGCCCGGTCATGCTGGGCGCGGAGGCGCTCTCCGGTGCCGGTACGAAGCGGTCGGCCCAGGTGCGGCCCAGTTCGGCCCACTCCAGGGCGGTCGCGGGGTCTCCCGAGACCAGGCAGCCCTCCAGTCCGGCCCGAAGCACGTGGGGGTCGTGTCCGGCCGCGCCGAGCCAGGGCCCCGGGGCCGTGCCGCCGTGCCGGTCGAGGCGGTCCAGCGCCCGGCGCGCGTCCGCGAGCGCCCTGAACGACCCGAGGGCTCCGGGCGGCGAGGGGTCCGAGACGGCGGGCAGACGCAGTTCCAGGAGGTCTCGCGCCCTGTGCGCGGGTGGCCGGGCGCGGGTGGCGCCCCGCGCGGCACGCTCCACTCTGTCCGCCAGCCCGAACCAGAGGGAACCGGGGCCCAGCTCCGCGCGGACCCTGTGCGCGAGGTGGAGGGCGCCCGTGGGATCGCCCTCCATCAGCCGGAGTTTGGCCTGGACCAGCACGCGGGCGACGCCGTCCTGATCGGAGCCCCACGGGGCCTCGGCGAGCGCGCGCCCGGCCTCCTCCACGAGCCCCGCCGCGAGCAGGGCCTCGGCCAGGTCGACGCGCAGGGGGCCCTGACGGTCGGCGGGCATGTGGGGGGCGAGTGCGCGGAAGGTGGCGATGGCGGCGGCGGGGTCGCCCCGGTGCAGGTCGAGGCAGCCCAGGTTGTGCCGGGCGACGAGGGCGAGGAGCGGGAGACGGCGCGCGTCGGCGAGGGAGCGCGCCTCGTTGAGGTGGTCCTCGGCCGGTCCGAAGCGGCCGCACAGCGTCTGGGCCAGCCCGAGGTCGGTCAGGACTCCGGGCACCACCGGGTCGAGCTCGGCCACGGGGTGGCCGCGCAGACGCCTGCGGGTGTCGTCGATCAGGAGGACGGTCTCCTCGAAGCGGCCGGTGCGGGCCAGTCGGACGCCTTGGGTGACCTGGTCCAGCAGTGCGCGTCCGGTGGCGGGGAACGGTGGGCCCGCGACCGGGGGAGTGCCCGGGGTCGCGGGGGCGGGCGTTGCGCTGGGGAGCACGTCCGGCAGCCTTCTTTCGCCAGGGGGGCGGTCAACTCCAGTGATAGCAGCGCGTTCGTCCCGGAGGGGGCGGCCCGGGACAACCTGTGGACAACCGATCGGTGACCGAACATGACGAACCGGGGCGAAGGCGGGCACAAGGTGGTGTGTTGGTGCCGGGGCCTAACCCGGTTCGGGTCGGGCCCGTTACCCCCGAGGGCTCAGACGGTGAACCAGTCCGTGACCGTGAGGGGTCGCCCGGGACGATCCACGACCAGGCAGACCGGTCCGGGGGGCTGGTCGGCGGCGACGAAGCGGCCGTCCACCCCGACGATCAGGGACAGAGTGGCCCCGGGGCGCCGTAGGCGCGCGTCCACGTGGTCGAAGTCGCCCTGGAACAGGCCGGACAGGTCGCGCAGGCCACCGCGTGCCCGCACCTGGAGGTCCAGGCGGACGCCGTCCAGGTCGAACGCCAGGAACGCCGGTGCCACCTCCAGGCCGTCGCGTTGGGGCGGCTGGTCGGGTGAGGGGGGAGCGTCGCGGAGGGTCCTGGCCCCGCGCGCGCCGTCCAGGGAACGGTCGAAGGCGGCCAGCGCGGCGGTCCGTCCGGTTCGGTGCCGTCGGGGGTCTGGGTCGTTCCGCACGGCTCACTCACGCCTTTCGCTCGGATCGGTGCGCTGTCGGAGGGAGCGGCGGAGCTCTCGGAACAGGTGCCGCCGCTGGTTCGGGGTGGCCCGGCGGGAGACCGGTCCGGCGTCGGGGGAGTCGTCGAGGTAGTACCCCGCGACCCGGCGGTCCACCGGGTCGGTGAGGCCGTCGACGGCCCGGCGGAGTTCGGTGCGGCGCTCCTCGCGCAGGAACTGGTCCTCCGGATCGTCCTGGGAGGGGCCGGGGGCGTCCATGTCCACGGGGTCGGTGGGGACGAAGCGCCGCCGGTGCAGCCGCTGGCGGGCGCAGGCGGTGTTGGTCGTGCGGCGCAGCCAGGCGCCGAGACGCTCGGGGTGGCGGAGCCGGGGCAGGTGCTGGTTGAGAAGGAGCCACACCGTCTGGACGGCGTCCTCGTGGTCCTGAGCGGGGAGCCGGTAGGAACGGGCGATCGCGTTCACCATGCCCAGGTGCCGGTCCACGATGGCCTCCCACGCGCGGGCGTCCCCCCGGCAGGCGCCCGAGACGAGGTCCGCGTCCGAGAGCGCGGCCGTGGCGGAGGGCGCCGGTACGGGGCCGGTTGTGGCCGGAACCGGGAGGGAAGTGGTAGAAACGTACCCTGAACTGTATTGATGGGCGTTTGTGTCGGGGGTTTCCGGGGGTTGGAGGCCTTCGTCAGTCTGGTCTGGCACATCCGCCCCCACTATGATCGGACTCCTGTCGCCGCCTGGGGCACACGCTAATCACTGGGTGCCTCGGGTGCGGTGGGAACGCTGGAAAATACCAGCGTGCGCGATGGTTCCCAGGGTGCCATTGGGGCACAATGGGGCAAAAGGCATTCAGGCGGGTATGCAACCTTCTCGTGGTACGAGGGCGTCGGGGAAGCGCACTCGTTCGTATCAGGAGGTTCGGTGTCCGCACGTGGCGTCTTGTACGTCCACTCCGCACCCGCGGCGCTGTGCCCACATGTCGAGTGGGCGGTCGCGGGTGTCGTTGGAGTTCCCGTCAAACTCGACTGGGTCGCGCAGACCGCGGCCCCCGGCCACCACCGCGCCGAGCTCAACTGGCAGGGGAAGCCGGGGACCTCGGCGGCGATGGCGTCCGCGCTCAACGAATGGCAGCGCCTGCGGTTCGAGGTGACCGAGGAGCCCTCGCCCGGCTGCGACGGCACGCGCTACAGCTACACGCCCAGTCTCGGCGTGTTCACCGCCGTCACCAGCGCGGCCGGAGAGGTGCTGGTGCCCGAGGGCCGACTGCGCGCGGCGATGGCCAAGGCGGCCGCCGAGGGCACCGACCTGGCCGCCGAACTCGACCTGCTCACCGGGCGCCCCTGGGACGAGGAACTCGAACCCTTCCGTTACGCGGGCGACGGCGCCCCGGTGCGGTGGCTGCACGCCGTGGGCTGAGCCCCGGGGGCCCGCTCAGGGCGGGCCCTCCTCGCTCGGCCAGATGGCGGAGGCCAGCAGCACCGCCGCCCAGATGCCCAGGGGCACCAGCGGCCAGTACGGAACGAGCTCGCCGCCGAGCAGGCTGGCCACGCCCCAGACCCCCGTCAGCACCCCGGCCACGCCGCACCACCAGCGCCACTCCTCGCCCCACTCCTCCCAGGGCACCGGGGCCCCGGTCGGTTCGGGGACGGAGCGGCGCTCGCGGTGCGCCCTCGGCGCCGGGACGACCGGTTCGGGGAGGTCGGCGGTGAGCGAGCGCAGCTCACCGACCAGGACCGAGTTCAGCGCGGCACCCACCCGGCGCTCGTACTCCTCGTGGTCCAGACGGCCCTCGGAGAACGCCACCGCGAGGCGGTCGACCGTCAGGTCCCGCTCGGTGTCCGAGGCGCGCATCCGGTTCGGCGACACACGTTGGGCCTCCACTTGCCACCCCCAAAGGCGCGTTGGTTCCCACACGATACGCGCCGGGTCCGGCGCGCGAAAGGGATCGGAAGAACCAGTTGCGACCGCTCCTCGGCCTCCAGTGCCGGAGCGGTTTCGCCGCAGGTCAGAGCTGTAGCCACCGGGCCACCGAGCGGCCCGTGGAGGGGTCGGCCGCCCCCACCAGGCCGGTGTGCTCGAAGGACCCCCGGTAGGTGAACCCGGAGCCGTCCAGACGGGTCAGCAGACCCCCCGTCTCCGCCAGGACCAGACCGGGCGCGGCCACGTCCCAGTCGCGCACCGGGACGTCCTTCACGAACAACTGGGCGTCCCCCTCGGCGATCCGGCAGAGCTTCAGCGCGATGCTCCCGCTCTCCAGGTAGGCGCCGTACCCGAAGTGCTCGTACACGCGCCGGGCCACCCCCGAGGGCTCCGGGGTGTTGTCGGTGAGCATCCCCCGGCCGGGTGGGGCGGGCGGCTGCCGGGGCAGGTCCCGGCCGTCGCGCCGGGCGCCCTGACCACGCACGGCCGTGTAGAGGGTGTCCCGCTCCGGGGCGTGGACCGCCGCCACCTCCGGGCGCTCCCCGACCACCAGGGCCGCCTGGGTCACGTACCCGTCGAACCCGTGCGCGTAGCTGGCGGTGCCGTCGATGGGGTCGATCAGCCAGTAGCGGGGCGGGCGTTCCCGGACGAGCGATCCCGGGTCCTCCTCGCTCACCACGGGGACACCCGGGTCGATGCGGGTGAGCCGCTCGGACAGCGCCCGGTGCGCCCGGGCGTCGGCCTCGGCCTTGAACTGGCTCCCCTCCCACACGCCGTCGCGCACGGCCGGGTCCGAGCGCCAGTCACGCAGCAGCCCGCCGACCTCCACCACCGCCGTCGCCACCGCCTGCGACAACGCGTGCCGACCGCTCACCGCGCACGCGCCGGGGCGCCCACGGGCGGGGCGGGGAGCACGGCGCCGGACGGGCCCGGGACGCGCGCGGCCGGGGCCGGGGAGATCCCGTGCGAGGCGAACCGCTCCTCGGACATGAACTCGTCGGTCCAGCGGCGCACCATCGCCACCCCCTCGCGCCACTCGTCGGTGAGCCGGGGCCCGTCGCACACGGCCTGGCGCAGCAGACCGGTGACCTCGTCGACCCCGGCGGCCGCGGTGAGCGCCGCCGTGGAGGAGAACCGGGGGTTGATCTCGAAGACCCGGGGCCGTCCGCGCTCGTCCAGGCACAGCTGCACGTTGAACGGGCCGTCCGCGCGCAGCGATTCCTGGACCGCCCGGCAGGTCCGGGCGACCCCCGGGTGGCGCCGGGTGACGGCGTACCGGGTCACCCCCCGCTTGAGCAGGACCTCCTTGGGGACCACGGCCTGCACGGCGCCGTCGCGCCACACCACGACGGACACCGTGTACTCGGGGCCGGTGACGCGCTCCTGCACGATCAGCTCGTCGGCGGCGTACCCGCTCTCGGAGATCGCGCGGGCCGTGTCGCGGGCGGACTCGGCCACGACCACGCCGCGGCCGCCGCGGCCCCTGCGGGGCTTGACGACCATTCCCCCCGGTGAGCGGTCGGCTGCCTCGGCGGGCCACTCCGAGGCCAGCCAGGTCCGGGGCACCCCGATCCCCGCGTCCTCCAGTTCACGCATCAGCGCGTACTTGTCCAGGCACGTGGTGACGAAGTCCGGACGGGGCAGGAGGACCGCCACCCCGTCCCGGCCCAGCTCCGCCACCGGGACCAGTTCCTCGTCCACCAGCGGTACGACGGCGGCGGCGCCCTCCTCCGCGCACAGGGCGCGCATCCGAGGCAGGAAGGCCTCGCTGTCGCCCGGGGGAACGAGTCGGCTTCGGTCGGCCAGGTACAGGCCGGGCGCGGTCGGGTCGACGTCGGTGGCCACCACCCGGAATCCGCTCTCCCGCAGGCGCAGGATGGTTCCGGGCGTGGGGGCGGAGCCCGCCGTCGTGACCACGACGGTCGGTTTCCTCGAAGTCTGCTGTGGCACCGGGTGAACCTTCCGAGCGAGATCCGAGTGGGCCGGGGGATGGGGTTCGAGCCTAGACGGGGAGGTGCTCCCACGGCTCGGGATTGGCCGAATGCGGCTGCCACGTGAACCGAACGGGCCCCTCGCGCGTGTACTCATCGGCCCCGGGAGGAAGGGCAGAGGGCGGGTGGCGCGCTCGGTTCGCCACCCGCCCTCCGGCGACACGGGCCCGGGTCAGACCTGTTCGTGGGTCGCGGTGAGGGTCGCGCGCCCGAGGGAGTGCGTGAACAGGTTGAAGCCGAGGAACGCCGGGCTCGCTGAGGCGTCGACGCCCAGGCTCGGGACGTCCACGGCGTGCACCACGAAGACGTAGCGGTGCGGCCCGTGCCCGGCGGGCGGGGCCGCGCCCACGTACCGGTGGCTCCCGGCGTCGTTGCGCAGGGTCACGGCCCCGGCCGGCAGGCCGGAACCGTTGCCCGCGTCGGCCGACAGCTCGGTCACGTCGACGGGGACGTCGCACACCGCCCAGTGCCAGAACCCGCTCGCGGTGGGCGCGTCGGGGTCGAGGCAGGTGACCGCGAAGCTGCGGGTCCCCTCGGGGAAACCGCTCCAGGACAGGTGCGGGGAGACGTCCTCGCCTCCGGCGCCCATGAGCCCGCTGACCTGCGCCCGGGGCAGGGACCCGCCGTCCCTGAGGTCGTCGCTGGTGAGGGTGAACGCCTTGACGGCGGGCAGGAAGTCGTACGGAGAGGGTGGCGTGGCCACGGAGATGGCCTCCTTCGTTCTCGGGGTCGACCGTTGCGGCCCGCGGGCGCGGGCCCCGCACCGAACATACGCCCCGGAAGGGCCGCCGGGCCTCCCGCACGGACGGTGACGGGGGTACGGTCGTGCCACACCGGACCGAATCCGGTTCGGCCCGCTCGCCGACCCATGGAGCCGCCATGACCGACCGCTGGGGCATCACCGTTCCGTTCGAGGGAGTACCGCTGGCCGACCAGCGCCCCCTCTTCGAGTCCCTGACCGACCTCGGGTACACCGACGCCTGGTCGTCCGAGGCCAACGCCGCGGACGCGTTCACCCCGCTCGCCCTCGCGAGCGTCTGGGCGCCGCGCCTGCGCCTGGGCACCGCGATCGTCCCCGCCTACACCCGGGGCCCGGCCACCCTGGCGATGAGCGCGGCCACGATGGCCGCCGCCGCGCCGGGCCGGTTCGTCCTGGGAGTGGGCACCTCCTCGAACGTGATCGTCGAGCGCTGGAACTCCCTCCCCTTCGAGGAGCCCTACCGGAGGGTCCGGGACACCCTGCGCTTCCTCCGTGAGGCGTTCACGGGACGCAGGGTCCAGGAGGACTACGACACCTTCTCCGTCCGGGGGTTCACGCTCGCCGCCGTGCCCGATCGGGTCCCGCCGGTCCTGGTGGCCGCGCTGCGTCCGGGCATGCTCCGCCTGGCCGGTCGCGAGGCCGACGGGGCGATCCTCAACTGGTTGTCCGCGGGCGACGTGCGGACCGTCGCTCCGATCGTGCGCGAGGCGGGGGCCGACGAGGAGAAGGAGGTCGTGGCGCGGATCTTCGCCGTCCCGGACACCGACCCCGACACCGCGCGGGCGATCGGGCGCCGGGCGATCTGCGCCTACCTGAACGTGCCCGTCTACCGGGCCTTCCACGAGTGGCTCGGCCGTGAGGAGCTCGGACCCATGTGGAGGGCGTGGGAGGAGGGCGACCGCAAGGGGGCGCTCGCCGCCGTACCGGACGCGGTGGTGGACGAGCTCGTCGTGCACGGTCCGGCCGCGTACTGCCGGGAACGGATCGGGGCCTACCAGGAGGCGGGGGTGGACACCCCGCTCATCGCTCCGATCGGACCGCCCGGCGCGGACCCGGCCGCCGTGCTCCGCGCACTGGCGCCCCGGGGCTGACACCGCCGCTTGGCGGCCCGGTCCGGGACGTCTCCCGCGCTCCTCCGCGCGGGTGACATCCCGACTGTTCGGTATGTATTCCGTTCCCGGGCCGCCGCTCAGCCCGGGAACGGCCGTCCCCGGTCCAGCGATCCCAACAGCCGACGCGCCCGCAGCACCAGCTCCAGCTCGAACCGCGCTCCCGGCTCGCGGAGCCCAGCGCCGAACAGCTCCTCCAGTTGTCGCATCCGGTACCGCACGGTCTGCGGGTGGATGCGGAGCCGCTCGGCCGCCTCGTTGGCGTTGAACCCCGACTCCAACCACGCCAACAGGGTGTCGGCCATGCGTTCCCGCTGCTGCTCCCGCATCCCCTCCAACGGCGCCAGCCGGACGCGGGTCAACTCCGCCACCAGCTCCGTGTCCCGCGAGAGCAGAAGCTCGGGGAGGTGGTCGCTCCACCGCAGCACCCCCCGGCCCGGCACCGCCCCGCGGCCGACCAGCTCGGCGAGCTCACGGGCCCGCGCCAACGACTCCGGGGCGCGTGCCAGCGGGACGGTTGGCCCCAGCACCGCCCGGTACCCGCGCAGGGACCGCTCCAACGACCGGAGTCGGCCCGGCCCTTCGGGGTCGGGCACCAGCGCGCACGGCTCGGACCGGTCCAGGTCCACCAGGACGTCCGAGGGAGGGGTCGGCGGGTCGTCCGCTCCCACCCGGTGCAGCAACGCCACCGCGACGTGCTCGGGAATCCGCCACCGCGCGGCCCCGGCCAGGGACGACAGCGCCCGGACCTGCGGCCCGGGCCCGGACTCGGCCAGCAGTGCGCCCAACAGTCGGGAGCGGCGCCGGCGGAGTGCCTCCACCCCGGCGCCGCGCACCCGGGCGTGCCCCTCTGCGGCGGCCGTGCAGATCTCCTCCTGGAACGCGAAGAGCGCCTCACCGAGCGCCGCGACCTGGTCCCGGTCCAGGGAGTCGGCGCGGGACAGCCGTCGCCACGCCGCCGAGGAGGAGGCGCGCATCCCCGTGTGGAGGCACTCCAGGGTGCGCCCCTGCCGGGCCTCCCCGGCGCCGAACTCCCGGAAGGTCTGGACGATCCCCCGGGACCCGCCGGGACCCCCGGCCTCCGGGCCCGCGCTCGCGGAGCCGTCCTCGATCCGGTCCAGGAAGGCGTGCGCCGCGGCCCCGACGACGGTCCGGACCGACTCCGCGTGGGCGTGGTCCAGGGGCTGGGAGTGGGCCTCGGACCGGCGCCGCACGGCCTCCACGGCCTCCTCCGTCAGGAGCGGCACCAAGGGTCGCAGTCCCGTTCCCAGGGCGGGGGGAAGGGGCGTGGTGCGGGCGCCGAGGGCGCCCTCGCGAAGTCGGTACGACATGTCACCTCCGGCGCGGACGCACGGCGGGCCGGTGCCGGGCACGCCCGCGCGTGCGCCGCACCGCCCGTGGCACGCCCGCGCGTGCTCTGTGCGCCAGTGGATACCGTGAGGCCGGTCACCCTCCCCCATATGACCAGAGGTCGGCCCCCAGCGACAAGCCCCCCGGTCCCGGTCACACCACCATCCCGGCCGGGGCCACGATGACCGGGCCGGTCAGCGGCAGCAGGATGTTCGAGATCGCGTACGTGATGGTGTAGGCGATCATCGGGACCGAGTTGCCCGCTGTGGACAGCACCTGGCTGATCGCGGGCGTGCTGCACTGCTGTCCGGCCACGGCGCCCATGAGCAGCGGCGGCTCGACGCGCAGGATCTTCCACCCCACGAGGATCGACACCGTCGCCGGGATGAGCGTGGTCAGCACTGCGGCGATCGGCAGCATCACCCCGTAGTGCTGCACCAGCTGGAGCGCGGACGGCCCCGCGGACATCCCCACGGCGGCGATGAACGTCGCCAGCCCCAGGTCCTTCATCGTGCCCGCGGCGGCCGGGTGCAGGGTCCCGAAGGTGGGCCGCCTGGCCCGCAGGTATCCGAAGACCAGACCGGCCAGCAGGGCTCCGCCGCCCGTGCCCAGGGTGAGCTCCGCGTTGCCCACGGGGATCACGATCTGACCGATCAGGATGCCGAGCACCAGGCCCAGACCCAGGTAGACGAAGTCGGTGGTGTACCGCGACGCCACCGGGTAGCCCAGTCTGCGCTCCGCCGCCTCCACGTCGCTGGGAGCCCCCAGGATCGTGAGGACGTCGCCGACCTGGAGCACGGTACCGGGCAGGGCCGGAAGCTCCCGCTCGGTGCGGGTCACCCTCTCCACGAAGACCGACTCGCGCAGCCCCGGCCCGAGCACGTCCCTGATCCCACTCAACGGCAGGTTGTGCGCGTTTCGGTGGGTGAGGACCACGTCCAGGGAGCGCAGCCGCACGTCGGGCTCCTCGGCCTGCTCGGGGCCGATCACCCCCTCCGCGCCGACCAGGGCGGACCGGCGGCCCACCACCGTCAGCAGGTCGCCCTCCCGAACTCGGGTCGTGGCCTCGGGGCGCATGTTCTGGTCGCCTCGGCGCAGCTCCTCGACGGTCGCCGCGCCGTTGAGCGCGTGGGTGAGGTCGTCGACCGTGCGCCCGGCCCCGGCCTCCACCCGGAAGACCCGGCCCACCAGGTCCGGCAGGGCGGGCTGCTCGCCGGGCTGGTCGTCGTGCCCGCCGCTCATCCGTTGCCACAGTCTCGCGGACTCCGCACGTAGGTCGAACCGCATGAGCCTGGGCGCGATCTGGCTGGTGAGCAGCACGATGGTGACCAGCCCGCACAGGTAGCTGACCGTGTAGGCGGTCGCCACGTTGTTCTGGAGCGTGCGCGTCTGCGCTTCCGACAGCCCGAGCCGCCCGATGGCCTCGCTGGCGGTCCCCAGCGCGGCCGACTCCGTGGCACCGCCCGCCGTCAGACCGGCGGCCGTGCCCTGGTCCAGGCCCATGACCACCGTGAACGCCAGCACCACGAGGATCACCGAGACCACCTCGATGATCGGGAAACCCAGGTAGCGCAGACCCTTCCGGTTGAGGTTGGCGAAGAACTGCGGTCCGCTGCTGAACCCCAGGGCGAAGATGAACAGCGCGAAGGCCAGGTTCTGCACTCCGGAGCTGAGTTCGGCGCCGGTCAGGTAGCGGATCAGCAGTGCCATCAGCAGGGTGCCGCACACCCCGCCCAGACGGATCGGTCCGAACGGCACCCGGCCGAACGCGTATCCCAGCGCGAGCGCGGTGAAGAGCGCGATCTCCGGGGTGTTCTCGAACAGGTCGGTGATCCAGCCGCCCACGGCGGTCTCCTCTCGGGTCGGAGCCTCAGCGTGCGGTGGCCTCGGTGTACCTCTGGTGGTACTCCTCGCCGATCTCCCGGAGGACGCGGCCGATCCGTTCGTAGGCCCCGTGGTCGAGGTTGGCGAGACTGATCCGCACGGACCACTCCGGGCCGTCGAAGCCGCCGCCGTTGAGCAGCACCACGCCGTCCTCCCGGGCCAGGCGCAGAACGGGGTCCACCGGTTCGTAGTTCGCGCGCGTCCACTCGGCGAACTCGGCCCCCCAGTGGCGTTCGGCCCAGGCCAGCAGGTCGAGTTCGACGTAGTAGCCCGCGCGGCGGCCGCTGGCGGGCAGGGGCACGCCCAGGCCCTCGGACAGCGCCGCGAGCCGCCGGTCCAGGACGCTCATGACCGGCGCGTGGTACTCCTCGTCGGCGTGGGTGAGCGCGAACAGGGCGAACAGGGCCATCTGCACCTGCTGGGGAGTGGACAGCCCGGCGGTGTGGTTCAGCGCCACGGACCGGCTGTCGGCCACCATGCGGTCGATGAACCTCATCCCCGACACGTCCAGCGACAGCGACGCGTACCGCCGCCGTACCGCCTCGGCGTCGTCACCGTCCAGGCGGGCGATCAGGTCGTCCACCACGTTGTCCGGCTGGAGGGCGATCACCCCCAGCCGCCATCCGGTCGCCCCGAAGTACTTCGAGAACGAGTACACGCCGAGGGTGTTGCGCGGGCACACCTCCATCAGAGAGGAGAAGCCGCGCACGAAGGTGCCGTACACGTCGTCGGTCACGATGACCAGGTCGCGGTTGCGGTGCTCCACGATCTCGCGGACGCGTTCCAGCGAGCGCTCGGACAGCGCCACCGAGGGCGGGTTGCTCGGGTTCACCAGGCACACCAGGCGCACCGACGGGTCGGCCAGCTTCTCCAGTTCGGCGTCGTCGTAGTCCCAGGTGTGGAAGCCCCCCTCGGTGCCTCGCGAGGCGCTGACCTCGACCACGTCGAAGTCGTAGCGGTCCAGGCGGGGGATCTCCAGATAGGGGGTGAAGATCGGGGTCATCAGCGCGATCCGGTCCCCCCGGCGCAGGACCCGGTTCACCTGGAGGGAGTCGAAGACGTAGCACATCGCGGCGGTGCCGCCCTCGACCGCGAACAGGTCGTAGGGGGTCGCGGGGGCCCGGTCGCCCATCGCGCGCACCACGTACTCGTGCACCGACTCGGCCACGAACGGCAGGATGCGGTCGGGCACGGGGTAGTTGTCACCGATGACGCCGTCGACCAGTTCGTGCAGGACCTCGTCGCGGCGACCCGGTTCCACCCGGTTGAGGACGCGGCGGAGCAGGTCGGCGCCGGGTTCCCCCGCGTTCTGGTCGAGGAACACCGAGAAGCGCTCGCCGACGCCCTCGGCGGCGGGCATCCCCGCGACGGCGGGCCACTCGTTCCAGGTACGGCGGGACTCCAGGACGGCGAACCGGCCGAGCAGGAAGAACGCCTCCCGGGGCGGCGCGGCGGTCCAGTTGGGATTGCCGCGTCCGGCGTTGAGCATGGCGTGGGCGCTCTTGTGCGAGGCGTCCCCGGCCAGATCCATCAGGTGTCCCTTGAGTTCGAAGGGGCTCAGGGCCTCCCATCGCCGCTGGGCCGTGCGGTCGTCGTCGGGACTGGTCATGGAACCCTATCCGTTGGTCACCCGGTGTGAACGCGCCCGTTCGCTCGGTGCGTGCCGCAGGAGAGTGCCCCGGTCCGGGTCAAGCCGAACCGCGCCTCCGCCCATGCTTTGCCTGGTCGTGGACGCGACGGGGCGCCGTGGGCAGACACCCGTGGTCATCGGTCGGGTGAATGCGGTAACAATGGTGCGTCACGGGCACGGCGGCGGGGCGGAGCGCTCCTGACCCGGCGCCCACGGCCCCAGTCCGACCACGGAAGGCGACCCCCATGCGACGCACCCTGTTGTGTGCCCTGCCCCTGTTCCTCGCGCTCACCGCCTGCTCGGGAGCGGACGAGGCCCCCGCCGAGGAGACCGTGGAGGAGGCGGCCGTCCAGGAGGAGGCCCGGGGCGGCGGCGAGCCCGGCGAGGAGGAGGCGGCCGAGGCCACCCGGGCCGCCCGGACCGTGGCTGAGGGCCTGGTCGCCGCGCTGGTCGTCTCGGACGGTGAGCTGGCCTGCACCTTCGCCGACGAAAGCGCACAGGCCGCGATCACCGGTCAGGGTGAGGAGGGCCAGGACTGCGTCGAGGCCTTCCCCGCCTACGCGGCCGGACTGCCCGACGCGGAGACCATCGAGGTCGGCGACGTCACCGTGAGCACCGACCTGGATGGCAACACTCTGGTGGCCCACGTCGAGATGGTCCACGCCGAGGAGGAACTCGGTTCCCTGGAGGTGCGCGAGGACGAGGACGGGGAGTGGCGCGCCACCCGCCTGCCCGGCACCACCCTCGGCGGCGCCTGATCCAACCGGGCACGGCGCGCACGACCCGACCCCGGTACCGATCCCGTGTGCGGCGCGCGCCACGGGTCGGGGTGAGGGGACGAACACCGCCCGTGCCCGGCCCGGCGGGGCCCCGGCCCTCGGGCTCTGGGAGAGTGGGGCCGGGGCGCGGGACGACCGCGCGCCCCGTGGCACACAACGAAGGAGATGCGGCATGATCCTGATCGTCGTCAAGTTCCGGGCCAAGGAGGAGGCCGTGGACGGTTTCCTCGACGCGGTCGCCGACTTCACCGCGGCCACCCGCGCCGAGCCCGGCAACCTGTGGTTCGAGTGGTCGCGCAGCGTCGAGCGCGACGACGAGTTCGTGCTCGTCGAGGCGTTCCGGGACGGGGCCGCCGAGGCCCACGTCAACAGCGACCACTTCCGGGCCGGGCTGGCCGCCATGAAGCCGCTGTTGAAGGAGACCCCGCTCATCGTCAGCCGCGTGGTCGACGGCGAGGGCTGGGACCGCATGGGCGAGCTCACGATCGACGGCTAGCGACGACCGCGCAGCCGGTCCGACGGCGGACCGGGCGGGTGGAGGGGGAACACGGGTTTGGGCACGTACGTGGCGGACGCGGACCGGTACGACTCTCTGGAGTACCGGGGCTGCGGCAGGAGCGGGTTGAACCTGCCCCGGCTGTCGCTGGGGCTGTGGCAGAACTTCGGTGACGACCGGGACCTGGAGGGGCAGCGCCGCATCCTGCGCCGCGCCTTCGACCTCGGTGTCTTCCACTTCGACCTGGCCAACAACTACGGTCCGCCCGCAGGCAGTGCGGAGACCAACTTCGGCCGGGCCCTGGCCCGCGACCTCGGCGCCTATCGCGACGAGCTGGTGATCACCACCAAGGCCGGGTGGGTGATGGGTCCGGGGCCGCACCAGCGGGGCGGCTCGCGCAAGTACCTGCTGTCCTCGCTGGACCGTTCGCTCACCCGGATGGGCCTGGACCACGTGGACGTCTTCTACAGTCACCGGCCGGACCCGGACACCCCGCTCGAGGAGACCATGGGCGCCCTTCACCAGGCGGTGGTGTCCGGCCGGGCCGTGTACGCGGGGATCTCCTCCTACGGGCCGTCGCTGACCCGCCGCGCGGCGGCCGTCATGCGCGATCTCGGAACACCGCTGGTCGTGCACCAGCCCTCCTACTCGATGCTCAACCGCTGGGTCGAGGACGGCCTGCTGGAGGCGGCGTCGGACGAGGGGATGGGCGTGGTCGCCTTCTCGCCCCTGGCACAGGGCCTGCTCACCTCCCGCTACCTGGGCGGAGAGGTGCCCGAGGACTCGCGGGCCGGGGTGGGGCGCCCCAGCTGGCGGGAGAACATGCTCACGGAGGAGGTGCTCGGCCGGGCCCGCGCGCTCAACCAGATCGCGGCCGAGCGCGGACAGACCCTCGCGCAGATGGCCATCTCCTGGGTGCTGCGCGACCAGGGCCCGCGTACCGTCACCACGGCGCTCGTGGGCGCCTCCAGCGTGGAGCAGCTGGAGCAGAACCTGCGGGCGGTCGAGCACACGGAGTTCTCCGACGAGGAACTGCGCGACATCGACCGGTGGGCGGTCGACTCCGACGTCAACATCTGGTGGGGTGCCACCGCTTCCAAGGAGTAGCGGGGCGCCGGAAACCGGATGCGGTCGGCGGGCCGGGCGGCGATACTCGCCCGTATGGCCACCTCCCCCCGCTCCTACTCGGACGACGACCTCGCCGCTCTCTACGACCTGCTCAACCCCTGGGCGCCCGGTGACGACTTCCTCCTGTCCCACGCGATGACGGCCGACGCCGTGGTGGACGTGGGATGCGGGACCGGGAAGCTGTTGCGACGGGCCCGGAGGGAGGGGCACGCGGGACGGCTCCTCGGCATCGACCCGGACGGTCCTTCCCTGCGCCGAGCGCGGGCCCGGGAGGACGTGGAGTGGGTCGAGGCCCGTGCGGTGGACCTGGAGCGGCGGGGGGAGTTCGACCTCGCCGTGATGGGCGGGAACGCCTTCCAGGAGTTCGTCTCCGACCACGAGCTGCGCCGGTCGTTGGAGGCGGTGCGCTCGGCGCTCCGTGGGGGCGGGCGGTTCGTGTTCGGTACACGGAACCCGGTGGCGCGCGCCTGGGAGCGGTGGGTCCCCGACAACGCAGCCGAGGTGGTGGACCACCACGGGCGCGCGCTCCGGGTGGAGCACCGCGTGGAGTCGGTGGCGGACGGGGTGGTCACCCTGACCGAGACCGTCGCCACCCGGGACGGGACCGCGCTCCGGGTGGACCGGGGCGCGCTGCGCTTCACCCCGGCCGGGGAACTCGACCGGTTCCTGGCCGGGGCCGGGTTCGAGGTGGCGGAGAGGTACGCAGACGCGGCGCGGGGGCCGTTCACCGGCACCGAGGACGACATCGTCACCGTCGCGCGCGCCGTGTGAGCGGTTCCCGGGCCGCCGGGGCCTACTCGTCGTCGCCGGTCCGCCTCCGGGCGGAGTCCCCGTCGGGCTCCCCGTTCCGGTCGTCCTCGTCCCGTTCCTCCTCGGTCGGGTCGGGCCGCGTTTCGGGGAGCCGTCTCCAGTAGTCGGGTGAGCGGACGGCCCGCTCCGCCTGGACCTGGACGATGCGGAAGATCGCCAGCACCAGGAGGATGATCGCCACGGGGACGGCGATGCCGACCAGGACTCCGAGTGTGGGCCATGCGAACACCGGCCTCACCTCCTCACCCCTGAGCCTCCCCGCTCACCCGTGGTCTCACCCGTGCGTCAGCGGACGGGGAGGCCGGTGACGGTGCGGCCGATGATGAGTCTCTGGATCTCGCTGGCGCCCTCGAAGATGGTGAAGATGGAGGC